>NZ_JODF01000039.1:0-64898 GCF_000717945.1 Streptomyces sp. NRRL S-920
GCTTTGGGGGGTGGCGGGTTCTCGCCGGGGGCGGTCCGAGCGGGCTTCGCTGCCTTCCCTCGCCGGGGGCGGGTGCGGGTCTGTTGTGGTTGCTCGCGCCGTTCCCCGCGCCCCTGCGGGGCGCTTCACCGGCCCCCCTCGCCAGGGGCGGGCCTCAGCCGGGCTTGCCGGACTCCCTCGCCGGGGGCGGGTGCCGGTCTGTTGGGGTTGCTCGCGCCGTTCCCCGCGCCCCTTGGGCGCGCTTCGCTGCCGCCCCCCGGGGGGTTAGGGAGTCGTGCCCTCCGCTGTGCGGACCGCCTCTCGGTAGGTTCGTGCCGCCGCTCTTAGGGCGGCTTCCGGGTCCGTGCCCTCGGATTCTGCCTTGAGTGCCAGTGCGAGGAGTTCGTAGCCCACGCCCTCGCCCTGCGGGATCTGGACGTCCAGGCCCGCCGTCCGGGCGCGGGAGGCGAGTTTCGCGGTGAGGGCCAGGGACGGCTGGGCCAGCGGGATGCCCTCCGTGAGTGAGGTGCGCCGTTTCTCCTCCGCCTTGGTCCGCAGCCAGTGCGCCTTCACTTCCTCGGGGGTGTCCGCCGCGTCGTCGCCGAACACGTGCGGGTGGCGGTGGATGAGCTTGTCCACGATGCCGGCCGCCACGTCGTCCACGGAGAAGGGCGCCTCGGGGTCCTCCTCGGCGATGCGGGCGTGGAAGACGACCTGGAGCAGTACGTCGCCGAGTTCCTCGCGCAGCTCCTCGCGGTCGCCGGTCTCGATCGCCTCGACCAGTTCGTACGCCTCCTCGATCCCGTACTTCGCCAGGCCCTTGTGCGTCTGCCGCGAGGACCAGGGGCACTCCTCGCGGATCCGGTCCATCACCTGGACGAGGTCCAGCAGGCGGGCGCCCGGCAGGTCGTAGGAGGCGGGGAGCAGTTCCAGGTCCGGCATCGCGACGCGTCCCGAGCCCGCGAGGCGGGCCAGGCCGTCGGTGAGGGGGCGGTCCCCCTCGGCACCGGCGACGACGAGGACCGTGCGCCCGCCCGCGCAGGCGTCCACCAGTTCCTCGGCGGTGGGCGACGCGTGCGTCACGGCCACCCCGGCCTCGCGCAGATACGGCAACTGCGGGTGCTCGGCGTCGGCGCACAGCACCTCGTCGGCGTCGCGCAGGGCCTGCCAGGCGGGCCAGGACAGGAGGCCGGGCGCGACGCGGTGGCTGGTGGTCAGCAGGATGACCCGGCCGACGGCCGCCGCGGCGGTGGCGGGGGTAGTGGTGGTGTCGTTCACCCGACGAACGTAACCCAGCCCGCCGAGGACCCGTCCGCGGCTCCCGCCCGGCGGCCCGCCCGCTATGCCTGGCGGTCCCCGGCGGCCGCCCCGGACTCCGTCACCTGGCGCACCCACGGCGTCTTCGCGTCCGCACGCTTGTTCTTGTCGACGTCCCAGGTGCCGTAGCGCGGGTTCAGGTCGATGTCGAGCTTCTTGGACGCGGCCGTCAGCGCCTTCCAGAAGAGCGCCTGGCCCTGCGGCGAGTTCATGTCCGCGTCCAGCTTCTTCGCGAGCTTCTGCGCCTCGACCTCCGTACGGAGGCTGTCATCGAGGCGGGCCGGGGCGACGCTGTACTGCTGGAGCCAGGCCTCCTCCAGTTCCTTCCTGCCGCCCGCCTGCTGTTCCAGGCCCGCCCGCATGGTCTGGACGTCGCGGCGCGTGACGCTCACCCCGGCGTCGGCGGCCGCGCGGTGCAGCACCTTGTCGAGGACCATCGTGTGCAGCGTGGCGCGGGTGAGGCCGCCGGACTTGGAGATCGCCTGCGCGTACTGGGCGTCGTCGGGGATGGCGGCCCGCTGCGCGTCGCGCACCTCGTTCACCCGGCCCTCCAGCTGCGCGACCGTGATGCGGTCGCCGCCGATGACGGCCGCGGCGCCGGGGTGCGCCTCGCTGCCGCAGGCGGTGAGGAGGGGGGCCGCGGCGAGCGCGGCGGTGGAGAGGATGAGCGCTGTGCGACGACGGCGGTGCAAGTGAGCCTCCCGAGGAGATTGTGCGGCGGTGCACAAAGTCTTGCGGTGATCGATGGTAGGCAGTGGCCGTCTTCTCGGCCAGCTATTCGACCAACGATTCGGCGGGAGTTGGGGCACCCCGGGTCACCCGGCCCGCCCAGGAGGCGCCGGTCGCTCCCGCTGTCACCGCACCTGCCCGAGCCACTGGAGGGTGCGCCGGATCTCCGCGGGGAAGGGGTGGCCGGGGCCGTGCACGAGGTCCGCGTCGTGCAGCAGCCGCGCGAGCGTGTCGTGGGCGGCGGCCCGGTCGCCGAGGGCGAGCAGCAGGTGGCCGATGCGGCGGCGGATCTCCAGGGACTGGCGGCGGTCGTCCGTCGCGTACTGGTTCTCGTAATAGGGGAGCAGCGCGCGGTACTCGGCGAGGGCCGCGGCCGGTTCGCCGAGCTGCTCCAGGCACTGCGCGGCCTCGTAGCGGAACTGGAGGGAGTGCGGGTCGGCGTGGCCCGACTCGGCGGCGCGCTCGTCGGCGAGGCGCCGCAGTTCGGGCAGGGCGCGGCGGTACTGGCCGTCGTCCATGAGCGTGGCCGCGTACTGCTTGCGGAGTGTGCGGACGACCGGTGAGTGGTCGCCGTGCTCGGCGGCGGCCGCGGGGAGGATCGCGCCGAGGATGTCCACGGCCTGGGTGATGCGGCCCTCGCCGAGGAGCCGCTTGACGTCCTCGACGGCCCGGACGACGTCCTGGCGCGGCGGCGGGCCCGGCGGCTGCGGCGGCAGGTCGGGGGCGGGCGCGGGCGTCGCGGCGCGGTCCGGCCAGGGCGCGTGCGGGCGCAGGAAGGGCCGGGTGGGGTCGAGCGGGCGGCCCGAGGGGACGCCGCGGGCGGGCAGCAGCGGCGCCAGTTCCTCGTAGACCTGCTGGGCGCTCCCCGGCCGGTGCTGGGGGTCCTTGGCGAGCAGGCGCAGGACCAGGGATTCCAGGGCCTCGGGCACCTCGGGGCGCAGGCGGCGGACCGGCAGCGGCGGCTCGTAGAGGTGGCGGTGCAGGACGCCGAGGGCGGTGGAGCCGGAGAACGGCACGTCGCCGCTGAGGAGTTCGTGCAGGAGCACGCCGAGCGCGTAGAGGTCGGTGTACGGGCCGACCGCGCCGCCCATCGCCTGCTCGGGCGCCATGTACGCGGGGCTGCCGATCGGTGAGCCGGTGTGGGTGAGGCGGGTGGTGTCGGTGTCCATCACGGAGGCGATGCCGAGGTCGAGGACGCTGATCGTGCCGTCCTGCTTGACCATCACGTTCCGCGGTTTGAGGTCGCGGTGGACGATCGGCACGGCGTGCACCGCGGAGAGCACGGCGCACAGCTGGGCGGCGACGGCGACGGCCCACGGCCAGGGGTAGGGGTCCTGCTCGGCCAGGTGGTCGCCGAGGTCGGCGCCGTCGACGTACTGCATGACGAGGAAGAGGGCCCCGTCCTCGGAGGGCTCGCTGCCCGCGTCGTGCACGGTGACCAGGCCCGGGTGGTCGACCTGCGCGGTGACGCGGCACTCGCGTACGAAGCGGCGGCGCAGCTCCTCGGCCTCGGCGCCCGCGACCCGGTCGGGACGGAGCAGTTTCACGGCGACGCGGCGGTCCAGTCGCTGGTCGTAGGCCGTCCAGACCTGGCCCATGCCGCCCTGGCCGATGAGCGTGGACAGTTCGTAGCGTCCGGCGACGATCCGGCCGCCGGTTCCGTTCCCCGGTACCACGCTCAGCCGCCGCCCTGCTGCTTGCGCAGGTAGTCGCTCAGCTCGTCGAGTTCGGCGCGGACCTGGTGGATGCGGGCGGGCGCGGGGGGCGCGGACGGGGGCGGGGTCTGGTGGACGGGGGCCTGCTGGACGGGCGGCTCCGGCGCGGTCGGCGGCTGCGGCTGCGGCTGCGGCTGCGGGTAGCCGTGCGCGGGCCGCGTCTGCTGCGTCGCGTACCCGTGGAAGAGCGGCTGCGGGAGGCGGCTGAAGTGGCGGATCTCCGCGAAGAGGTAGTAGGCGACGGCGGCCATCAGCGTGCAGAGCAGGACCACCATGCCCGCGTTGCCGGGGCCCTGGAACTCCTCCTCGCCGGGGTCGACGCCGATCAGTACGAGCCCGGTGATGTCGAGCGCCGTCACGACGCCGAGGACGATCCAGTCGTGCGCCTTGCGGGTCACGATCGCGAGCCGCAGGAGCGGCGCCCACGCGAGCAGGCCGCAAGTCAGGACGGCGAGCACTACGAACATCACGCGCAGCGTCACCTGGGTGCCCCCGGGCGGGGGCGGCGGTTGCGGCTGCGCGTAGCCGTGGCCGTGCATGGCTGCTCCTGGTACCTGAAGGACGAACGAATCCGGATCGAGCGTATAGGCCGACAACCGGAAGCGATCCCGGGTTGTACGGAACCGTTGCCGTACTGGTCACGCCGCCGCGGCGGGCCCGGTCGCGTCACCGCGGCGGAAGCGTGCCCTCCGTCAGTCCGTCGTGCATACCGCGCACCAATTGCTCGCCGAGCCTGCCCGCGAGACGCAGCGCGTCCTCGAAGGCGGCCAGTTCACGGAACCGCTCGCTGTAGCCGCGCTGCCCGGCCAGCGGCAGCCGGGGCAGCCGGAGGCGGCGGACGTCGAGCCGGGCGGAGGTGGAGGCGTAGCTGCTGGCCCTGCGGTGGCCCGCGGTGCCGCGCAGGAAGCCCGCGACGAACCACGGGTCGAGCGCGGCCGGGTCGGGGCGCAGCAGGGTCAGACCGCGGCCGAGCGCGGCGCCCGCGGTGGCCTCGTCGATCACGCGGGCGGCGGCGCCGCCGCCGAAGACGGGGACGACGACGTCGCCCGGTTCGGTACGTACGACGGTCTCGTCCGGGGCGCCCTCGTGGGGGCTTCCGGAGGGGGCGCCGCCGTTCAGGACGTCGTGGTCGGTGAGGACGGGCACGCCGGGGCCCCCGGCGCCGGTCCCGGTGTGCAGGGTGAGGGCGCCCGCCCTGGCCAGTTCGCCGACGGTGGTGGAGGGCTGGTGCGGGGTGTCCGCGGGCTCCGGGCAGGCCGTGAGGGGCGGGGTCAGGTCCGCGGCCCGGCGCAGCGCCTCGCCCAGGTCCTCGCGTACGGTCGTCAGCTCGGTGGCGCCGCCGCCCGGGGCCGGGGGCGGCAGCCTGCGGGCGGGGGCCAGGTCGACCTCGTCGTCGAGGAGTTCGAGGACCGGCACCGAGCGGGCGAGGCCGGGCCGCTCCTCGGCCGTGCCGTGCCGGTCGAAGGAGCGCCAGGCGTCGAGGACGGTGTCCTGGACGGCGGGCCACAGCTGCTTGTCGCGGCCGTCGGCGGCGAGGATGCCGGCCGCCTCCACGAGGAGCAGTTCGGGCGCGGGCGGTGTGGCCGGGCCCGGCCTGCGCAGCACCCAGACGTGCAGGGGCAGGTTGTAGGGGGGTGCGGCGCCGGCCGGCAGGGCGATCACCGCGCGCAGGGCGCCGCGGCGGAGCAGGTCGGCGCGGATGCGGCGGCCCGAGCGGCGGGAGGCGGCGGCGGGCGGCATCAGCAGGACGGCGGTGCCGCCGTCGACGAGGCGGGCCAACGCGTGCTGGACCCAGGCCAGTTCGGACTCGGCGCGGGCCGGGAAGCCGTACTCCCAGCGGGTGTCGTAGGCCAGTTCGTCGTGGCCCCAGTTGCGTTCGTTGAACGGCGGGTGGCAGAGCACGGCATCGGCCCTGCGGTGGGCGTAGGCGTCGGCGCGCAGGGTGTCGGCGGCCATGGTGCGCACGGTCGCGTCGGAGTGCAGGGCGAGGCGCAGCGCGGTGAGGGCGGCCAGTTCGGGCGCGCTGTCCTGGCCGTACAGGTGCCGACCGGGGCGCGGCGGCACGGCGCGCAGCAGGGCGCCGGTGCCGCAGGCGGGGTCGAGGACAGTGTGGGCGGGGGCGCCGCTCACGGCCAGTTCGGCCATGAGGGCGGCGGGGCCCGTCGGGGTGAGCGTGTACTGGCGGGGGTTGGCGTCGGTGTGCCGGCCGAGCAGGAACTCGTACGTCTGCTTGGCGCCCAGCTCGGCCGCCAGCTCCGCGACGCCGCGCAACAGCGGTACGGACGGCAGGAGTTCGGTGGCCCCGGGGATGTGGACGGCGCGCTCGCCCCGCGCCCCGAGGCGCGTCGCGACGACCTCGTCGAGCCGGTCCGGCAGGAGCTGGGCCATCCGCTCGTCCGAGACGGCGCTCACCGCGAGCCAGGCGGGCGGCCTGTCGCGGAGCAGGAGCAGGGCGCAGCCCGCGTGGAGGAGGGCGGTGACGGGCCCGGCGGGGTGTCCGGCGAGCTGCTGCCAGACGCGTTCGCGCAGGGGGACCTCGACGAGCTTGCCCTGGGCGCGCAGCCAGCGTTCGACGTCGGCGAGCGCGAAGGAGGGGCTGGTCTCGGTGCCGCCGACGGGCCTCGGGAAGTCCCCGTGCCTGCGGCGCCAGTTGCTGACGGCGGCCCGGCCCACCCCGGCCAGCCTGGCGATTCCGGCGGCGGTCACCTCGGTCGCGTCGTCCCGCGGCTTCATTGCAGCAGCTCCCCTCGTTGCGCGGGGTCAGTCGCGCGCGGTCGAGCATACCCAGAAGGATCTTCCGACGGGCAGCGCGGGCGGGTTCACGCCTGTTAACCACTGCTTCCCATCATCTCGTGTTGACTCGGTTCACAGAAACCTGCTGTGATGTTCCCGCCAAACGACTTCTCTGGGGGGTTCCCATGCGTCACCACCTGCGTCACCACCTGCGTCTGCGCCGCACCGCGATCGCGGCCGTCTGCCTCGCCACCGCCGCCACGGCGGGCCTCACGGCCTGCGGCAGCGAGGACGGCAAGTCCGGCTCGGCCAAGGAGGCCGCCAAGGGCCCCTTCGCCGGCCTGTCCGGCGGCGAGATCGCCGACAAGGCCGTCAAGGCGACCTCGGGCGCCGAGTCCCTGCGCATCAAGGGTGACGTCACGGACGGCGAGGCCGGGCTGATCTCGCTGAACATGGCCATGGACACCAAGGGCAAGTGCGCGGGCACCATGGGCATGAACAAGGAGGGCTCGATCGAGCTGATCGTCCCGGGCAAGACCGTCTACATGAAGTACGACGAGGAGTTCCTGCGCGCCCAGAGCAAGGGCGAGCCCAAGGCCGACGTACAGGCCGCGGTGGACATGCTCGCGGACCGCTGGGCGAAGACGAAGGCGACGAGCGCCGACGCGAAGGAGATCGCGGCGTTCTGCGACCTCGACATCGTGCTCGCCGACTTCAAGGACGTCAGCTCCGCGGCCCGCAGGGGCGGCACGACCAAGGTCGACGGCGTCCCCGCGATCAAGCTCATGGAGACCGACGGCAAGGACAAGTACACGCTCTACGTCGCCACCGAGGGCAAGCCGTACCTGCTCCGGGTCGACACCGCGAAGGGCGGGAAGGTGGAGACGCTGAAGTTCGGCGACTACGACAAGCCGGTGAAGACGACGCCGCCGACCGGCGACGTCCTCGACCTGGACAAGCTGTGACCCTGACGGTCCGTCACAGCGTGTGCCGCACCCACACGTTCGGTTCGACGTACACGCCGTAGCCGCGCTCCGGTTCGCAGTGCACCGGCACGAGCGCGCCCGGCACCTCGACCGGGCCCGCCTCGTCGAAGGGCAGCCCGGTCCACTCGCGCCACTGCGCGAGGGACCCGGACACCGTCATGGACGCGTGCGCGACCTTCTCGACGACCCCGCCCGCGCGGACGTGCACCCGCAGCCACGGGTCGTGCGGCAGTCCGTCCTCGCGCGTGCGGTGGGCGTACTCGTCGATCGGCGCGGCCGGTTCGAGGTGCTTGGCGCTCGGGCGTACGGGCGCGACGACCTCGGTGAAACCGAGGGCGCGGGCGTTCTCCCGCATCGCCGCGAGCATCCGCCCCGATATGCCCCTGCCCCGGGCGGCGGGGTCGACGGTGATCTCCACGGCGCTCACCGTGTCGGGGTCCTCGCCGTGCCGCAGGTCGGAGAAGGCCCACAGCATGACCTGGTCCCAGCCGCCGTCGGGCAGTGCGCCCCCGGTGCGGGCGCGCAGGGCGAGCGGCACACTGAACGCGCGCGCCACGACCTTGTTCTCCCCGGTGCCGCCCTCTTCCGTCGCGACCAGGACGTACTCGGGGAGGTCCGCGACGATCTGGCCGATCAGCAGCCAGCCGACGGGGTCGTGGGGGATGAACTCGGGCCAGTCCCCGGCCATGGTCCAGAGCGGTAGCTTCAGCTCGGGGCGCTGGGCCAGAGTGGTGATCTTCAGGTCCATCCGGCGCAGGGTACGCGTCCCGCAAGGTGGGCGGTACCGCCTTGTCCGCGGCCCGGGTCAGCGGGCGTGGAAGCGGGGCGGAGCCGCCGTCGGGGCCGGGCCCGTCGGGAGCCTCTCGTCGGGGCACTTGGCCAGGACCTTCTTCATCGCGTCCCGTTCCGCCGCCGTCACCCACACCCCGTACTTCTTCTTCACCCCGACCTGCCCGGCCACATACGCGCAGCGGTACGCCTTGTTCGGCGGCAGCCAGGTGGCCGTGTCGCCGTCGCCCTTGCTGCGGTTGGTGCCCGCGTCGACGGCGAGGAGGTTCAGGGGGTCGTTGGCGAAGGCGATGCGCTTGCCCGGCTCCCACCGGGCGGCGCCCTTCTGCCAGGCGTCCGAGAGCGCGACCAGGTGGTCGATGTCGACCTGGCTGCGACCGCGCCGGAACGTCACGTCCTTGCCGGAGTAGGGGTCGGGCGCCAGCCTGCCCGCGGCGACCTGGCAGTCCCCGCTCCGGTACGCGACGCCCTTCAGGTCCCGCTTGAGTATGTCGTCCCGGGTGGGGCAGCCGTTGGAGTCCGTGTCGGCCCAGGCGGTGCCGAACCGCGCCCGGTCGTAACCGGTCTTGGGCGCGCGGCCCTTGACGGTGAGCGTGTCGACGGCCGCCAGCGCGGACCCCGCCTTCGCGTCGGGCCCACCGGCGCCGCCCCCGCCCTCCGCGCCGCTGTCCAGCTCGCAGCCCGTGAGCAGCGCGGGCACGGCGACGAGCGCCAGCAGCGCGGACGTGGTGCGGCGGTTCACCGGGCCACCACCGTCGCGCCGAGGGCGAGCGGGGCGGGCGTGACGACTTCCGCGTAGATCCCGATGCACATGTCGCGGTCGGCGGTGAGGGTCTTCAGGACGCGGCTGTCGGCGGGCAGTTCGAGCTGCGCCTGGGTGGTCATCACACAGCGCTTGATGCGCTTGTCGACCCGCAGCCGCAGCGGATCCCCCGCGTCGGTGGCGCCGAAGGTGATCTCGCCGCCGACCCAGCTCTCCTCGATCCAGGGTTCGTCGGTCTCCACGACGATGTTCTTGCGCAGCCGCCGTACGTCCACGGGGTCGGCGTCGCCCAGCAGTTCGCCGAGCGCGCGGAGCGAGGCGGTGCCGACGAGGGAGACACCGGCGGCGTCCTGGTGACCGACCTCGCCCTCGCGCGCCAGCTCGGCGCCCTCGCCGAGGAGTTCGGGGATCCGGGGGTCGCCGGGGCGCAGGGTCGTGCCGTCCGGCGCGGTGACGACGGGGGTGCCGTCATCGTCGTACGCGGCGCGGTACTCCATGAGGCCCGGGACGCGGCGGAAGCGGCGGCTGTTCTTGCCGCTGCCGAGCCTGCCGTCCGCGTGCCGCACGGCCCACAGCCGGTCGCCGACGGCGCCGCGGGTGTCGAAGGCGAGGCGCTCGTGGTCCACGCCGAGCATCGACTTCACCGGATAACTGGTCAGACCGACGACCGTGAGCGGCACGGCGCTCCCCCTCCCCCGGGCGGAATCTCCCCCGGCCACCACCGTAACGGGCGGCCGGCCCGGACCGGCCGAGGGGCCCGGCCTCTTTACCCGCCGGGTAATCGACCGCCCCCCTCCTCCCCCGGCAGGATCGGGCACACCGCCTCAGCAGCCCACTTCCGAGGAGAACGCCATGTCCGCCACGCCCACCGCCGCCCACGGCCCCGCCGACCGGGCGGCCGCAACCCGCGCCACCGTCCAGGAGTTCCTCGCCGCCCGCATCGCCGGGGACACGGCGCGCATGACCGCCCTCTTCGCCGACGAGGTCGACTGGCTGCTCGCCGAGAACCCCGGCGTGCCGTGGATACGGCCGCGCTCCACGGCTGCCGAGTGCGCCGCCCAGTTCACGGAGTTGATGGCCCACACCGTGCCCGAGGACGCCCGCGCCAGCGTCGACACCTTCCTCGTGGACGGCGCCGACGCGGTCCTGATGGGCCACGTCTTCGGCACCGTACGCGCCACGGGCAAGTCCTTCGAGGGGCCCTTCGCGCTGCGGCTCACCGTGGAGGAGGGCCGGATCACCCGGCACCACCTCTACGAGAACAGCCTGTCGATCGCGCGGGCCTGCACCCCCGCGACCTGACGGCTACGACCCCGGGACCGACATTACGACCCGAGGATCGACGTGAGGAACTCCCCGGTCCAGCCCAGCAGTTCGCGCCCGACCAGCGGCTTGCCGCCCACCTTCGCGGTCTTGGGGCGCGGCACCAGGATCTGCTGGGCGTTCGCCTTGATGACCGTGCCGGGGTAGAGCCGCTTGAGCCGCAGCTCCTGCGACTCCCGCAGCTCCACCGGCGCGAAGCGGATGTTGGTGCCCTGGAGGACGATCTCCCCCACCTCGCACGCGCGGGCGAGCATCCGCAGGCCCGCCACCAGCAGGAGGTTCTCCACCGGCTCCGGAAGCTTGCCGTAGCGGTCGGTCAGTTCCTCGCGTACCGCCCTGATGTCCTCCTCCGTGTTGGCGGAGGCGATGGCGCGGTAGGCCTGGAGGCGCAGCCGCTCGCCGGGCGCGTACTCGTGCGGGACGTGCGCGTCCACCGGCAGCTCGATCTTGACCTCCAGGGGCGGCTCCTCCTCGACCCCGCCCTCCAGGGACGCGCGGTAGTCCGCCACGGCCTCGCCGACCATGCGTACGTACAGGTCGAAGCCGACGCCCGCGATGTGCCCGGACTGCTCGCCGCCGAGCAGGTTTCCGGCGCCTCGGATCTCCAGGTCCTTCATCGCCACGTACATGCCCGCGCCCATCTCCGTGTGCTGGGCGATGGTCGCGAGCCGCTCGTGGGCGGTCTCCGTGAGGGGCTTCTCCGGCGGGTAGAGGAAGTAGGCGTAGCCGCGGTCGCGGCCACGGCCGACGCGGCCGCGCAGCTGGTGCAGCTGGGAGAGGCCGAAGTTGTCGCCGCGCTCGACGATCAGGGTGTTGGCGTTGGAGATGTCGATGCCGGACTCGACGATCGTCGTCGAGACGAGCACGTCGAACTTCTTCTCCCAGAAGTCCACGACGACCTGTTCGAGGGCCTGCTCCGACATCTGGCCGTGGGCGGTCGCGATGCGGGCCTCGGGGACGATGTCCCGCAGCCTCGCCGCGGCGCGGTCGATGGACTCGACGCGGTTGTGGATGTAGAAGACCTGGCCCTCGCGCAGCAGTTCGCGGCGGATCGCGGCGCCGATCTGCTTCTCCTCGTACGGCCCGACGAAGGTCAGGACCGGGTGGCGCTCCTCGGGCGGGGTGGTGATCGTGGACATCTCGCGGATGCCGGTCACGGCCATCTCCAGCGTACGGGGGATGGGGGTGGCCGACATGGTCAGCACGTCCACGTTCGCGCGGAGCTTCTTCAGCTGCTCCTTGTGCTCGACGCCGAAGCGCTGCTCCTCGTCGACGATGACCAGACCGAGGTCCTTGAACTTGGTCTCGGCGGAGAACAGGCGGTGCGTGCCGATGACGATGTCGACCGAGCCGTCGCGCAGGCCTTCGAGCGTCGCCTTGGACTCCGTCTCCGTCTGGAAGCGGCTCAGCGCCCGTACGTTGACGGGGAACTGGGAGTAGCGCTCGGAGAACGTGCCGAAGTGCTGCTGGACCAGGAGGGTGGTGGGCACGAGGACGGCGACCTGCTTGCCGTCCTGCACCGCCTTGAAGGCCGCGCGGACCGCGATCTCCGTCTTGCCGTAGCCGACGTCGCCGCAGATCAGGCGGTCCATCGGGACCGTCTTCTCCATGTCCTCCTTGACCTCGGCGATCGTGGTGAGCTGGTCGGGCGTCTCCGCGTAGGGGAAGGCGTCCTCCAGCTCGCGCTGCCAGGGCGTGTCGGGGGCGAAGGCGTGGCCGGGCGCGGCCATGCGGGCGGAGTACAGCTTGATGAGGTCGGCGGCGATCTCCTTGACCGCCTTCTTCGCGCGCGCCTTGGTCTTCGTCCAGTCGGCGCCGCCGAGGCGGTGCAGCGTCGGGGCCTCGCCGCCGACGTACTTGGTGATCTGCTCCAGCTGGTCGGTGGGGATGTAGAGGCGGTCGCCGGGCTGACCGCGCTTGGCGGGCGCGTACTCCACGACCAGGTACTCGCGGGTGGCGCCCTGGACGGTGCGCTGCACCATCTCGATGTAGCGGCCGACGCCGTGCTGCTCGTGGACGATGTAGTCGCCGGCCTCCAGGGTCAGCGGGTCGATCGTCTTGCGGCGCCGCGCGGGCATCCGCTGGCCGTCCTTGCCGGCCGCCTTCTGACCGGACAGGTCGGTCTCGGTGAGCACGGCGAGCTTCAGCGCGGGGTCGACGAAGCCGTAGTCGATCGAGCCGCAGGAGACGTGCACCAGCGACGGCGTCAGCTCGGTGAGGTCGCCGTCCAGGCGGGCCGCGATGCCCTCGCCGCCGAGGACCTCGACGGTGCGGGCGGCGGGGCCGTGGCCCTCGGTGACGTAGACGGTGCGCCAGCCGTCGGCGAGCCAGCCCTTGGTGTCGGCCAGCGCCTTCGCGGTGTCGCCGCGGTAGGTCTCCGGGGCGTGCATGCCCAGCTTGAGGGTGTTCTCGTCCAGGCCCTCGTCGGCGGCGAAGGGGCTCACCGACCACCACATCATGCCGAGGTCGCGCGCGTGGTCCCGGACGTCCGCGATGCCCCACAGGGAGGCGGCGTCCACGTCGATCGGGGCCTCGCCGCCACCGGCCGTCGCCGCCCAGCTGGCCTGGAGGAACTCCTGCGAGGTCGCCACCAGGTCGGCCGCGCGCGTACGCACCCGCTCCGGATCGCAGACCACGGCCATGCTGTTCTTCGGCATGACGTCGAGCAGCAGCTCCATGTCGTCCACCAGGACCGGCGCGAGGGACTCCATGCCCTCGACGGCGATGCCCTCGGCGATCTTGTTGAGCAGCTCGCCCAGCTCCGGGTGCTGTTCGGCGAGGGCCGCGGCCCGCTCCCGTACCTCGTCGGTGAGCAGCAGCTCACGGCAGGGCGGCGCCCACAGGCCGTGCTCGGCGACTTCGAGGGACCGCTGGTCGGCGACCTTGAAGTAGCGGATCTCCTCGACGTCGTCGCCCCAGAACTCGACGCGCAGCGGGTGTTCCTCGGTCGGCGGGAACACATCGAGGATGCCGCCGCGGACGGCGAACTCGCCGCGCTTCTCGACCAGTTCCACCCGGGAGTACGCCGCTGCCGCCAGCGCCCGCACGATCTCGTTCAGGTCGGTGGTCTGACCGGAGCGCAGGGCCACGGGCTCCAGGTCGCCGAGGCCCTTGACCTGCGGCTGGAGCACCGAGCGGACCGGCGCGACGACGACGGAGACCGGGCCGGTCTCCGGGTCGTCCGGGCGGGGGTGCGCGAGACGCCGCAGGACGGCGAGGCGGCGGCCGACCGTGTCGGAGCGGGGCGAGAGGCGTTCGTGCGGCAGCGTCTCCCACGAGGGGTAGTCGACGACGCCGTCCGGCGGCAGGATCGTGCGCAGCGCCGCGGCCAGGTCCTCCGCCTCGCGGCCCGTGGCCGTCACGGCGAGGACGGGGCGGCCGGAGTCGCGGGCCAGGGCGGCGACGACGAAGGGGCGGGCCGCGGGCGGTCCGACCAGGTCGACGTGTGCGCGGTGGCCGTCGGTGGCGGTCTTGACCGCCTCGGCGAGTGCGGAGTCCTTGACGACAGCGTCGAGCAGACCGTGCAGGCTCATGGAAGGCTTTCTCTCGGGCCGGGGGGCCTCCAGCGTACGACTCCGGGTCGGCCCGTGCGGGTCCTCGGCTCGGGGCGCCTGGCGGGGGTGGGGGTTGTCTGACGCACAATGTTCCGACGGCGGGACTGGCGTCCTGCCGCGGGGCTCCGCCCCGGACCCCGCTCCTCAAACTCCCCCAGACTCCGTCCGGGGGGACCCCCAGGGGCTGAATTCTGCTCCCCTCTCCGACCAGAAAGCGCACCCCATGCCCGGAGCCAAGTCCGACGCCCCCGCCCCGGTGCGCGGCGACGGGCTCATACCGTCGCGGGACCAGACCTCTCCCGGCCCCCGCAAGGGGACCCGCTCCGTCTGGGACCGCGTCCCGTATCTTCTCGCCGCCGCGCTGTTCCTCGCGTACGCCACCGTGTCCGTCGGGCGCTACCGGCGCATGGAGAGCCGCTCCTGGGATCTGGGGATCTTCGAGCAGGCCGTGCGGGCCTACGCGCACCTCCAGGTGCCGGTCGCCGACCTCAAGGGGCCCGGCGCCAACATCCTCGGCGACCACTTCAGCCCCGTCACCGCGCTCCTCGCGCCCGCCTACCGGCTCTTCCCCTCGCCCCTCACACTGCTCGTCGCGCAGGCGCTGCTCCTCGCCGTCTCCGCGATTCCCGTCACCCGCGCGGCGACGCGGCTGCTCGGGCGCGGCTCGGGGCTCGCCGTGGGCATCGCGTACGGGCTCTCCTGGGGCATCCAGCGCGCCGCCGACTTCGACTTCCACGAGATCTGCTTCGCCGTACCGCTCATCGCGTTCTCCCTCGAAGCCCTGCTGCGCAGGCGCTGGCGGGCCGCGCTGCTGTGGGCGCTGCCGCTGGTCCTCGTCAAGGAGGACCTGGGGGTAACGCTCGCCGCGATCGCGCTCGTCGTGGCGGTCCGGGCCCACCGCGGCGGCCACTCCAGGGCCGTGCCCTACGCCCTGGCCGTCATGGCCTTCGGCGCCGTCGCGACGCTCGTCACGCTCACCCTGGTCATTCCGGCGTTCAACTCGGGGGGCGCGTACGACTACTGGGACAAGGTCGGCGAGGGCGGCGCGGCCGCGGGGGCGTTCGGCGGGCTCGACACCAAGCTGCGCACGCTCGCCTGGCTGCTGGTCCCCACCACCGGGCTGCTGGCGCTGCGCTCACCGCTGCTGCTCGTCGCGCTGCCCACGCTCGGCTGGCGCTTCCTCTCCGCCGACGACCACTACTGGGGCACCGACTGGCACTACAGCGCCGTCCTGATGCCGGTGGTCCTGCTCGCCCTCGTCGACGCCGTCGACATCCTCCGCCGCAGTGAGCGGCCGTGGCTGCGCCAGTACGCCGACCGGCTGCCGGCCTGCGCGGCCGCCGCGGCGCTGGCCCTGACGACGTCCCTGCCGCTCGCGGGCCTCACCGAGGCGAAGACGTACGAGAAGAGCGAGCGCGTCGTCGCGGTGGAGAAGATGCTCGACCGGGTGCCGGACGGCGCCACCGTCGAGGCGAACATAGGGCCCATCAGCAGGCTCACCTCCCGCGCCCGCGTCTTCTGGGTGGGCGCGGCCCGCCCGGTCGTCCCCCAGTACGTCGCCCTCGACGTGCGGTCCGGCTGGACGAAGGACCCGGTCGCCTACGCCGAGAAGCTGCACCCGGGCGCCAAGTACGTGCCCGCGGACACCGCCTACGGATACGTCCTGCTGCGCCGGGACCGAGAGCCCGGCACCCGCTCCTGAGCGACGCACCGGCCCCGGTGGACGCGACTCGCGCGCCCGCCGGGGCCGGTGCTCCCCCGCACCCCCGTGGCGGTGGCTACTCGGTCGCGATCGCGTTCAGGACGTTCATCCGGCCCGCCCGGAAGGCCGGGACGAGCGCCGCGAACAGGCCCACGAACGCGGATCCGACGAAGACCGCGATGATCGTCGGCCAGGGGATCTCCAGGATCTTCAGCCCCTCCAGGGCGAGGAGCTGCTGCGCCGTCGCCCCCCAGCCCATGCCGAGGCCGAGGCCGAGCAGCGCGCCGAAGAGGGCGATGACCACCGACTCCATGCGGATCATGCGGCGCAGCTGGCGGCGCGAGAGGCCGATGGCCCGCATCAGGCCGATCTCGCGGGTGCGCTCGACCACCGAGAGGGCGAGGGTGTTCACCACCCCGAGGATCGCGACGATGATCGCGAGGCCGAGCAGGCCGTAGACCACGTTCAGCAACTGGCCGACCTGGTCCTTCAGGGTCTGCTTGAAGTCGGTCTGGTCCATGACCTCGAACTGCGGGTAGGTGGCCAGCGACTTCTTGAGCGCCTCGTACGCCTTGTCCTGCTGCCCGGCGGCCGCCTCGGCGAGCACCATCTCGGTGAGCGGCATCCGGTCGGCGGGCACGTACCGCTCCGCGGTGGCGATGGCGGTGTACATCGCGCCCTTTTCGAGGGAGCCGTCGTCGGAGGTGATCGCCGCCAGCCTCAGCTCACCGGTGCGGCCGTCGTCGAAGGCGACCTTCAGTGTGTCGCCGACCTTCAGGCGATGCTTGTCGGCGAAGTCCTCGCCCACGGACATGGCGTCCTTGCCGTACGCGGCCGACACGTCACCGGAGACGGCCTCGCGGCGCAGGTCCTTGACGTAGGTCGGGTCGGTGGCGCTCAGGCCCGCGCCCTTGGTGACCTTGCCGTCGGGGGTGGTGATGTCGGCGCCGACGTCCTTGTAGCGGCTGAAGTGGTCGACGCCCGGCGTCCTGGTGAGGGCCCGCTCGGCCTCGGCCGTGAGCCCGCCCTTGCCCTGCACGATGAAGTCCGCGCCGACCGACTTGTCGAGTTCGTCGGTGGCGGAGGCGACCATCGAGGAGCCGACCACGGAGAGGCAGGCGACGAGCGCGAGGCCGATCATCAGGGCCGCGCCGGTGGCGCCGGTGCGGCGCGGGTTGCGCAGGGCGTTGCGCTCGGCCATCCGCCCGACCGGGCCGAACGCGCGCAGCAGGACGACGCTGATCACGCGGACCACGCCGGAGGCGAGCACCGGGCCGATGACGACGAAGCCGATGAGGGTGAGCACGACACCGCCGCCGAGGAAGAGCGAGCCCTCCTTGGCCTCGTCGGCCCGCGAGGCGGCGTACAGGCCGAGGCCGCCGACTCCGGTGAGGATCAGGCCGAGCACGGCGCGCAGCACGCTCGCCCTGCCGTCGGCCGGGGTTCCCGCGTCGCGCAGGGCGGCCATCGGGGAGACCTTGGCGGCCCGTCGTGCGGGGAGGTAGGCGGCGAGGACGGTGACGACGACGCCGAGGACCATGCCGACCACGGGGGTCGTCCAGTTGACGGTGAGGTCGCCGGTGGACAGCTTCATGCCGATGCCGGACATGAGCTTCATCAGGCCGACGGCGAGACCGACGCCCGCGCCGACGCCGAGGACGGATCCGACCACGCCGAGCAGCAGCGCCTCGACGAGCACGGAGCGGTTGACCTGCTTGCGGCTGGAGCCGATGGCGCGCATCAGGCCGATCTCGCGGGTGCGCTGGGCGACCAGCATCGAGAAGGTGTTGATGATCAGGAAGATGCCGACGAGGAAGGCGATCCCGGCGAAGCCGAGCATCGCGTACTTCATGACGTTCAGGAAGGCGCTGACGTCCTCGCGGTTGGCGTCCGCGGTCTCCTTCTGCGTCTTGATGTCGTACGAGGCCTTGTCCAGGGTGCTCGCGACGTTCCGCTTCAGCGCCGTGTCGCTGACGCCGGTGTCCGCGGTGACGTTGACGTGGGTGAACCGGCCGGTGGCGCCGAGGAGTTCGCGCTGGGCGGTGGCGGTGTCGAAGTACACGATCGCGGCGCCGGGGTTGGTCACCTTGAAGGTGGCGATGCCGCTGATCGACGCGGTGTGGTCGCCGGTGGCGGCGATGGTCCGCAGCTTGTCGCCGATCTTCAGGTGGTGCTTGTCGGCGGTGTCGGCGTCGATCATCACCTCGGTGGGGCCGCGCGGGGAGTGGCCGGTGGTGATCTCCATCGAACGCAGGTCGTTGCGCGTCCAGTTGCCGGCGATGGTCGGGCCGCCGTTGCTCGGGCCCAGGTCCTTGTTGTCGGAGTCGACGACCGTCACGCTCTGGCTGGCGACCGCGCCCTCGGCGTCCTTGGCGCCGTCGGCCTTCCTCGCCTCGGCGATGACGGAGGCGGGCATCGACTCCGGCCTGCCGCTGCGCGGCCCGTCGTCGGGTTCCCCGGCGGACTTGGGGGAGACCGTGACGTCGGCGGAGGTCGCCGCGAAGAGCTTGTCGAAGGTGGTGTTCATCGTGTCGGAGAAGACGAGCGTGCCGCACACGAACGCCACCGACAGGATCACGGCCACGGCGGACAGCGCCATACGGCCCTTGTGCGCGAGGAAGTTGCGCATCGAGGTCTTGAGGACGGTCATGAGGTGCGCCCCCGCGCGTCGAAGGACTTCATGCGGTCGAGGACCTGGTCGGCGGTCGGGTGGTGCATCTCGTCGACGATCCGGCCGTCGGCCAGATACAGCACGCGGTCCGCGTACGAGGCGGCGACCGGGTCGTGCGTGACCATCACGATCGTCTGGCCGAGGTCGGTCACCGAGCGGCGCAGGAAGCCCAGCACCTCCGCCCCCGCACGGGAGTCGAGGTTTCCGGTCGGCTCGTCACCGAAGATGATCTCGGGCTGGGAGGCGAGGGCGCGGGCGACGGCGACGCGCTGCTGCTGGCCCCCGGACAGTTCGGTGGGGCGGTGCTTGAGGCGCCCGGCGAGGCCGACGGTCTCCACGACCTGATCGAGCCAGGCGCGGTCGGGCTTGCGGCCCGCGATATCCATCGGCAGCGTGATGTTCTCCAGGGCGTTCAGCGTCGGAAGCAGGTTGAACGCCTGGAAGATGAAGCCGATCCGGTCCCGGCGCAGCTTCGTGAGCTTCTTGTCCTTCAGGCCCGTTATCTCGGTCTCGTCCAGGTGGATCTGGCCGGACGTGACGGTGTCGAGGCCCGCGAGGCAGTGCATCAGGGTGGACTTGCCGGAGCCGGAGGGGCCCATGATCGCGGTGAACTGCCCGCGGGCGATGTCCACGTCGACGTGGTCGAGCGCGACGACCCGGGTCTCCCCCGAGCCGTACGCCTTCACGACCTGGCGCGCCCGTGCCGCCACGGCCGTACGCCCTCCAGTGCCCCCGTGCCTGGGTGTGGTCACAGCCGTTGTCACGGTAAGTCTCCTATGTCGGTCCTGCGGTGAGCCGGGTGTCTGCGCCGCGCGCTTCAGTCTGGTGTCCCGACGGCCCCGGCGCGCTGGTGCTCAGCGCAGTCTTTTCCGGGGGTAAACCCCACCTTCCGAGGTGCGGTACGCCCGCCGCTCGGCCCCCCGGGTGCGTCGTAAGGACAATCTAAGGACCGCCGCGGGGCCCGCTCATCCTCCAGTGGTACGAGCCCTCCCCCGTCCGTTCTACGGACTTCCCCCTAGGGGATCTCCCCCTCGCCCACGGAGATCTCTCGGGGTTGCCACCCCCCTGCCCCGCAGCCCCACCGGATGGGAAGGTGGCCCGGAGCAACCGGTGCAGGGGGAAGGGATCGCCGTGGGCACACAGGACGCGATACGGGCCGGGCGCGGGGGCGGCGGGCGGGGCGCGGTCGTCGCCGCGCTGATGCTGTCCATGGCGCTGGTCGCCGTCGACGCCACGATCGTGTCGACCGCGGTCCCGCAGATCGTGGGCTCCCTCGGCGGCTTCCCGATCTTCTCCTGGCTCTTCTCCGGTTACCTCCTCGCGGCCACCGTCACCCTGCCCGTCTACGGCAAGCTCTCCGACACCTTCGGCCGCAAGCCCGTACTCGTCGCGGGCAGCGTGCTGTTCCTGCTCGGCTCGGCGCTGTGCGCGCTCGCCTGGAACATGGAGTCGCTGATCGCCTTCCGCGTCCTCCAGGGCCTGGGCGGCGGCGCCCTCCAGGGCACCGTGCAGACGCTCGCCGCCGACCTGTACCCGCTCGAGGAACGGCCCAGGATCCAGGCGCGGTTGTCGACGGTGTGGGCCACCTCGGCCGTCGCGGGCCCGGCGCTCGGCGGCCTCATCGCCTCCTGCGCCGACTGGCGCTGGATCTTCCTCATCAATCTGCCGATCGGCGCGCTCGCCCTCTGGCTGATCGTGCGCCACCTCCACGAGCCGGACCGCGAGAAGGTCCCGCGGGGCCGCGTCGACTGGCCCGGCGCGCTCACCGTCTTCGCCTGCGGCGGCGTCCTGCTGACCGCGCTCGTCCAGGGCGGCGTCGCCTGGCCCTGGCTCTCCGCGCCCTCGCTCGCGCTGTTCGGCGCGGGATTCGCGCTGGTGGCCCTCGTCGTCCTCGTCGAACGGCGGGCCGCGGAGCCGATCATCCCCGGCTGGGTGTGGCGGCGGCGCACCATCGCCGCGGTGAACCTCGCGCTCGGCGCGCTCGGGCTGCTCATGGTCGCCCCGACGGTCTTCCTGCCCACCTACGCCCAGTCCGTGCTCGGACTCGCCCCGGTCGCCGCCGGATTCGTGCTCTCCGTCATGACCCTGAGCTGGCCCGTCTCGGCCGCGCTCAGCCAGCACGTCTACCGCAGGATCGGCTTCCGGAACGCCGCGATCGTCGGCAGCTCGGCGGCGGCCCTCATCCTGTTCGCCTTCCCCCTGCTGCCCTACCCCGGCTCGGCCTGGCAGCCCGCCCTGATCATGCTGCTCCTCGGCGCGGCGCTCGGCGTCTTCCAGCTCCCGCTGGTCGTCGGCGTCCAGTCCACCGTCGACTGGGCCGAACGCGGCACGGCCACCGCGTCCATCCTCTTCTGCCGCCAGATCGGCCAGACGCTGGGCGCCGCGCTCTTCGGAGCGGTGGCCAACGGCGTCCTGAGCGCACGGCTCGGCGGCTCCGGCTCCCTGGACTCGGTCGCGCGCGTCCTGGACGACCCCGGGTCCGTCTCGGACCCGGACCGCGAGCGCCTGCGGCGGGCGGTGGACGGGGCGGTCGATGCGGTGTACGTGGGGGCGGGGTGCGCGGCGGCGCTGGCGGTCCTCGTCCTGGTCCTCCTCGCCCCGCGGCGTTTTCCCGTACTGCGGGACACGGAGTCCCCACGGGGTTCTCAGCACCGAAGCAGCGCGGGGTAAACGGGTGGGTGGGTGGGAGACATCCGCCGCGGAGCGGCGGGCCTTGACGGGATCCGCGGGGGCACCGGCTAGGGAGTGTCCTCCGCGGGGGCCCTGCCCGTGAGGGCGGCGAGGCTGCTGCGCACGTGGTCCATGTGCGCCCGCACCTCGTCCCACCGCTCCCCGTGCTCGCGCAGCACCCGCTCCGTCTCCCGGACCACCCGCTCCTCCCGCACCCGCGCCTGCGCGACGATCTCCGCTGCCCGCGCCTGCGCGTCCTCCTGCCCGTGCCGCGCGGCCTCCTCCACCTCGGCGAAGGCCCGCTTGGCCGCGGAGAGCCGCGCCTCGGCGGCGGCGATCAGCTCCGCGTCCCGCGCGTCGGACGCCGCCTCGCGCTCGGCGAACTCCCGTTCGGCCGCCTCCCACCGCTCGGCCTGCTCCTTCTGCTGCTCGGCGAGCAGGCCCTCGCACCGCTGCCGCATCTCCCGCAGCGCGGCCAGCGCCTCGCCGCGCCACTCCTTCACGTCCCGCCGCGCGGAGATCCGGGCGTCGTCGGCCGTGGCCCGGTCGTCCAGCAGCCGCCGCCTGACCCATTCGTCGGCATCGGCGCCCACCTCATCGGCGTACGCGCGAGCCGCCTCCCGCACCCCGCGCGCCCCGGCCTCGGCGTCCCCGGTCACGGCCTGCGCCTGCGCGCGAGCCGCCTCCCGCACGGCGGCCGCCTCCTCCTCGGCGAGCGCGAGGATCCGCTGGGGCCGCTCCCCCAGCGTCTCGTACGTCTGGGGGGCGAGCCGCGACACCGCGTCCCGCAGCTGCTCGGCCTGGACCTCCATGTCCTTGGCCAGGACGGTCAGCCGGGCGGCACGCTCCCACGCCCCGTCCCGCTCCTCGGACAGTCCGGCGGCGTACGCCTCCACCTGCTGGGGACGGTAGCCGCGCCCACGCACGGTGGTGAAGCCGTGCGGCGACGGCGATGCACCGCTGCTGCTCATCCTGGGAACCCCTCTCCGACGTACCTCGCACGTACAGCGCGATTGGCGCACATCTTGATGGATCAAACGGAAGCGCTCATAACGCGACACTCCGCCCACTCCACCCGGTCAAGGATGCGGCAATCGCCGCCGGAAGCCGGAACCGGGATGGCGGAAGGCGCCCGCCCCGTCACGCGGGCCGAGCGCCTTCCGCGTACGTCCGTACGCCCGTACTTCACGCCCCCGCTACAGGAGCCCGTCCCACATCTGCTCCAGCAGCACCGACCACCAGCTCTCCGGCGACGCGAGCGCCGCCGGGTCGAGGGCGGCCAGCTGGTTCTGGAAGTCGACGGTCCAGCGGCCCGCCTGCTCCTGGTTGAGCCCGAACCGCAGCCGCCACATCCGGCCGAGCAGCGCCAGGCAGCGCGCGAACTCGGGCAGCCCCGTGTTCACGAACTGCGGCGGCACGGGGGCACCGCCGGGCCCCGCCTCCACCGGCACGGCCACGATGTTCGCCGTCCCGTACTGGACGCAGAGCGCCCGCCCGAAGTCGCTGCCCATCACCAGGTACGAGCCCGCGTCGGACGCCGGCTGCACGCCCCGCTCCTGCGCCAGCTCCGCCAGCGTCGGCACCGGCCGGCCCGGCTGGGCCTGCGCCCAGAAGAACGGCCCGAAGTCGACGGGCAGACCCGCCACCACGAGGGTGTGCGCCACGATGTCCGGCACGCCCTGCCGGGACACCGCCCGCTGGTCGAAGCGGAAGACGCCCGGCCCGAAGGCCGCGATCAGCTCCTGCGCGACGCCCTCGGGCGGGACCGGGGGCACGGGCGGCAGCTGCTGCAACGGCGCGCGCACCGGCGCCGGGCGGGCCGGGCCGTCCGCGACCTGGTGCAGTTCGCCCTGGTGCGCGAGGAGTTGCCGCATGCCGCCCTGGCGGGACGCGTGGTCCCTGCCGTACGGGGCGATGGACGTGATCCGCGCCTGCGGCCAGGTCTCACGGATCATGCGGGCGCAGTACGCGCCCGGCAGCTCGCAGGACTCCAGCTCGGTGTGCAGCTCCAGGACCTGCTGCGGGGGCACGTTCATGCCGCGCAGCTCGTGCAGGATCTGCCACTCCGGGTGCGGGGTGCCGGGCGCCGAGCGGCGGATGACCTGCTGCTCGGACCCGTCGGCCGCGCGGTAGCGGAGCACGGCCTGGTAGCCGGGGCCCACGGTCGGCATGCCGACGGGCGGCTGCGGATAGCCGTACGGCTGTCCGGGCGGGCCGGGCTGTACGGGTGCCGGAGCGGGCGCGGGCGGAGGCGGCATACCGGGACCGCCCGGACCGCCGACCGCGGGGCCCGCGAGCATCGTCGCGGCGTGGTGGACGCCGCCGCCCGGGGGCGGCGGGGTGCCGGGAGCGCCCGGGGCACCGGGAGCGGAGGGAGCCCCGGGAGCGCCCGGAGGCTTGGGCGCGCTCGGGCCGCCGAGGCTCGGGTCGGCGAACATCGTCGCGGCGTGGTGCACACCCCCCGGAGGCGTACCAGGAGCGCCGGGCGGCCCAGGAGGCTGCGGAGCACCAGGCGCACCAGGCGCACCAGGCGCACCCGGAGCACCGGGAGGACCGGGAGGCTTGGGCGCGCTCGGACCGCCGAGGCTCGCGTCGGCGAACATCGTCGCGGCGTGATGCACACCCCCCGGAGGCGTACCGGGAGCGCCGGGCGGCCCGGGAGGCTGCGGAGCACCAGGCGCACCGGGCGCGGCAGGCGCGGTAGGCGGCTTGGGTCCCTCGGGGCCGCCGGGGCCGAGCGAGGAGACGAGCTGCGTCGGCACGTACCCACCGGCGGGGGTACCGGGTGCGCCGGGCCCCGAGGGCGGCGGCGTACTCCCGGCGGGCGGCAGCGGCGCACCGCCCCCAGAGGCGCCCGGAGCACCCGGAGCACCCGGGGCACCCGGAGCACCCGGGGCACCCGGGGCACCCGGGGCACCCGGGGCACCGGCAGGACCGGGTCCCTGCGGATAGCCGTACGCCGAGGCGTCCGGCGCACCCGGCGGCGGAGGCGGAACCGGCGAACCGGCGGGCGGCAGCGGCGCGTTCGCCCCGGCGGCACCCGGCGTGCCGGGCCCCTGCGGATACCCGTACGCCGAAGCGTCCGGCGCACCCGCGTCCGGCGGCGGCGTGGCCGGTCCCGCGGACGGGGGCGGGGTGTCCAGAGCGGGGGCGATGGCGGTCGCCGGGAGGTGGCTGCCTCCCTGCATCAGGGCCGTCTTGGCCTCCGGCGCCACACCCGGCGACGGCGGGCCGTCCCCGTCCCCGGAGACCAGCGGCGGCGCGAACACCGTCGCGGGCGCCGGCACCGAAAGGTCCTCGCCACCATCGGCGTTGGTGTCCGTACCGGCCCACGGAGTCGCGCCCACCGGCACGCCCGGCGAGGTCACGGGCAGGCTGTCGTCGCGGGCGGGCACGGCGTCCGCCGCCTGAGCACCGGCCTCGGGCCACGCCGTACCGCCGTCCGGCGCCACGGGAACCGCGCTCCCCGCGCCGGGCTCCGCGTCATCGGGCACCACCTCGTCTGGCACCGAGGCAGCAGGCACCGAGGCGGCAGGCACCGAGTCAGCGGGCACCGAGTCAGCGGGCACCTCGCCGCCAGGCCCCTCGTCGCCGGAAACCACCCCGCCCTGCGAACCGGGCTCCCGCCGATCAGGGATCCCCATCTTGTCCGCCGCCTCCTGGAGCCACTCCGGAGGCGTCAGCAGGAAGGACGTCTGATTGAGGTCGACCCGCTCGGGCGGCGGCACCACCGCGTCCTGCGGTGCCGCGTCCGGGAGCCCGTACTCCTCCTCGTACCGGCGGATCACCTCGCCCACGGGAAGCGCGGGCCAGAGCGTGGCCTCGCCGCTGTCCCGGGCGATGACCAGCCGCTGGCCGCCGCCGTCGGACACCGGGCCGTCCTCGCGGTCCTCGGCCCAGACGACGAAACCGAGGTCGAACTCCCGGACCCGCACCTCACGGTGCTGGTAGCCCGGCACCTCGCCGTTGATCCACTCTTCGGCGCGCTCCTGCGCCTGCGCGAAGGTCACCATCGCCTAGTCACTCCCCAGCCGAGGACACGGGGACGGCGCGCGCGAAGCCGCCGTCCACCATCAGGTTCGCCACGGTCTCCAGCTCCGGCGGATTGCCGGCGAGCCGCGTGAGGAACGCGTCGAAATCGTCGCCGCACGGCAGCAGCAGCCGCCGCACCCGCTCCGCGGGAGGCCACGCCGCCGCCTCCGAGACGTCCCGCACGTCGTCGTACGCGCAGAACCACACCGAGCCGACCCGGTCCCCCTTGACCTTCACCGCGAGCAGCCCGCCCTGCACGAAGCCGACTCCCAGGTAGTCCTTGGTGAGGTGGTCGCGCAGGCACTTGTTGACGTATACGAGGTCGTTGACCGCGGCCTCGTCCCGGACCGTGAAGAACGGCTGGTCCACCAGGAGGCCCAACTCGGCGTCCAGCGCCGCGCCGACCGGCGCGCAGCCGCCCGCCGCCTTCAGGAAGGAGCGGTAGGCGCCCGGCAGGCGGTAGCCGAGGTCCTCCTCGACGCCCTGGACCTGCTGCTCCGTCACGGCGACCGCGGCCTTCGGCAGCCCGAAGTGCGCGGGACGCGTCTCCTGGAGCGGGCGCGTGCCGCGCTTGTCCTGGTCCACGGCCGTCGTCGCGAGGCCGCCGTGGTGGCGCAGGAGCGCCTTCACCTCGACCGGTACGAGTTCCAGGCGGCGGCTGCCGGGCACGTGGTGCCAGGTCCAGCCGTGCGGGGTCGCCACCGCGGGGATCGTGTCCCACAGGTCATGGCCGTCCGCCGCCAGCGCCGCGTTCGCCGACACGTAGTCCGTCAGGCGCAGTTCGTCGACGCCGAAGCCCTCCGGGGGCTCCGCGATCTCGGCGGCGGCCCGCGCGTAGGGCGAGAAGTCCGGATAGCCCCGCTCGTCCACCCGCACCCCTCTGGGATGGCGGGCGGCGCGGACCGGATCCGGGAAGTGCACGACCTGCCCGGCGTAGGCCGCGTTCGGCGGCGCGGACTGCTGCCCCAGCCGACCTGTCGTCATGGCGGTTGCCCCCTGCGGCACTGTGAAAAGTTCTGATTCTGCGGATTTGGTTCCGCGGATTTTCGTTTCCGCGGCTTCCGTTACTGCGGATGCCGACACAGCCTATGCGCAAGGACGGCACCGGTCACCGGGCCTCCGGTTCCATGACCAGCAGCCACCGGACCGTCACCGTGCGACGAATCCCGACGCAAAGCCAGGCGTGTCGCAGTGCCCCAGCTTCCGCACCACCCGCCCCATTTGGCAGGCTGTCCCCCGCGACGCGGGGGCGTGGCACACGCGCGGTGACGACCGCGAGCGCAAGGGGGAGGGGAACAGCACGATGCACACGGCACAGAGCACGACCGGCCACACGCTGTCCACGACGGCGTCCGCCACGGGGCACGGCATGGCCGCCGCCGCGGGATCCGTCCCGAAGGCCGCCACAGGATCCGTCCCGAAGACCACCACGGCAGCCGCCTCGGCGAGCGGAGCGGCGTCCGGCGACCCGCGCGTCGGCTGGAGCAGCACCGCCGCCCACGCGCCGATCCTGCGCCAGCGCCGCGACGGCATCCTGCCGACCGTCGCCGCCGCCCTCTCCGTACGCGGCCAGACCACGCTCACCTGTACCGCGGCCCGCGGTGAGGAGCCGCCCACGCTCCACCCGCTCGTCCAGGACTTCCTCGACACCCTCACCAGCGGCCAGCGCGAACGCTTCACCGGCCGCTGCGCCGAGGCCATCCTCATCTCCCGCCATCTGACGGCGGCCGACGCGAGCCGCTCCAAACGGGCCTCGCGCAAACCCATGAGCAACGGCGAGGCCCGCAAGGCCCTCAAGCACGCCAAGCTCACCGCCCGCCGCATCCGCGAGGACGGCGACCCCCTGCACGGCTCGTTCGCCCAGCCCTGCCGCTCCTGCACGGCCCTCACGGCGCACTTCGGGGTACGGGTCGTGGACCCGACGAACACCGAGACCTGACCGTCACCGGACACCGACCGTCTCCGACCGAACAAGGGCCACCCCCATGCACGCCGACCACTCCGCCGCCACCGCCGCGCCCGCGGGCGGCAGCACCCGCTTCCCCGTCCCGGTGGACGCCGCCCTGCGCGCGGCCGGCTGGCGCCAGGGGCGCTGGGACATCAAGCAGGCCGAGATCTGGGCCGACGTCCTGCGCCGCCACACCTCACCGGCGGGCCACCGCCACGCCGTCTTCCCCGCCGCCGTCGAGGCCTGGGCGGAGTTCGGCGGACTGCACCTGGCCCCGCAGGGCCCCGGCCGCCAGATAGCGCCCGCCACCGTGCACTTCGACCCCATGTACGGCCTGCACCTGGCCCGCACCCTCGGCGACCTCGGCCGCGCCCTGGACTCCGCGGTGTGCCCCATCGGCGAGGAGACGGAGACCCAGGCGCTGCTCGCCATCGACACCGAGGGGCGCGTCTACAGCCTCGACCACAGCGGCGACTGGTTCCTCGGCGCCCATATCGACCAGGCCCTGGCCACCCTCGTCACCGGCGCCCAGCCCACCCGGCTGACGGCGAGCTGACCCCCGCACACCGCCCCCGTACTCCCCTCTAACCCGCGGCCGCCGCCGGGAGCACCGCGGAGACCCGGAAGCCGCCGCCGTCCGTGGGGCCCGAGACGAACACCCCGCCCAGCTCCGTGACCCGCTCCTTCATGCCCACCAGGCCGTTGCCCCCGCTCGGCAGCCCGGCGTCGGCCGAGCCGGTCTCCGGTGGCGGTTCGTTCTCCACCTGCATCGCGATCTCCGCCGCGCGGTGCGCGAGCCGCACATACGTCTTGGCGCCCGCCGCGTGCTTGTGCACGTTGGTCAGCGCCTCCTGCACGACGCGGTACGCGGTCTGCTCCACATCGGCGGCATAACCGCGCGGCTCCCCCTCCACCGACAGGTCGACCGCCATGCCCGCGTCCCGCGACTGCCCCACCAGCTCGTCCAGCTCGGCCAGGCACGGCCCGTCCTCGTCCTGCGCGCGCGACGCCGCCGCGGCCGCCGCGTGCGCCACGGCGGCCAGCGGCACCGGCTCCACCGGCTTCGCGCTCTTCACACCGTCACCCGTCCGCAGCACCCCGAGCATCTGCCGCAGCTCCGTCAGCGCCTGGCGCCCCATGTCGCCGACCAGCGCCGCGTTCTTGACGGCCTTCTCGGGGTCCTTCCTGGCCACCGCCTGCAACGCCGCCGCGTGGACGACCATCAGACTCACCCGGTGCGCCACCACGTCGTGCATCTCGCGGGCGATCCGCGTCCGCTCCTCGTTACGCGCCCACTCCGCGCGCTCCTCCGCGCGCTCGGCGAGCAGTTGCAGCTCCCGCTCCAAGTCGTCGGCCCGCTCCCGCAGGCTCTCCATCAGCCGCCGCCGCGCCCCCACGTACAGGCCGAGCAGCACCGGCGGAGCCGTGACGCCTATCGACGCCGCGACGGCGAAGAACGGCACGAACTCGCTTCCGATCGGCGGATGCGTACCCTCCTTCGCCAGATCCTGGCTGGCCCGCACCAGCGCGACGATCAGCGTGCCCGCCATCGACATGCCCGCGAGCGCGCCGGTGATCCGGCGGGGCAGCTCCGAGGCCGCCAGCGAGTAGAGGCCGACGATCGTCAGCAGAACGCCCATCTGGGCGGGTGTTATCGCGATGGCTATGAGCACCACGGCGATGGGCCAGCGCCGCCGGAAGAGCAGCGAGGCGCCCGCGAGGACGCCGAAGCCGACCCCGACCGCCGTCGGCAGCCCCGCGTCCCGCGCGAAGACCACACCCTCGCCTCCGCACTCCGCCGCGGACACCACCGCGAGCCCCACATCCAACGCGGCCCCGAGCCGCCTCTCCCACCACCACGGCCCGGTCATGGCCGTGGTGCGGTCGTCCCCCGTCGTGGTCATGTCTTCCAGCGTACGGGCGTCGCATGCCGGTTTTCCGGTGAGTTTCCGGTGCCCCCTGCCGTCGCACGCAAGGCCCTTGGTACGGCATAGTGTTGGATGCCTATTCGGCGGACCGGCCAATATCCGGTTCAGTCGGATTATTCCCCCGTGGTGTAATTGGCAGCACTGTGGCTTTTGGTGCCATCTGTCCGGGTTCGAGTCCTGGCGGGGGAGCCCTCATCGGTGCGGGTCCCGACCTCAAGGTCGGGACCCGCCCCCATTTCCACCCCCCTACGCCCCGGTATCCTGCGGATGTCCACCCCACAGAGGCACCAGCCATCCGAAGCCGAAGGGCATCCCCGTGAGCGCAACCTGCCCGGCAGCCGTCGTCGTCCTCGCAGCGGGTGAGGGCACCCGTATGAAGTCGGACCTGCCCAAGGTCCTGCACGAGATCTGTGGCCGTTCGCTCATCGGTCATGTGCTGGAGGCGGCCTACGCGCTCACTCCCGAGCAGCTCGTCACCGTCGTCGGCTTCCAGAGCGACCAGGTCAAGGAGCATCTGCGGGCCGTCGCCCCGCAGGTGCGCACCGCCTACCAGGCCGAGCAGAACGGCACCGGGCACGCCGTGCGCATCGGCCTGGAGGAGCTGGGCGGGCCGGTCGACGGCACCGTCATCGTCGTATGCGGCGACACGCCCCTGCTGACGGGTGCCACGCTCCAGCAGCTCGCCGCCACGCACAGCGGCGACGGGAACGCCGTGACCGTGCTGACCGCCGAGGTGCCGGACGCGACCGGGTACGGCCGCATCGTGCGCGACGGCGAGAGCGGCGCGGTCACCGCGATCGTCGAGCACAAGGACGCCACCGACGCGCAGCGCGCGATCCGTGAGATCAACTCCGGGGTGTTCGCCTTCGACGGGCGGCTCCTCGCGGAGGCCCTCGGCAAGGTGCGTACGGACAACAGCCAGGGCGAGGAGTACCTGACGGACGTCCTGGGGATCCTGCGCGAGGCCGGGCACCGCGTGGGCGCGTCCGTCGCCGGGGACCACGAGGAGATCGCGGGCATCAACAACCGCGTCCAACTCGCGCAGGCGCGGCGGACGTTGAACGACCGGCTGCTGACGGAGGCGATGCTCGCGGGCGTCACCGTCGTCGACCCCGCCTCCACCTGGGTGGATGCCACGGTCACCTTCGAGCGGGACGCGGTCGTGCACCCGGGTACGCAGCTCCAGGGCGCCACGCACCTGGGCAAGGGCGCCGAAGTGGGCCCGAACGCGCGCCTGCGGGACACGAAGGTCGGTCCGGGCGCCCGGGTCGACAACAGCGTGGCGGACAGCGCCGAGGTCGGGGAGCGGGCGAGCGTCGGCCCGTTCGCGTATCTGCGGCCGGGCACCCGGCTTGGGACGGGGTCCAAGGCGGGTACGTATGTGGAGATGAAGAACGCGACGCTCGGCGAGGGTTCGAAGGTGCCCCACCTGTCGTACGTGGGCGACGCGACGATCGGCGAGTACTCCAACATCGGCGCGGCGAGCGTCTTCGTGAACTACGACGGCGAGGCCAAGCACCACACGACGGTGGGCTCCCACTGCCGCACCGGCTCGGACAACATGTTTGTGGCTCCTGTCACGGTCGGGGACGGTGCCTACACCGCCGCCGGGTCCGTGATCACGAAGGACGTGCCGGCGGGTTCACTGGCCGTCGCCCGGGGCCAGCAGCGGAATATCGAGGGCTGGGTGGCCCGCAAGCGTCCGGGGAGCGCGGCCGCGAAGGCGGCCGAGGCGGCGTCCCGGGAGGCGGACAGCGCAAGCTGACCGGAAACAGGTGCGTCTGACACGGCGTACCGTGATAGGTGCACACATTCGGCCGACTCGACGCATATGGACGCGTGAGTACGGCAGCGGGAAGAACTCTCTGAGGAGACAGTGCTGTGACCGGGATCAAGACGACCGGCGAGAAGAAGTTGATGCTCTTCTCCGGCCGCGCCCACCCCGAGTTGGCCGAGGAGGTCGCACACAAGCTGGGTGTCGGCATCGTGCCGACGAAGGCCTTCGATTTCGCCAACGGCGAGATCTACGTCCGCTACCAGGAGTCGGCGCGTGGCGCCGACTGCTTCTTGATCCAGAGCCACACCGCTCCGATCAATAAGTGGATCATGGAGCAGCTCATCATGATCGACGCGCTGAAGCGCGCGTCGGCCCGCTCCATCACCGTCATCGTGCCGTTCTACGGTTACGCGCGGCAGGACAAGAAGCACAAGGGACGTGAACCGATCTCGGCGCGTATGGTCGCCGACCTGATGAAGACCGCGGGTGCGGACCGCATCCTCACGGTCGACCTGCACACGGACCAGATCCAGGGCTTCTTCGACGGCCCGGTCGACCATCTCTTCGCGCTGCCGATCCTCGCGGACTACGTGGGCGCGAAGGTCGACCGCTCGAAGCTCACGGTGGTCTCCCCGGACGCCGGCCGCGTGCGCGTGGCCGACCGCTGGTGCGACCGTCTCGGCGCGCCGCTGGCGATCGTCCACAAGCGCCGCGACAAGGACGTCGCGAACCAGGTGACCGTGCACGAGGTCGTCGGTGAGGTCAAGGGCCGCGTCTGCGTCCTGGTCGACGACATGATCGACACGGGTGGCACGATCTGCGCCGCGGCCGACGCGCTGTTCGCGCACGGCGCGGAGGACGTCATCGTGACGGCGACGCACGGCGTGCTCTCCGGTCCGGCGGCGGACCGGCTGAAGAACTCCAAGGTGAGCGAGTTCGTCTTCACGGACACGCTGCCCGACCCGGGCGCGCTCGAACTCGACAAGATCACGGTGCTCTCGATCGCGCCGACGATCGCGAACGCCGTGCGCGAGGTCTTCGAGGACGGCTCGGTGACGAGCCTCTTCGACGAGCAGTAGAAGCTCGGCAAAAGACCAGCAGAAGATCCTTTTGGTGCGGCCTCCGTCGCCGAGTAGACTGCTGAAGTTGCTCGGCGAGGGAGGCCGCACACGCTTCTGATGAGGCGCGGTGCGGCGGTCCGTTATCGACGCGCTCTTCGTAGCAGGCCAGTCGTATGGCCGGGTAACCCCATCCGACACCTGTTGTACGAGGAGTGCACATGTCCGAGGTCAAGATCACCGCTGAGACCCGCACCGAGTTCGGCAAGGGCGCCTCGCGCCGCGTCCGCCGTGAGAACAAGGTTCCCGGTGTCCTGTACGGCCACGGCGCCGACCCGGTCCACCTGACGCTGCCGGGCCACGAGCTGCTCCTGGCGCTGCGCACCCCGAACGTCCTGATCTCCCTGGACGTCGACGGCAAGACCCAGCTGGCCATCCCGAAGGCCGTGCAGCGTGACGCCCTCCGTCAGGGCATCCTGAAGCACGTCGACCTGCTCCTCGTCCGCAGCGGCGAGAAGGTCACGGTCGAGATCCCGGTCCACACCGAGGGCGAGCTGGCCCCGGGCAGCAACCTGCTCGAGAACGTGCTGAACACCCTGCCGGTCGAGGCCGAGGCCACGCACATCCCGACCGAGGTCACCGTCTCCATCGCGGGCCTTGAGGCCGGCGCGTCCATCCTCGCCAAGGACATCCCGCTGCCGACCGGCTCCACGCTGGCCATCGACGGCGACGCGGTCGTCATCCAGGTCCTGGCCGCGCAGGCCGAGGAGGCCCCGGCCGAGGCCGAGGGCGACGCGTCCGCCGAGGCCTGATCCTCGCGACGTACATTCGGCACGGCAGCCGCCGCTCCCTCGGGGGGCGGCGGCTGCCGCGTATGAAGGAGACATGCACGTGACGACCGACGCCAACGCCCCCTGGCTGATCGCGGGCCTCGGCAACCCCGGCCCCGAGTACGCCATGAACCGGCACAACGTGGGCTTCATGGTGGCCGACCTGCTCGCGCAGCGGATGGGCGCCAAGTTCAAGCGGGCCGCGAAGGCGCAGGCCCAGGTGGTCGAGGGGCGGATCGGCGCGCCGGGTCCGGCGAGCCGCCGCGTCATCCTGGTGAAGCCGATGTCGTACATGAACGTCTCGGGCGGTCCCGTGACGGCGCTGCGCGACTTCTACAAGGTGCCGACCGAGCAGATCGTGGCGGTCCACGACGAGCTGGACATCGACTACGGCACGCTGCGGCTGAAGCTGGGCGGCGGCGACAACGGCCACAACGGTCTGAAGTCCATGACGAAGGCGATGGGCCCCGACTACCACCGGGTGCGCTTCGGCATCGGCCGCCCGCCGGGCCGGATGCAGGTCGCGGACTTCGTACTGAAGGACTTCTCCTCGACGGAACGCAAGGAACTCGACTACCTGGTGGACCGGGCGGCGGACGCGGCCGAGGCCCTGATCATCGAGGGCCTGGAGCGGGCGCAGAGCACGTACAACTCCTGAGAAGGGGCACCCCGGGGGGCGCCCCTTCAGGGGCGCGGGGCTGTATCGATATGCGGCTCCGCCGCGTGGGCGCGACCAGCCCCCACGCGCCCGCAGAAAATCAGCCGGTATTCCGCAACCCAGCCGCAACACCGTTAACGGTAAGAAGCAAGGCCCGCCCAAGCAACGGATCAGCCTCCTGGCCGGCGGCCACCGCGTCCCGCTGCCGCTTCAGCAACGCGACCTGGAGATACGAGATCGGGTCGAGATACGCGTCCCGAATCGCGAAGGTCTGCCGAAGCGCCGAGTGGGAACCGAGAAGCTGGTCCTCACCAGTGACCCGCAGCACCTCGCGAACGGTCAGCTCGTGCTCTTCCTCGATCGTGGCGAACACGTGCTTCAACTCGTCCGGGACGAGCGTGTCCACGTAATGCCGCGCGATGCGCAGATCCGTCTTGGCCAGCGTCATCTCGACGTTCGAGATGAAGTTCTGGAAGAAGTGCCAGCGCTCGTGCATCTCGTCGAGCACGGAGTCGAGACCGGTCTCGCGCAGCGCCTTGAGGCCCGAGCCGACGCCGAACCAGCCGGGCACGATCTGCCGCGACTGGGTCCAGCCGAAGACCCAGGGGATGGCGCGCAGGCCGTCGAGCGAGACGCCCGAACCGGGGCGGCGCGACGGCCGGGAGCCCAGGTGCAGGTCGGCGAGCTGGTCGACCGGCGTCGACGCGAGGAAGTACGTCGGCAGGTCCGGGTCCTCGACGAGCCGCCGGTACGCGGAGTGCGCGGCGTCCGAGACGACGTCCATGGCCGCGTCCCAGCGGGCGAGGGCCTCGTCCGACTGGCGCGGCGCGGTGTGCAGCGCGGAGGCCTGGAGCGTGGCCGCGACGGTCAGCTCCAGGTTCTCCCGCGCCAGGGACGGCACGAGGTACTTGTCGGAGATGACCTCGCCCTGCTCGGTCACCTTGATCTCGCCCTCCAGGGTGCCCCAGGGCTGGGCGAGGATCGCGTCGTGGGAGGGGCCGCCGCCGCGGCCCACCGTGCCGCCGCGGCCGTGGAAGAGGCGCAGCCGCACGCCGTAGCGGTGCGCGACGTCGCGCAGCCTGCGCTGGGCGCGGTGGATCTCCCACTGGCTGGTGGTGATGCCGCCGAACTTGGAGGAGTCCGAGTAGCCGAGCATGACCTCCTGGACGTCACCGCGGAGCGAGACCAGTCGGCGGTAGGAGGGGTCGGCGAGCATCTCGTCGAGGATGACGTCGGCGGCGCGCAGCTCGTCCGTGGTCTCCAGGAGCGGCACGATGCCGATCTTCGCCCAGCCGGCGTGCAGGTCGATGAGTCCGGCTTCGCGCGCGAGGACGGCGGCGGCGAAGACGTCGTCGGCGCCCTGGCACATCGAGATGATGTACGACTCGATGACCTCGGGGCCGAAGACCTCAAGGGCCTTCTTGACGGTGAGGAAGACGCCGAGGGTCTTCTCCCCGGCGGCGTCGAGCGGGGCGGGGGACGGCGCGAGGGGGCGCCGGGAGCGCAGCTCCTTGGCGAGCAGCTTCTGACGGTACTCGCGGGGCATGTCCGCGTAGCGCCAGGACTCCTCACCGAGGCGGTCGAACAGCTGGCCGAGCGCATGGTGGTGGGCGTCGGCGTGTTCGCGTACGTCCATGGTGGCCAGCTGGAGGCCGAAGGCGGCCAGCGTGCGGATGGTGCGGTTCATCCGGCCGTCGGCGAAGAGGGCGCCCTTGTGCGCGCGCAGGGAGGTCTGGATGAGCGTGAGGTCGTGCAGCAGCTCGGCGGTGCCGAGGTAGTCGCGGCCCTCCTCGTGGGCCGTGCCCTTGGCCAGGCGCTGCTTGGTGTTCTCCAGCTTCTGCCGGATGCAGGTGGCCTTGAGGCGGTACGGCTCCTCGGCGTTGAGGCGCTTGTAGCGGGGGCTGATCTCCGGCAGGCGCTCCAGGTCGCTCTGGAGGGAGGTCTTCAGCTCCTCGGTGGCCCCGGTGTAGCGGATGGAGTTGGAGAGGAAGCCGCGCAGCTCGTCGATCATGTCGAGCGCGTCGTTGATGCCGTGCTCGTGCTGGAGGATCAGGACGTCCCAGGTGACGGCGGGCGTCACGTTCGGGTTGCCGTCGCGGTCGCCGCCGATCCAGGTGCCGAAGCTGAGGGGGCGGGTGCCCTCGGGCAGCTGGACGCCGACGCGCTCCAGCTCCGAGGTGAGGTCCTCCAGGACGTCGCCGACGGCGCCGGCGTGCAGCTCGTCGAGGTAGTAGATGGCGTTGCGGGCCTCGTCGGTGGGCTCCGGGCGTACGACGCGCAGCTCGTCGGTCTGCCACACCAGGTCGATGTTCTCGGCCAGACGGGTGTCGTGGCGGCGCCGGTCGGACTCGATGACCGGGGTCTCCAGCAGTTCGGCGACGCGGCGGAGCTTGTTGAGGACCGAGCGGCGGGCGGCCTCGGTGGGGTGGGCGGTGAAGACCGGCCGCACGTTGAGGTGCTGCACGGTCTCGCGCAGGTGTTCGGGATCGGCGTCCTTGAGGCGGTCCGCCGTGCGGGCCAGCAGACCGCCCTCGGCGGCACGCCGGGCACGCAGCTCGCGGCCTCGGTGGACCTGCTCCGTGACATTCGCCAGATGGAAATACGTGGAGAAGGCGCGGACCAGCTTGGCCGCGGTCTCCAGTTCCGTACCGCCGAGCAGCTTGGCGGCGGCCTCGCCGTCCTCGCGCGTGAGACGGCGGACCTTCTCGACCAGTTCGAGGAGTTCGGGACCCTCCTGGCGTACGAGGGTCTCGCCCAGCAGGTCGCCGAGGCGGCGGATGTCGGCGCGCAGCTCGGTGCTGGCTGTACTGGTGGCCTGACGGCCCTGGTCGTCGGCACTGCTCACAGGTGCGGCTCCTTGCAGTGTTTGAAGCACGTCTGGGAGGGGTCCCGGTAAGGATCCGGGGAGATTCAGAACGGACCGCGCTGTCCGACCGTTTCCAAGGATAGGTGTCACTTCGGGGCACGGAAGTTTCGGCCACTTGCCGAGACGCTCCGCGCTGCCATACTTACGTCGCCGTAGGTTACGGAACCGTAGGAACGTGGGTAGTGCAGCGGAAGTGGCTGCCGGAGTCACAGCGCCCTGCGTCACCGTGCCCGTGCGCCTCTCCCACCCCAACCTTCGACCCCACAGGGGACGTGCCCATGACGACAACGTCCGATGCGCCTTCCGAGCCCGATGTGATCGACGCCGCTCCCGTCCGGGAGAACGGCTCCCCCCGAGACCTGCCGCCCGCGACCCTGGGCGGTGAGCAGAAACGGTCCCTGGAGCAGCTGACGCTGCTCCTGTTCATCGTCGTACCCTTCGTCGCCCTGCTCGGGGCGGTGCCGCTCGCCTGGGGATGGGGGGTGAGCTGGCTGGACCTCGGCCTGCTCGTCTTCATGTACTACCTGGGCTGCCACGGCATCACGATCGGCTTCCACCGCTACTTCACGCACGGCGCCTTCAAGGCGAAGCGGCCGCTGCGGATCGCGCTCGCGATCGCCGGTTCGATGGCCGTGGAGGGCCCGGTCGTGCGCTGGGTGGCCGACCACCGCAAGCACCACAAGTTCTCCGACGCGGAGGGTGACCCGCACTCGCCCTGGCGCTTCGGCGAGACGGTCCCGGCGCTGATGAAGGGCCTGTGGTGGGCGCACATCGGCTGGATGTTCGACGAGGAGCGGACGTCGCAGGAGAAGTACGCGCCCGACCTGGTCAAGGACCCGGTGATCCGCCGCATCTCCCGCCAGTTCCTGTTCTGGACGATCGTCTCGCTCGCCATTCCGCCGCTGGTCGGGGGCCTGGTGACGATGTCGTGGTGGGGCGCCTTCACGGCGTTCTTCTGGGGCTCCCTGGTCCGCGTGGCGCTGCTGCACCACGTGACCTGGTCGATCAACTCCATCTGCCACGCGGTCGGCAAGCGGCCCTTCAAGTCGCGTGACCGCTCGGGCAACGTGTGGTGGCTCGCGGTGCTGTCCTGCGGCGAGTCCTGGCACAACCTCCACCACGCCGACCCGACGTCGGCGCGGCACGGCGTCATGAAGGGGCAGCTCGACTCCTCCGCGCGGATCATCCGCTGGTGCGAGCGGCTCGGCTGGGCGTACGACGTGCGGTGGCCGTCGAAGTCGCGCATCGACGCCCGCCGCCAGCCGCAGGCCGCTGACGCGGCATGATGGACGACGTGGCGACCGACTCCAGTAATTCCAGCCCTGCCGGCAAAGAGAAGCAGCCCCGGCGCACCCGCCGGACCCGGATGACGGGTGCCGAGCGCCGGGAGCAGTTGCTGGACATCGGCCGCACGCTCTTCGCCGCGAAGGGGTTCGAGGGCACGTCGGTGGAGGAGATCGCGGCGAAGGCCGGGGTCTCCAAGCCGGTGGTGTACGAGCACTTCGGCGGCAAGGAGGGGCTGTACGCGGTGGTCGTGGACCGCGAGATGCGCCAGCTCCTCGACATGGTGACGAGCGCGCTCACCGCCGGGCACCCCCGGGAACTCCTGGAACAGGCCGCGTTCGCCCTCCTGGACTACATCGAGACGTATACGGACGGCTTCCGCATCCTGGTCCGCGACTCGCCCGTCGCCCAGTCGACGGGCACCTTCGCCTCCCTCATCTCCGACATCGCGACGCAGGTGGAGGACATCCTGGGGCAGGAGTTCAAGGGCCGCGGCTTCGACCAGAAGCTTGCCCCGCTGTACGCGCAGGCGCTGGTCGGCATGGTGGCGCTGACGGGCCAGTGGTGGCTGGACGTCCGCAAGCCGAAGAAGGCGGAGGTGGCGGCGCACCTGGTCAATCTGGCCTGGCACGGCCTGGACGGCCTGGAGCCGAAGCCGCGCCTGATAGGCCACCGGAAGAGCTGAGGCCGATCAAGCCATGGCCACGCATTGACCACAAGATTAACATTGTGCACTCTTGATGCATGACCGAGATCGCGATCAGCGCAGCCCGTGCACAACTCGGCGACCTGGTACGCCGCGCCGCCCACGGGCGCGAGACCATCGCCCTCACCGACCACGGGCACGTGGCCGCGCTGCTCGTCTCGCCCCAGGTGATAGAGGACCTCGAAGACGCCCTGGCACTCGCCGACTTTCAGCGCCGCAAGGCGGAAGGGACCCTCGAAGAGGGCATCCCGCACGAGGAAGTCGGACGAATGCTGGGGCTGCGTCCGTGACCTGCCAGATCATCTGGGAGCCGGCCGCCACCAACGCGGCCGTCCGCTTCCTCAAGGACGACCCCGTGGGCCTCGCCGCGCTCTACGAAGCCGTCGACGCGCTCGCCGAGCAGCCCCGCCCAGCCGGCTCCACGGCGTACGGGCCCACCGCGCGGCGCCTCCGGGTCGGCGACTACCGCGCCCTTTACCTCGTTGGCGACGACGTCATCCGCATCCTCGTCACACACCTCGGCCGGACGCCGTAGCCACCGCGAACACCCTGCGGAACGGGAACACCGTGCCGTGCTCAGTCGCCGGATACGCCCTGCGCAGCAGTTCCCCGTACTCCGCGAGGAACGCCTCCGTCGCGTCCGGGTCGTCCGCCAGGGCCGTCAGGACCGGGCGCAGGCTCGTGCCCTTGACCCAGTCCAGCACGGGGTCCTCGCCGGTCAGCAGGTGGTGGTACGTCGTCTCCCAGGCGTCGACCGCGCAGCCCAGGTCCGTGAGCCGTGCCAGGTACGCCCCCGGCGGGAGCACCGCGTCGCCGTGGCGCAGCACCCCGCCGAGGCGGTCGCGCCAGCGCCGGGACGCGGCGAGGTCACGCAGCAGCGTGTGGCTGGGCGCGTCGAAGTTGCCCGGCACCTGGAAGGCGAACGTACCGCCGGGGGTGAGGGCGGCGATCCACGCCGGGAAGGAGTCCGGGTGGCCCGGCACCCAGTGGAGGGCCGCGTTGGAGAGGATCAGGTCGTACGTGCCGGGGGCCGGTGTCCAGTCCGTGGCGTCGGCCGGGGCGAAGTCGAGGCGTCCGCCCCCTGCCGTGGGGCCCGTCAGCCGCTCCGCGCGGGCCAGCATCTGCGGCGAGTTGTCGAGCCCGGTGATGTGCGCGGCGGGCCACCGCTCGGCGAGGAGCCGGGTGACGTTGCCGGGACCGCAGCCGAGGTCGGCGATACGGTGCGGCCGGTCGCCCGTAGCGGGGAGGTCCGGCACGCGGGCGAGCAGGTCGACGAAGGGGCGGGACCGGTGGTCGGCGTGGCGGAGGTACTGGAGCGGATCCCAGGTCGGGGTGGCTGCGGGCACGGGGCGGGCCTCCTCAGGACGGGGTCTGGCGTCATCCTCAACGCTACGTATCTTGACGTCAAGAGACTTCACGTCGACAGACCCCCTACACTGATCGTCATGGAGGACGAGGTCGATCGGCTGGTCGCGGCGTGGCGCCGGGAGCGCCCGGACCTCGACGTGGAACCACTTGAGGTGCTCAGCCGCGTGAGCAGGCTCGCGCGGCACCTGGACAGGGCCCGCAGGCTCGCGTTCTCCGAGCACAATCTGGAGCCCTGGGAATTCGACGTCCTGACGTCGCTGCGGCGCGCGGGCGCCCCCTACCAGCTCTCCCCCGGCCAACTCCTGACGCAGACCCTGGTGACGTCCGGCACGATGACGAACCGCATCGACCGCCTCGCGAAGAAGGGCCTCGTCGAGCGGCTGCCCGATCCGAGCGACCGGCGCGGCGTGCTCGTACGGCTCACGACCGAGGGCAGGGACCGCGCGGACCAGGCCCTGGCCGGACTCCTGGAGCAGGAGCGGGCGATCCTCGCGGAGCTGTCCCGCGCCCAGCGGGGGGAACTGGCCGGGCTGCTACGCCAGTTGACCGCCCCGTTCGACAACATCCCCGGCTAGGTCGACCGGGCCGACTCCCGCGCGCCGGGCGAGCGCGACCGCCGCGAGCGTGGAGTGGACGCCCAGCTTCCCCAGGACGTTCTGCATGTGGGTGCGCACCGTGTGCGGGGAGAGGAAGAGGCGCTCGGCGACGGCTTTCCTGCCCAGGCCCGCCACCATGCAGCGCAGCACCTCGCGCTCGCGCGGGGTCAGGGACTCCACGAGGCGCTCGGACTCGGTGCGGTGCTTGCGGGCGGCGGTCAGCTCGCGCAGGACGCCGGTGAGCAGGGCGGGCGGCAGGTGCGTCTCCTCCCGCAGCACGCCGCGTATGACCGTCAGGAGGCGGGAGAGCGAGCAGTCCTTGGCGACCCAGCCCGAGGCGCCGGCCTGGAGCGCGAGGGCCGCGCGGCGCGGGTCGTCCTTCTCGGCGAGCACGACCGTGCGCACGGCGGGCTGGCCGGAACGGACGCCCGCGACCAGAGAGATGCCGTCCACGAGACCGTCCGCGCCACCGTCCTGGACGGGGGCGGCGATGGGGGTCCCCCCGGTTCGAGCGAAGCCGAGAGCTTGGGGGAGGGTGCCCTGGAGCGCGCCCGCTGTGGCGCCGAGATCGGCGTCGACGAGCAGCACGTCGTATCTGCGGCCTTCGGAGACCGACCGCTCCAGGCAGCGCAGCGCGGCGGGGCCGCTGCCCGCCGCGGAGACCTCCACGTCGGGCTCGGCCGCCAGCGCGGCCGCGAGCGACTCGGCGAAGATGCGATGGTCGTCGACGACCAGAACTCGGATGCGAACCACAGAAACCCCCTTCCCCGCGCCCCGCAGGGAGCAGGGGACACCCCCGTCGGAAACCGTCCGAGAACGATCGGCGCGGGTACGGCGCCCGGCACGGGGGTCGCCGAATCGCCCGGCCGCCGCCGCGCGCTGACTGCCACCCCCGCCGGGCGTCGAACCCGACTGTCTCGCCCCCTGATCGGCGCCGGCCCCCACCGGCACTGTTCTTCAGAGTAGAGCCGCGGGCCACGAGCGGAAGGCAATTTGCAGAACTGATGGGCGGGCGCGTTTATGGTGAGCCGTATGTTTCGCATGGAGACAGGAGTCGACAAGGAGCGGCTGGCTCTGCTTCGTTCGCGCCTCGCCGCGACGAATACGGCGGCGTCCCCGGCGATCCGCGCCCTCCGCGGCACGGCCGACGACCAGGAAGTGCCCCTGGCGCTCTGGGCGTTGGACCAGGCGGGCGGCCTCGCGGCGGGTCTCGCCGCGCACACCTGGGGCCGCTGGCTGCATGTGAACCACCTCTGGGTCGACGACCGCCATCGCGGCGCGGGTCTCGGCTCCGGGCTGCTCGCCGAGGCGGAGCGCGTGGCCCACGAGGACCGCGGCTGCCGCAACTCCCGTGTGGAGACGTGGGACTTCCAGGCGCCGGGCTTCTACCGCGCTCAGGGATACGAGCTGGTGAGCGTGATCCCCGACTACCCGGAGGGCGTCAAGGAGTTCACGCTCACCAAACGGCTGGGGTGAGAGTCCGCCGGCTCAAGCCGCGAGTCCCCCGGCTCAGGCCGCGAGTCCCAGGGCGAGCGCGGCGACCACCGGCGCCGCGTACACCAGGGGGAAGGGGATGTGCGCGTACCAGCGGGCCCGTACCACGGCGACGACCGCCCCGGTGAAGTACAGGACCAGGCCGATCCCGGCGGCGGCCCCGACGTACGGCACGAACAGGCCGACGACGAGGCCCGCGGCGCCCGCGGCCTTGGCGGCGCCGAGCCAGGGCAGCCACGCCATGGGGATGCCGTAGTCGGCCATGGGCCCGACGACCCACTTCGAGCGCAGAAAGACCGAGGCGGCCGAGAAGCCGGTCATCGCGGCGGCCAGGAGCGTGACGACAACGTGAGCGGTGGACATCGGGGATGCTCCTCATCAGGCAGGTGCCGGTGCGCCTGTGCGCCCCGGCCGGGGTGTCGTTCACTGCCATGACGAACCGCTCCCCGCGGATGTGACCGCTCGGCGGCACCTATTTCTCCCGGCGCGCTCCCGCCGACGCCACCGCCGGGAACACCCGGGGCGCCGTGTGGCCCGCCTCGGCCGAGGCCTCAAGGACCGCCTCGGTCACCGCGTCGGTGTCGCCGCTCTCCACCAGGACGATCGCCGAGCCGCCGAAGCCGCCGCCGGTCATCCGGGCACCGAGCGCGCCCGCCGCGTTCGCGGTGCTCACCACCAGGTCCAGCTCCGGGCAGGAGATGCGCAGGTCGTCGCGGAGCGAGGCGTGGCCCTCGGTGAGGACGGGGCCGATCGCGCGGACGTCACCGGCGTCCAGGAGGCCGATGACCTGCGCGACGCGGTGGTTGTCGGAGACGACGTGGCGCACATAGCGGCGGACCCTGTCGTCCGGCAGCCGCTCCAGCGCGGCGGGCAGTTCCTCGTACGGGATGTCGCGGAGGTGGCTGACGCCGAGGGCCCGCGCACCCGCCTCGCACCCGGCGCGGCGCTCGGCGTAGGCGCCGTCGCCGAGCGCGTGCTGGACGCGGGTGTCGACGACGAGCAGCCGCAGGCCCTCGGCGGCCAGGTCGAAGGGGACCTGGCGCAGGGACAGGTCGCGGCAGTCCAGGTGCAGGGCGTGGCCTTCGGCGCAGCACGCCGACGCCGTCTGGTCCATGACGCCGCAGGGCACACCGACGAAGGCGTTCTCGGCGCGCTGGGCGAGGACGGCCAGCTCGGGCCGGGTCAGCCCGAGCCCGAACAGTTCGTCGAGGGCGAGCGCGGTGACGACCTCCAGCGCGGCCGACGAGGACAGGCCCGCGCCCGTCGGGACCGTCGAGGCCAGGTGCAGATCGGCGCCGGTGACGGGGTGTCCGGCGTCCCGCAGCGCCCAGACGACCCCGGCGGGGTAGGCGGCCCAGCCTCCGTCGGACAGCGGGGTCAGCTCGTCGACGCGCAGTTCGGCGAGCGGGGCGTCGATGTCGGCGGAGTGCAGCCGCAGGACGCCGTCGGTGCGCCGGGCGACGGCGGCGACCGCGGTGTGCGGGAGGGCCAGCGGCATCACGAAGCCTTCGTTGAAGTCCGTGTACTCGCCGATGAGGTTGACGCGGCCGGGGGCCGACCAGACGCCGTCCGGCGCGTACCCGTACAACTCCGCGAACCGCGCGGCGACTTCGGATGCCGTGGCCATGGACTATCCCTCCTGCCGGGCGGTCCGCCGGGCGAACGCCCAGGCGTCGGCGACGATGCCCGCGAGGTCCGCGCGGGAGGGCTGCCAGCCGAGCTTCTCGCGGGCGGTGGCGGCGGAGGCGACGAGCACCGCGGGGTCGCCGTCGCGGCGCGGGGCCGTCACCTCGGGGACGGGGTGGCCGGTGACCTGGCGGACGGTCTCGATGACCTGGCGCACGGAGAAGCCGTTGCCGTTGCCGAGATTGCAGATCAGGTGCTCGCCGGGCATGGCCGCCCCGACGGCGAGGAGGTGGGCCTCGGCGAGGTCGGCGACGTGGATGTAGTCGCGTACGCAGGTGCCGTCGTCGGTGGGGTAGTCGTCGCCGAAGACGCTGATCGCCTCGCGCCTGCCCTGCGCGACCTGGAGGACGAGCGGGATGAGGTGCGACTCGGGGTCGTGGCGCTCCCCGAACTCCCCGTACGCGCCCGCGACGTTGAAGTAGCGCAGCGAGACGGCGGCCAGGCCGTGGGCGGTGGCCTCGCCGCTGATCATGTGGTCGACGGCGAGCTTGGAGGCGCCGTAGGGCGAGGTGGGGGCGGTGGGGTCGGTCTCCGTGATGGGGGTGCTGACGGGCTCGCCGTAGGTGGCGGCGGTGGAGGAGAAGACGAGCTTGCGCACGCCGGCGTCGCGCATGGCGGCGAGCAGCGCCATGGTGCCGCCCACGTTGTTGTCCCAGTACTTCTCGGGCTTGGCGACGGACTCGCCGACCTGTGAGAAGGCGGCGAAGTGCAGGACGGCGTCGAAGGAGGGGTCCAGCCACTTGGCGGCATCGCGGATGTCGCCCTCGATGAAGGCGGCACCGGCGGGGACGCCCTCGCGGAAACCGGTCGAGAGGTTGTCGAGGACCGTCACCTCGTGCCCGGCCTCGATCAGGTGCTGGGCCACCACGCTTCCGACATAGCCCGCTCCACCGGTGACCAGGTACTTACCGCTCATGAACTCGCTACCTCTCGCAGTCGATCGGCCGCGGCTTCCGGCGGCACGTCGTTGATGAACACGCTCATGCCGGATTCGGAACCCGCGAGGAACTTCAGCTTGCCCGAAGTGCGGCGGATCGTGAAAAGTTCGAGGTGGAGGGCGAAATCGTCGCGGTTTACGCCGCCGTATCGGCCGAGCGCGCCGAACGGCGCCTGGTGCCAGGCCGAGATGTACGGGGTGGGGGCCTCCCCGGCGCCGAAGATCCGGTCGAAGCGCCTGAGGAGTTCCAGGTAGAGGGGCGGGAACTCCGTGCGGGCGGCCTCGTCGAGCCCGAGCAGGTCGGGCACCCGGCGCTTGGGGTACAGGTGCACCTCGTAGGGCCAGTGGGCGGCGTACGGCACGAAGGCCACCCAGTGCTCGCCCTCCAGGACGACCCGCTCACCGGCGCTCTCCGCGGCGAGGATGTCGTCGAAGAGGTTCTGGCCGCCCGACGTCTCCTTGAACGCGGCGAGCGAGCGCAGCATCAGGTCGGTGCGCGGGGTGACGAACGGATAGGCGTAGATCTGCCCGTGCGGGTGGCCGAGGGTCACGCCGATCTCGGCGCCGCGGTTCTCGAAGCAGAACACCTGCTCGACGGAGGGCAGATGGGACAGCTCGGCGGTGCGGTCGGTCCAGGCCTCCAGGACGAGGCCGGCCTGCTCGGGGGCGAGGTCCGCGAAGGACGAGGCGTGGTCGGGGGTGAAGCAGACCACCTCGCAGCGGCCCGCGTCGCCCGCGAGCGAGGGGAAGCGGTTCTCGAAGACCACGACGTCGTACGAGGATTCGGGGATCTCGCTGAGGCGCTCCCCGGCGGACGGGCACAGGGGGCACTCGTCGGCCGGCGGGTGGTAGGTGCGGCCCTGGCGGTGCGAGGCGATGGCCACGGCGTCGCCCAGAAGCCGGTCCGCGCGGATCTCCGAGGTCGTGGAGACGGGTCCGAGCGGGCGCCGGTCGACGGCCGCGCGGACCGCGTCGTCGCGTGCGTCGTAGTAGATCAGCTCACGGCCGTCGGCGAGACGGGTCGAGGTCTTCTTCACGTCCGGGGCTCCTCACCACCCACCCAACAGAACCAAACACAAACAATCACACACCCACAGTTACGTCAACGTCCCATCGCAGCCAAACAAAAAACTTCAACAGAACTGTTCATTTATTGAAGTGGGGGGCGTAGGTTCCCGTCTGATCCGTTCGCGCAACGAAGCGAGTTCACCCATGCAGTCCCCCACTGAAACCCTGGCCGAGGGACTTCGGCTGCCCACCAACGGCCTCGACTACGCGATCCTCGCCATCTACTTCGCCGTGGTCCTCGGCATCGGATTCGCCGCCCGGCGCTCCGTGCGGACCAGCCTCGACTTCTTCCTCTCGGGCCGCTCGCTGCCCGCCTGGGTGACCGGCCTCGCCTTCGTCGCCGCGAACCTCGGCGCCACCGAGATCCTCGGGATGGCCGCCACCGGCGCCCAGTACGGCGTCGCGGTCGTCCACTGGTACTGGATCGGTGCCATCCCCGCCATGGTCTTCCTCGGCCTGGTCATGATGCCCTTCTACTACCGCAGCAAGGTCCGCTCCGTACCCGAGTTCCTGCTCCAGCGCTTCGACCGGTCCGCGCACCTGCTCAGCTCGGCGCTCTTCGCGTTCGCGGCGATACTCATCGCGGGCGTGAACCTCTACGCCCTGTCGATCGTCGTCGAGGCACTGCTCGGCTGGCCGCAGTGGGTGGCGATCGTCGTCGCGGGGTTCTTCGTGCTCGCGTACATCACCATCGGCGGTCTCTCCTCGGCGATCTACAACGAAGTGCTCCAGTTCTTCGTGATCCTCGCCGCGCTCATCCCGATCTGCGTCATCGGCCTGAAGAAGGTCGGCGGCTGGGACGGGCTCACCGGCTCGATCGAGGAGCAGCACGGCGGGAACTTCATGACCGCCTGGGGCGGCACCGGCATCGGCGACGCCAACCCGCTCGGCGCCAACTGGCTGACGATCATCCTCGGGCTCGGCTTCGTCCTCTCCTTCGGCTACTGGACGACCAACTTCGCCGAGGTGCAGCGTGCGCTCTCCGCGAAGAACCTCTCCGCCGCCCAGCGCACCCCGCTGATCGCCGCCTTCCCGAAGATCTTCATCGTCTTCCTGGTGATGATCCCGGGCCTGGTCGCCGCCGTCCTCGTCCCGAAGATCGGCACGCCGGGCTCCGACCTCACCTACAACGACGCGATCCCCTACCTGATGCAGGAGTTGCTGCCCAACGGCGTCCTCGGCATCGCGGTCACCGGTCTGCTCGCCGCGTTCATGGCGGGCATGGCGGCGAACGTCTCGTCCTTCAACACCGTGTTCACGTACGACATCTGGGCGAAGTACGTGGTCAAGGACCGCGAGGACGGCTACTACCTGAACTTCGGCCGGCTCATCACGGCGATCGGCGTGCTCGCCTCGATCGGTACGGCGTTCATCGCCTCGTCGTTCTCGAACATCATGGGCTACCTCCAGACCCTCTTCTCCTTCTTCAACGTCCCCATGTTCGTGGTCTTCGTCATCGGCATGTTCTGGAAGCGGGCCTCGATGAAGTCCGGCGTGTGGGGCCTGGTCGCGGGCACCACCGCCGCGATGGCCAACTACTTCTGGATCTACAAACAGGGCGTCATCGACATCCCGACCGACCAGGGCGCCAACTTCGTCTCGGCGATCGTCGGCTTCGCCGCGGGCGCCCTCGTGATGGTCGTCGTCACCCTCTTCACCGCGCCCAAACCGGAGGCCGAACTGGCCGGGCTGGTCTACGGCACGGTCTCACCCGGCCCGGCGGACGAAGGAGCCGAGGCGGGCGACGACGCCTGGTACCGCAAGCCCGCACTGCTCGGCTGGGGCGCCGTCGCACTCGCCGCCGCCTGCTACCTGCCGTACTCGCTCTAACCCCGATCGGAGGACCGAATATCGTGTCCGACCTGCACAAGCACGTCTCCGACCTGGAGGCGAGGTCCGCGACCGCCGCCCGCCTCTTCGACATCCGGCGCATCATCGGCGGCCTGTTCGTCGTCTACGGGATCATCGTGACGATCGCCGGGATCACCGCGTCCGACGCCGACCTGCGCAAGGCCGAGGGCATCAACATCAACCTCTGGACGGGCCTCGGCATGCTCGCCCTCGGGCTCTTCTTCCTCGGCTGGCTGTGGCTGCGCCCCATGGCGGCGCCCACCGCACCGGCGGCCGAGGGCGAGTAACCCCCGTGCGACCGGGCCCGGTTCACCGCGGTGAGTCGGGCCCCGCCCGCGTCTCCCTGTCCTCGGCACCCTCGGAGTACGCCGACACGGGCCGCTCGGCGCGGTCCAGCAGGCCCGTGCGCGCGGCGAGCGCCGCGGCCTCCAGGCGTGAGCCGACCCCCAGCTTCATCAGGACCCGCTGTACGTGCGTGCGCGCCGTGCTCGGGGCTATCCCCATCCCCGCCGCGATCAGCCGGGTGTCCTCGCCGTCCGCCACCCGCACCAGGACCTCGACCTCGCGGGGCGTGAGCATCTGCAACAGGCGCTGCCCCTCGTCGTCGGGCTGCGCCGCGGGATTCAGCAGTTCACCGAAGGCCCCTTGCAGCAGCTGGGGCGCGACGGCGGCCTCCCCCGCGCGCGCCTTCATGATGGCGCGCTCCACACCTTCGATGCGCTCGTCATGGCGTACGTACCCGGAGGCACCGGCGGCGAACGCCGCGGCGATCCCGCGCGGGCTCGGCACCGGGCCGAGCACCAGGACCGCCACCTGCGGGCGCTCCCGCTTGATCTTCACCACCGGGTCGAACATGCCCGGCTCGGCAGGCGTGGCCGTGCCGAGGAGGCACACCTCCGGCGCCCTGCTGATCACCAGCTCGGCCGCTCCCGCGGCGGGCGCCGCCGCGGCCAGCACGCGGTGCCCGCGCAGCTTCAGCGCCGAGGCGAGCGCCTCGGCGAGCAGTCGGTGGTCGTCGACCACCATGAGCCGCACACCCATAGAAACCCCCCAGTTCCCGCAGGCCCCCCGGCCCTCCATCTCCCGGAAGCTACACGCTTGTTCGACGTTGCGCGCCCCCTACCCGCCAGAAGCGGCCCGGAATGCCGAAAGCCGTGCCCTTCGGGGGTGACTGGGAGTACGGGACGGCGCGGCGACGGCAACGGCCGCCCCCTCATGGTGCGAGGGGACGGCCGCGTGCGCTGGACGGGAGTGCTACTTCGCGACGAAACCGAGCGCCACGAACTTCTTGTCGTCCTTCGAGTAGGGGCTGCTGAGCAGCTCCTTGCCCATGAACAGGTGCCCGTTGGAGTAGAGCAGTTCGTTCGTCTTCGGGACCATGCCGCTGATCGCGTCGGTCACGGTCTCGGACGACGGGGTCTCCAGCAGCTTGGTCTCCTTCATCGTCTTGCCGTCGAGCGACACGACCTGGGCGCCCTTCTGGTAGCCGTGGGCCTTGTACGCGATGACGTTGCCGCCGTCCATGCGGAGCGGGAAGATCTCGCCGTTGTCGCCCGCGACGGCGCGGTCGCTGGTCGACTTTCCGGTGGCCAGCGAGAAGGAGACGATCTCGTTCGTCCGGTTGTAGCTCTCGCCGCTGCCGTCGTGCTGGCGCGTCGGCACGTACAGCCGGTCGTTGCCGACCGCGATCGACGTGCAGTCGTTGACCATGTTGACGCCGCAGTCGTGGTCGTACTTGCCGTCCTCCAGCGAGATCTTGGCGCGCAGCTTGCCGTTGCTGCCGAGGGAGAAGACGTCGGTGACGCCGCTCGAGGTGATCTCGGTGGTGTCCTGGCCGAAGACGACCGGGTTCGTCGAGATGATCTTGGCGTTGTCGATACCGGCGGCCAGCGGGTACGTCCACTTGTGCTTGCCGGTCTTCGGGTCGAGGAGCTGGACCTTCAGCTTCTCGTCACCGTACGAACCGCACTTGCGGACCGCGACCAGCTGGTCGCCGCCGGCGTAGCCGACGTCCTGGCACTCGCTGACCTTCGGCTTCCACAGGGACTTGCCGGACACGTCCCAGGCGGCGCCGCCGTTGCTGGTGCCCGCACCGGCGGCGATCGTCGTACCGGAGATGGTGACCTCCTTGAAGGTCGCCTTCATGCCGCTCGTCTCGATGGACTCGGTCCAGAGCTTCTTGCCGGACTTCAGATCAACGGCGGAGACGTTGGTGCACTGCTGGTAGTCGCCCTTCTTGTTCCGCTTGGCCTCTTCGGTGATGATCGCCGCGACGCCGTCCTTGGTGGTCTCCCGCGACATCGCGCAGGTCTGACCGGAGAGCGGGATCGACCACTTCTTCTTGCCGGTGTCCGGGTCGTAGCCGTTCAGTTCGTTGATGCCCGACTTGGCGTAGGTGTCGTCGGTCAGCACCGACCCCGTGGCCTGCCAGATCTGGTCCTTGGGGATCGCGGGCTGGGGCAGCTGCATGACGACCTTGGCCGCGGGGTCGGCCGGGGCCTTCTCCTTGGCCGGACCCTGGCCCGCAGGGGCGTCCGTGCCCGCGCCGCCCTTGCCCTTCTTGCCGCCCTTGCTGTCGGAGCCCTGCGCGGTGTTCTTGGAGTCGTCGTCCTTGGACGAGGCGTACCAGACGCCGCCGCCGACGATCAGCGCGATCGCGACGACCGCCGCGACGATGATCGCCATCTGGCCGCTGAACTTCTTGCCGCCGCCGGAACCGGTGCCGCCGGGCTGCGGCTGCATCGGCATGGTCGGCGGCTGCTGGTAACCCTGCGGGTAGCCGGGCTGCTGGTACTGCGGCTGGGCGGGCTGGGTCGGGTAACCGTAGCTCTGCGGGGCCTGGGGCGCCTGCGGTGCCTGCGGTGCCTGCGGGTAGCCGTAGGTCGGCTGGCCCGCGGGCGGCGGCGTCTGCGGCGGCGGGCCCGGCGGCGCCGGGGGCGCGGCGGGCGGCGGCGTCTGCGGGGCCGGCGGCTGCTGCGGGTAGCCGTAGGACGGGTCCGGGGCCTTGCCGAAGCCTCCGGGCGGCGGGTCCTGCGGGGCGCCGAAACCGCCGGGCGGGGGGTCCTGGGGCGCGCCGAAGCCGCCCTGCGGGGGCTCGTTCGGCGGCTGCTGCGGGGGCTGGGGCGGCTGGGTCATGACGTCGTCGATTCCTTGGGGACGCTGAGGGACGAGGGGGTGGGCGGGGCGGCTCGGAAGGTCACTTGCCGTAGGCCAGCATCAGCTTCGAGTCGCCGGAGCCGGTGGAGCTGCCCGTGATGCTGGTGGTCGAGATGTAGAAGCGCCCGTCCACGTAGTCGACGTCCTTCGAGTAGAAGCCGCTCTCGATCTTCGATGTGCCCGTCGGGTGCTGGAGCAGGGTCTTGGGCTTGTGCGAGCCGGACGTGGGGATGGAGACGACGCGGCCGCCGGCGTCGTACGACGGTTCGACGTACGCGACCAGTTCGCCGTTCTCGACCTTCAGCGGGAACATCCTCTCCGCCAGCGGCGACTTGGTGCGCCAGGCCTCCTTGCCGGTGGCCAGGCTGATCGCGACGATCGAGTTGGCGCCCGTGTCGTCGGTCGGCAGGTAGAGGTACTTGTCGTCGGACGCCACACCGAGGCAGCCGTCCAGCTCGTCGTTGAGGATCGAAGTGCCGCACTCGGGAGCGAAGTTGTCCTTGCTGCTGACCTCGGAGCGGGTCTCGTCGCTGTTCCCCTTCAGCACCGAGATGTTCCACTGCTTCTTGTCCTCGTTGCGGAGGTACACGATCGTCGGGCTCGTCCCGTAGACCTTGCGGACCCGCCAGCCCTTGGGGAACTTCTTGGTCCACAAGGCCTTGCCGGTCTTCGGGTCGAGCTGCTGAAGCTCGTCGTGCTCCTTGGGGCCGGCCGCGCCGCAGGACAGCGCCATCAGAAGCTTGCCGTCACCGCCGGCGAACCCGTTGGGGAAGCAGGTGCCCTCTTCCTTCTTGTCCGCTACGTACAGCTTCTTGCCGTCGCTCATGCGCAGCGCGGTGCCGGACTGGTCGCGGCCCACCATGAGCACGTCACCGATGAGGACGAGCTGACTCTGCATGGAGAAGTCGAAAGCGCCCTCCTCCTTGACCGGCTTGCCCCAGCCCTTGGCACCGGTCTTCAGGTCGATGACCTGGATCTGGTTGCACTTGGAGGTGCTCTTGGTGCCGTCCTTGAACGCGACGACGATCTTGCCGTCGTCGGTGGCCGTCTTCGTCGCGGCGCAGATCTTCTGCGGGAACTTGATGGCGGGCCACGCGGTCTTGCCGGTCTCGGTGTTGTACGCGTACAGCTCCTTGTACGCGGCCTTGACCACGGTGTCGCCGTCGATCCACATGCCCGGGGCGTCGCCGCCGGAACCGGGCACCTTGGGCGACTCCTTGTACCAGAGGACCTTCGCCTCACCGGCCTGGCGGCCTTCGTTGAGGTCCTCCTTGCCCTCGGTGGCGTCCTCCTCGTCGGGGCCCGGGCTCTTCGGAGCGGTGGCGGAGGGCTTGGGGTCCTTGTTCTTCGCCTCGGACTTCTTCTTGCCCTCGTCGTCACCGCCGACGACGGCCCAGGTGACACCGGCCGCGACGAGCAGTGCGGCCACGGCCGCGGCGCCGGTCACCAGAAGCTTCTTGCGCTTGCCGTCACCGCCGCCGCCGCCGGGCGCACCGGGTCCCGCCGGGAACTGCGGCTGCGTGGGCGGCTGCTGGGGATAGCCGTACTGCGGCTGGGTCGCGTAGGGGCCGGACTGCTGGGGCTGGGATCCGTAGGGACCGGGCTGGCCGTACGGGCCCGGCTGCTGGGGCTGGCCGTAGGGGCCCGGCTGCTGCGGCTGGTTCGCGTAGGGGCCGGGCTGGGCCGGCTGCGCGTACGGGTTGCCGGCCGCGGGCGGCGTCTGCGGATAGCCGTAGCCGGGCTGCGGCTGCGACTGCCCCGGTGGCTGGGGCGGCTGCCCCGGCGGCGGATCCTGCGGAGCTCCGAAACCGCCGTGCGGCGGCTGGTTGGGCGGCTGAGTCATCAGCGCTTCCCCCTTCACTGATTTTCGGCACGCCAAATGGTGCTCAGGTCAGCCTTTCTATCACCCTGAGCCCGTTCGAGACGGGGCCGGTCCTGCCCCTGTTCCCAAGGGAGGACCGGCCCGTGATGCGTCCGTTACGCGAGCTGCACAGCAGCTCTACGCGTCCTCCGCCAGCTCCAGCCAGCGCATCTCCAACGCCTCGCGCTCAGCGGTCAGTTCACGCAGCTCGGCATCCCATTTGGCCACTTTCTCGAAGTCCGTGGCGTTATCGGCGATCTGGGTGTGGAGCTTGGTCTCCTTCTCGGAGATCTTGTCCATCTGCCGCTCGATCTTCTGAAGTTCCTTCTTCGCCGCGCGGACGTCCTTGGACGACCCGGTCACGGCGGGCTGCGCGGGGGCGGGCGCCGCCGGTGCCGGGGCGGAGGCGGTCTCGGCCATCCGCCGGCGCCGCTCCAGGTACTCGTCGATGCCGCGCGGCAGCATCCGCATGGTGGCGTCACCGAGGAGCGCGAACACCTTGTCCGTCGTCCGCTCGACGAAGAACCGGTCGTGGGAGATCACGACCATGGAGCCGGGCCATCCGTCGAGGACGTCCTCCAGCTGCGTGAGCGTCTCGATGTCGAGGTCGTTCGTCGGCTCGTCGAGGAAGAGGACGTTCGGCTCGTCCATCAGCAGCCGCAGCAGCTGCAACCTGCGCCGCTCACCACCGGAGAGGTCACCGACCGGCGTCCACTGCTTCTCCTTGTTGAACCCGAACGTCTCGCAGAGCTGCCCCGCGGTCATCTCCCGGCCCTTGCCGAGGTCGACGCGCTCGCGCACCTGCTGCACGGCCTCCAGCACCCGCAGCGTCGGCTTCAGTTCGGCGACCTCCTGCGAGAGGTAGGCCAGCTTCACCGTCTTGCCCACGACGACCTTGCCGCCCGCGGGCTGTACGTCGCCCTGGCTGCGGGCCGCGTCGGCCATGGCGCGCAGCAGCGAGGTCTTGCCCGCGCCGTTCACCCCGACCAGGCCGATGCGGTCGCCGGGGCCGAGCTGCCAGGTCAGATGCTTGAGCAGCAGCTTCGGACCGGCCTGGACGGACACGTCCTCCAGGTCGAAGACCGTCTTGCCGAGCCGCGTCGTCGCGAACTTCATCAGCTCGCTGGTGTCCCGCGGCGGCGGCACGTCCGCGATCAGTTCGTTGGCGGCCTCGATGCGGAACTTCGGCTTGCTGGTGCGGGCCGGGGCGCCGCGCCGCAGCCAGGCCAGCTCCTTGCGCATCAGGTTCTGCCGCTTGGTCTCCTCGGTGGCGGCGATGCGCTCACGCTCGGCGCGGGCGAAGACGTAGTCGGAGTACCCGCCCTCGTACTCGAAGACGGAGCCCTTCTGCACGTCCCACATGCGCGTACACACCTGGTCGAGGAACCACCGGTCGTGCGTCACGCATACCAGCGCCGAGCGCCGCGTGCGCAGGTGCTCGGCGAGCCAGGCGATGCCCTCCACGTCGAGGTGGTTGGTCGGCTCGTCCAGCACGATCAGGTCCTGCTCGGCGATGAGCAGCTTGGCGAGCGCGATGCGGCGCCGCTCGCCACCGGAGAGCGGGCCGATGACGGTGTCGAGCCCCTGCGGGAAGCCCGGCAGGTCGAGGCCGCCGAAGAGGCCGGTCAGCACGTCCCTGATCTTGGCGCTGCCCGCCCACTCGTGGTCGGCGAGATCACCGATGACCTCGTGCCGGACGGTGGCGGCGGGGTCCAGCGAGTCGTGCTGGGTCAGCACGCCGAGCCGCAGCCCGCCGTTGTGCGTGACGCGCCCGGTGTCGGCCTCCTCCAGCTTGGCGAGCATCCGGATCAGGGTGGTCTTCCCGTCGCCGTTGCGCCCGACGACACCGATCCTGTCCCCCTCGGACACGCCGAGTGAGACGCCGTCGAGCAGGGCACGGGTGCCGTACACCTTGCTGACTGCCTCGACATTGACCAGATTGACGGCCATTTCTCTCCTGACAGGGGGGACGATCGATCCTCAAGCGTAGTCGCCCGCGCGGGAGCGCCCCGCCCGCTCCACCAGCACCCACCCGGCGAGGGCCATCGCCACCGCCGCCGGAGCCGTCACACGGACGGCGACCAGCATCGCCGCGCGCCCCTCCAGCAGGCCGCCGAAGCCGACCATCGACAGGCCGAGCACCCCGAAGAGGCAGAGCGTGACGCCGAGCGCCGCCGTCGGGCCCGAGGCCGTCCCGGCGGGGCCGGGCTCTCCTGTCACGCCCGGCCGCTCGAAGCGGCGGAAGGCCGCCACGAGCGCCGCCGTCAGGGCCGCGGCCACCGCCATCCGCAGGGGCACCTGCGCCCACCACCCGGCGGTCGCGGGCTCGGGCAGCGGGACGTCGAGGGCGAGCAGCGTCCCGTACACCCCGAGCATCGCCGTCAGGTGCCACAGGAACGCCGTCATGGAGATGCCGTTGGCCACCACCACGCCGCGCCAGACGCGGGGCCGTGCCAGCCACCGGCTCGCCGGGGCGCGCAGCAGCTCCACCGCGCCGACCAGCCACATGCCGTGGCAGAGCAGGGCGAAGGTGGGCGGTGCCATGTTCGAGACGCGTTCGCCGGGCATGCCGACCATGGAGAGGGGATAGGGGCCGAGGGCGACCAGGAGCGAGGCGCCCGCGAGGCCCGCGCCCGCCAGGGCGTACGGCAGTCGCAGCTTGCCGTCCGCCCGCAGGAAGCCCAGCTGGTGCACCGCGAGCCAGACGAAGGCGAAGTTCAGGAACTCCACGTACGGCACGTCGAAGGTGAAGCGCGCCACGTCCACCGCGGCCGCGGCCCCCGCCAGCGCGCCGAACGCGCCCCACCCCCATCGCTCGTGCAGCCGCAGCAACGGGGGCGTGAGGGCGACCATCGCCAGATAGATGCCGATGAACCACAGCGGCTGGGCGACGAGCCGCAGCGCCACATCGAGCAACCCGCCTCCCTGGCCGCCCAGTTGGAGGACCAGGGCGAGCGCGCCCCACACGCCTATGAACACCATCGTGGGCCGCAGCAGCCGCTGGAGCCGTGCCCGCAGGAAGGCGGAGTAGACGGAGCCGTCCCCGGAGCCCCGGCTCAGCGAGCGGTACGACAGCGCGTGCGCGAAGCCGCCGACGAAGAAGAACACCGGCATGATCTGCAAGGCCCAGGTGAGCAGTTGCAGCTCCGGTACGACGGCGAGGAGGTTGCCGACCTCGGCGCGGCCGTCGTCGCCGACGGTCACGGCCGCCATCAGCCAGTGCCCGAGGACGACCGTGCCCAGCGAGGCGACCCGCAGCAGGTCGATGTACCGGTCACGCCCGGCGGGCGTCTTCTCGGCCAGTTCGCGAACGCTTGATCCCATGGACGTACGGTCGCGCGCGATCGGCCCTCGGCGTCAGCGCGCCCGTACTCATCCGGGAGTGAGTACCTGCGCGCCCTGCGCCGGGGAGGTCGCCACCCGCGCCGTGCGGCAGGTGCCGGAGGACGTCAGCGCGTCGGCCACCTTGTGCGCGGACGCGGCGTCGGCGGTGAGGAACGCCGTCGTCGGGCCCGAGCCGGAGACCAGCGCGGCGAGGGCGCCCGCCGCCGTGCCGGCCGCGAGGGTGTCGGCAAGGGAGGGGAAGAGGGAGAGGGCGGCGGGCTGGAGGTCGTTGCTGACCGTCGCGGCGAGCGCCTCGGTGTCGCCCGTGCGCAGGGCTTCGAGGAGCGCGGGGGATGCCTCGGGGGCGGGCGCGTCCGGGGTCAGCCGGTCGAACTCGCGGTAGACGGCGGGGGTGGAGAGCCCTCCGTCGGCGACGGCGAACACCCAGTGGAAGTCACCGCCGACCTCCAGCGGCTCCAGCTTCTCGCCGCGCCCCGTGCCGAGCGCGGCGCCGCCCACCAGACTGAACGGCACGTCGCTGCCCAACTCGGCGCAGATGTCGAGCAGTTCCTCGCGGGACGCCCGCGTCCCCCACAGCGCGTCGCACGCCACGAGCGCGCCCGCGCCGTCCGCGCTGCCGCCCGCCATGCCCCCGGCGACGGGGATGTCCTTGGCGATGTGGAGGTGGACGCCGGGCGGGATGCCGTACCGCGCGGCGAGCAGTTCGGCGGCGCGGGCGGCCAGGTTCGTACGGTCCAGGGGTACTTGATCGGCTCCGGGCCCCTCGCAGGTCACCCGCAGCTCGTCGGCGGCCGTGACCGTGACCTCGTCGTAGAGGCCCACGGCGAGGAAGACGTTGGCGAGGTCGTGGAAGCCGTCGGGGCGGGCGGCGCCCACCGCGAGCTGGACGTTGACCTTCGCGGGGACCCGTACGGTCACGGTCGCGCTCACGCGCCCGCCTCCTTGTGCTCCGCGATGCGCGCGAACTCCTCCACGGTCAGCGCCTCGCCGCGCGCCTGCGGCGAGACCCCGGCGGCGACCAGGGCGGCCTCCGCGGCGGCCGCGGATCCCGCCCAGCCGGACAGGGCGGCCCGCAGGGTCTTCCTGCGCTGCGCGAAGGCGGCGTCGACGACGGCGAAGACCTCGCGCTTGGAGGCGCTGGTCTTCACCGGCTCGGCGCGGCGCACCAGGGAGACGAGCCCGGAGTCGACGTTCGGAGCGGGCCAGAAGACGTTGCGGCCGATCGACCCGGCGCGCTTCACGTCCGCGTACCAGTTGGCCTTCACGGACGGGACTCCGTAGACCTTCGAGCCGGGGGCGGCGGCGAGCCGGTCGGCGACCTCGGCCTGGACCATCACGAGCGTGCGCTCGATGGTCGGGAAGGTGTCGAGCATGTGCAGCAGGACGGGTACGGCGACGTTGTACGGGAGGTTCGCCACCAGCGCGGTCGGGGCGGGGCCCGGCAGCTCGCGTACGAGCATGGCGTCGCTGTGCACCAGCGCGAAGGAGCCCGCCTTGTGCGGCAGGCGGGCATCGATGGTCGCGGGCAGCGCGCCGGCGAGTACGTCGTCGATCTCGACGGCGGTGACGTGCGCGGCACTCTCCAGCAGGGCCAGGGTCAGGGACCCGAGCCCGGGGCCGACCTCGACGACGACGTCGTCCGGGCCGACCTCCGCGGTGCGGACGATGCGGCGGACGGTGTTGGCGTCGATGACGAAGTTCTGGCCGCGCTGCTTGGTGGGGCGTACGCCCAGGGCAGCGGCCAGTTCGCGGATGTCGGCGGGGCCGAGGAGGGCGCCGTGCTCAGTGCTCACCGCACCAGGTTACGGTGCCTGGCCTGGCCCCTGGGCCTTGGGCGGAGGCTGCGTCTCGTTGTCGGCTGGCCGCCGGTGGGGGCTGGTCGCGCAGTTCCCCGCGCCCCTGACGGGGCAACGGTCGAGGTCGCTACCCATGGAGGCGTCGCCCGCAATGGGGCCAGGGGCTGGCCCCGCGCTGAACGTAGAGTTTTTTCGCTCGGAACGTCTGTTCCGAGGGCGACGCGTCCTGGGGGCGGCCCGAGCCGCCCAGGCCCTGCCAGGTCCTCGTATCGAACTGGTAGAGCCCGCCGTACGTGCCCGAGGCGTCCACCGCCCTCGGGCGGCCCCCCGACTCGCAGCGGGCCAGCGAACTCCAGTCGAGGCCGTCCGCCCCGGCCACCGACGACGGCATCTGTCTCGTGCCGACCTTCACGATCCGGTTCTGCGGCTCCCGCACCACCTCGGAGCCGATCATCCGCGGCTTCTGCTTGACGCCGTTGACGGTCCGCAGCGCGTAGGTGACGCGCCGCGCGCCCTGCCGTCCGGCCTGCACCACGACTTCCGTGCCCCGGAACAGCGTCGGGTCCTGCACCCTCTTGACCGCGAAGGGGATCGCCTCCTCCCGCACCTCCCGGGAGCCGGTGATCCGCATGACGGTGACCGTCATCCCGTCGCGCGGAAAGCTGTCGGGATCCACCGACGTGGTGTCCTGCCCGCGCAGCGTGACCCCGGCCTCCGCGACGGCCTCCCCCACGGTCGCCGCGTTCGTACGGATGGTCCGCTCCCGGCCGTCCGCCATGATCGTGACGGTGCGTTCCGTGCGGACGGCGAGGTCGAGGCCGTCCCTGCCGATGCGGCGGCTGCGCGAGGCCGACAGGTGGGCGCCCTCCGCGCGCACCCCGAGCTGGCGCAGGGCGCCGTCGACGGTGCGTGCCGTGGTCCACACCTTGCGCCGCTCGCCGTCGAGGGTGAGCCGGACGGGCCGCCCGTAGCGGACGGCGATCTCGTCGCCGCTGGCCAGGGCGGTGCCCGTCGCGGGCGCGACGATGTCGTGGGCGCCGACGGCGACGCCTTCGTCGGCGAGCAGCTCCCCGACGTCGTCGGCGAAGGTGTGCAGGGTGCGCGGCTTACCGTCGACGCTGAGCCGCACGGCCTTGTCGTCGGCGACGAACGCGGAGGTGCCGCCCGCGAGGAACGCGACGACGAGGGCCTGCGGAACCAGGCGGCGCAGCGCCTCGGCGGACCGCTCGGGCGCTGCCCGCTCGTCGTCGGCGGCCGGCCTCCCGCGGCGTGCGGCCCGCCGCGCCTCGGCCCGCCCGCCGCCGGGGGCAGCGGTCGCCTGCCGGGGGATGCCGCCCTCGAACCCGGCCTCGATCCCGCCCTCGGGCCTGCCCCCGGGCTCCACGTTCTCGTACACGTACGCCTGGTCGTACGGGACGGTCGGTGCGTACGCCGTCTCGTACGGCGGCGTGTACGGCACTTCATACGTCTCGTACTGCGAATTGCTCACGATGACGCTCCAGGGGTCCGGACCGGGCGGACAGAACCTAGCGGAGCTTTCGTCACTCTCCAAAGTTGAGCGACTACGTTGTGTCGTGGCGTTATCGGTTAGTAATCGTCAGTATCCGAAGGCGCGCGCGGTGTTCGAGGCGAGTGCCGTGGCCATCGCGTCCTCGTCGATTCCGCGGACCGCGGCCATGGCGCGCACTGTGACCGGAATGAGATACGGCGCGTTGGGCCGTCCGCGATAGGGGGCGGGCGTGAGGAAGGGCGCGTCCGTCTCGACGAGGACGAGTTCGAGCGGCGCGACGGCCAGGGCGTCCCGCAGCGGCTGCGCGTTCTTGAACGTGACGTTGCCCGCGAACGACATGAAGTAGCCGTGTTCCGCGCAGACCTGAGCCATCGCGGCGTCACCGGAGTAGCAGTGGAAGACGGTGCGCTCGGGGGCGCCCTCCTCCTTCAGGACGCGCAGCACGTCCTCGTGGGCCTCGCGGTCGTGGATGACGAGGGCCTTGCCGTGCCGCTTGGCGATCTCGATGTGGGCGCGGAAGGACCGCTCCTGGGCAGCCATGCCGTCCGGCCCGGTGCGGAAGTAGTCGAGGCCGGTCTCGCCGACGCCCTTGACGTGCTCCAGCGCGGCGAGCCGGTCGATCTCGGCGAGCGCCTCGTCGAGCGCGCCGTCGCCGCCCGCCTCGCGCGCGCCCTGCCGGGACCAGCCGTCGGGGTCGCCGAGCACGATCCGGGGCGCCTCGTTGGGGTGCAGGGCGACGGTGGCGTGGACGCGGTCGTGCTCGGCGGCGGTGCGCGCCGCCCACTGGGAGCCCCGGATGTCGCAGCCGACCTGGACGACCGTCGTGACCCCCACCGAGGCCGCCTTGGCGAGGGCTTCCTCCACGGTGCCCGACTGCATGTCGAGGTGGGTGTGCGAGTCGGCGACCGCCACCTGGAGCGGTGCGGGCAGGGGCGGCGGCGCGTCGGAGTTCTTCGAAGGCATGCTCCGATCCTACGAAGCGGCGGCGCGCGCCGGATCGCCCGAGCTGTCGGCACGCCCAGGATCGCCCGAGCTGTCAGCGCGCCCTGCGGTGCTGGAAGGGGTGCAGCAGATCGGAGAGGTGCCAGTGGCGGTCCCGGCCGCCCGGCTCCGTCACCGGCACCGGCCCGGGTCCCTGCGCCGGCACCGCCCCGGCTCCCTGGGCGCCGGCCTCGGTCGCGCCCGCGGGGCGGGTCTCGCCACGCCCGCGCTCGTACTGCCGCCGCATCGTGTCGAGCACCGACGAGACCTGCCCCGCGCGCATGATCCGCACGACGTGGCCGCCGCAGTTCAGACAGGTGGGGCGGGAGAGCGGGGAGGGCACGTGCTGGCCGTCCGCCCGGTACATCACGTATTCCTGGCCGCCGGCGTCCACGTGATGCTCTATCTCGTACGACTGTTCCCAGCCGTGTCCGCAGCGCATGCAGGCGAACGCGTAGGACTCGTGAACCACATTCAGTGCCGTGCGGGGATGACCGGTGTCCGCGATCTCACTCATGCCGCTGCTCCTCTTGTCCGAGGGACGGGCACCGCCGTCCCTTCGACCAGTGGACGCCTTTACGGGAGCGAGCGCATCAGACCTGTCGAGCGTTGGAGCCGATTTGGCCTTTCCTTAGGAAAGAGGCCTGGCGCGCGGCCCGCGCTTTGCCTTTCACGATAGTCCTTTGCCCTCCGATGGGCCGCTTCGATCCGCGTTCTTTGCCGCGACGACGGCATCGAACACCTCCCGCTTGGGAAGGCCCGCCTCGGCGGCGACCGCGGCGATCGCCTCCTTGCGTCGCTCCCCCGCCTCCTCGCGCACCCGCACCCTGCGCACCAGCTCCGCGGGGCCGAGGTCGTCCGCGCTCTTCTCGGGGGCGCCCTCGACGACGACGGTGATCTCGCCGCGCACACCGTCGGCGGCCCACTCGGCGAGATCCTTCAGCGAACCGCGCTTGACCTCCTCGTACGTCTTGGTCAGCTCGCGGCAGACCGCGGCCCTGCGCTCCTCGCCGAACGCCTCGGCCATCGCGGCGAGCGTGTCGTCGATGCGGTGCGGGGCCTCGAAGTAGACGAGCGTCCTGCGGTCCTCGGCGACCTCCTTGAGCCGCGAGAGCCGCTCGCCCGCCTTGCGCGGCAGGAAGCCCTCGAAGCAGAACCGGTCGACCGGCAGGCCCGACAGGGCGAGCGCGGTGAGCACGGCGGACGGGCCCGGCACGGCGGTCACCTTGATGTCCCGCTCCACGGCGGCCGCGACCAGGCGGTAGCCGGGGTCGGAGACCGACGGCATGCCCGCGTCCGTCACGAGCAGGACGCGCGCGCCGCCCGCCAGGGCCTCGACCAACTCGGGCGTGCGCGCGGTCTCGTTGCCCTCGAAGTAGGAGACGACACGGCCGCCGACCTGCACCCCGAGCGCCTGGGTGAGCCTGCGCAGGCGCCGCGTGTCCTCGGCGGCGACCACGTCGGCGGACGCCAGCTCGGCGGCGAGGCGCGGCGGCGCGTCGGCGACGTCGCCGATGGGGGTGCCTGCCAACACGAGGGTTCCGGGGGAATCTGCGCTTCCTGTCACGGATCCATCCTCGCAGGGCCGACGGGCGGGACTCGCACAGTCTGGTTCCCTACGATGGCGCGGTGACCAGTACCGCGCCTTCCCCGGACACCCGCGAGAGCCAGGCGGCCGAGGGGCAGCAGCCCTCCTGGCAGCGGCGGCTGCGCCGATTCGGCTACGTGGCGCGGCCCAGAGAGGACGTCACGGCGCGGCTTGTCCCCCCGTACACGCGGCCGAGCCCCCGCCTGTGGACGGCGCTCGGGCTGTCCAGGGCGGACGCCGACCTGGCGGTGCGCTGGTCGGCGTGGGCCGGACCGCTGCTGATCACGCTGGTCGCCGGGGTGATGCGGTTCTGGAACCTCGGCAGTCCGAGGGACGTGATATTCGACGAGACGTACTACGCGAAGGACGCCTGGGGGCTCATCCACCGCGGCTTCGAGGTCAACTGGCCGGACAAGATCAACGACGATGTGCTGCGGCAGGGCAGCGACATCGCGCTCCCGCACGACGCGGCGTACGTGGTGCACCCCCCGGTCGGCAAGTACGTGATCGGCCTCGGCGAGTGGCTGTTCGGCTTCAACCCGTTCGGCTGGCGGTTCATGACGGCGGTGCTCGGCACGCTGTCGGTCCTGATGCTGTGCCGGATCGGGCGGCGGCTGTTCCGCTCCACGTTCCTCGGCTGTCTGGCGGGCGCGCTGCTCGCCATGGACGGCCTGCACTTCGTGATGAGCCGCACGGCACTGCTCGACCAGGTCCTGATGTTCTTCGTGCTCGCCGCCTTCGGCTGCTTCCTCATCGACCGGGACAGGGCGAGGGAGAGACTCGCGGCCGCCCTCCCGGCCGACGAGGACGGTCTCGTACGCCCCGACCCGTACATCGCCGAGACGGTGCGCCTGGGGTGGCGGCCCTGGCGCTGGGCGGCCGGTCTCTGCCTGGGGCTCGCCTTCGGCACCAAGTGGAACGGCCTGTACGTCATGGTCTTCCTCTGTCTGATGACCGTGTTCTGGGACGTCGGCGCGCGCCGCGTCGCCGGGGCGGTGCGGCCCTACCGCGCGGTCCTGCGGCGGGACGTGCTCCCCGCGTTCGTGTCCACGGTCCCGGTGGCCCTCGCCACGTACGTCGTCTCGTGGCTCGGCTGGATCCTCTCCCCGGCGGACGGCTCCGGCGGCTACTACCGCGACTGGGCGGCGACGCAGGGCCGGGGCGGCAGCTGGACGTGGCTGCCGGACTGGGTGCGCAGCCTGTGGCACTACGAACACGCGGTCTACGAATTCCACGTGGGCCTCTCCTCGCCGCACACCTACCAGTCCAACCCCTGGAGCTGGATCGTCGACGGCCGCCCCGTCTCGTACTTCTACGAGTCGCCGCGGCCCGGCAAGCACGGCTGCCCCGCCGACACCACCGAGAAGTGCGCCCGCGAGGTCCTCGCGCTCGGCACCCCGCTGCTGTGGTGGGTCGGCGCCGGCGCGCTGCTGTACGTCCTGTGGCGGTGGGGGTTCCGGCGCGACTGGCGGGCGGGCGCGATCCTGTGCGGGGTGCTCGCGGGCTATCTGCCCTGGTTCTTCTACCAGGAGCGGACGATCTTCTACTTCTACGCGGTCGTCTTCGTGCCGTTCCTGTGTCTCGCGGTGGCGATGCTGATCGGCGCGATCCTGGGGCCGCCGGGATCCGGCGAGCGGCGCCGGGTGGCGGGTGCCGCGGCGTCGGGAGTCGTCGTTCTGCTCATCTTCTGGAATTTCATCTACTTCTGGCCGATCTACACCGGCACCGCGATCCCGATCGATTCCTGGCGATCCCGAATGTGGCTGGATACGTGGGTGTAAGAGGCCGCGTATCGGACACCTTCGGATAACGGCCGTCCCGGATTTCCCTTCCTCCCCATAAGGTGCCGGACGGACCGCCTTTCCGGACATCTCCTTCGGGAAGGCTCGCGGGGAGGGGAGCGCATCGTGCGCAGGGGAGTAAAGGCCGCTCTGGTCGGCGGGGTCTTCACCGCCATGGTGGGGGGCGCCGGTTTTGGCGCATACACCCTGGTGAACGGCGTGAACGGCGTGAGCGGGAACGGCGGTTCGCCCGGGGCGGGTCCGGTCGCCGTGAAGACGGGGCCGCCCAGCGGTGACGAGGTTCGCAAGGCCGCGCGGAAGTTCCTCGCGGCGTGGGCCGAGGGCGACGCCGGGCAGGCGGCCGCGTACACGAACGACCCCAAGACGGCCTCGTCCGCCCTGACCGGCTACCGGAAGGACGCGCACCTGACGAAGGTGAGGCTCACCCCGCGGCGGGCGTCCGGCACGCGCGTGCCGTTCGACGTGTCGGCCACGGTGTCGTACAAGGGCAGGAGCAAGCCCTTCGCGTACGACTCCGCACTCACCGTAGTGCGGGGCCGCACCACCGGCCGCCCGCTCGTCGACTGGTCGTCGGCCGTCCTGCACCCCTCGCTGGAGAAGGGCGACACCCTGGTGACGGGCGAGGCCCCGGCGCCGCCCATCCGGGCGGTGGACCGCGCGGGCGTCGTCCTGCGCGAGAAGGAGTACCCCTCGCTCGGCCCGGTCCTCGGCCAGCTGCGGAAGAAGTACGGGCGAAACGCGGGCGGCAGGGCGGGCGTGGAGCTGTACGTCAGGCACGCCGACGAGGAGGCGGGCACACATGCGCTGCTCACCCTCGCCAAGGGCAGGCCGGGCAAGCTGCGTACGACCCTCAGCGCGGCCGTGCAGAAGGCCGCCGAGCGGGCGGTCCTGCGGTACGACGACTCCTCGGTGGTGGCGGTGAAGCCGAGCACCGGCGAGGTGCTCGCGGTCGCCAACAACCGCACGGACTCCTGGAACGCGGCGTTCCTCGGCAAGGTGGCACCCGGCTCGACGATGAAGATCGTCACGGCGGCGATGCTCATCGACAAGGGCGTCACCAAGGCGGGCGGGGCCGCGCCCTGCCCGGCCACCGCGACCTGGCAGAGCCAGACCTTCCACAACCTGAAGGGCATGGCGCCGAACGAGTCGGCGACGTTCGCGGAGAGCTTCGCGCGCTCCTGCAACACCGCGTTCGTCAAGCTCGTCGACGAGGAGGGCCTCACGGACGCCTCCCTCACCGAGGAGGCGCGAAACGGCTTCGGCCTCGGCCGGGACGACTGGAAGGTCGGCATCCCCTCCTTCGACGGCTCCGTCCCCGCCTCCGCGGGCCCCGACCGCGCGGCCAACGCCATCGGCCAGGGCCAGGTCCAGATGAGCCCGCTGAACATGGCGTCGGTCACCGCGACCGCGATGACCGGCACCTTCCGGCAGCCGGTGATCGTGCCGAGGTCGCTCGACGACCGTGAACTGGCCACCGCCCGCGGCCTGCCCGCCGCCACCGTCACGCAGCTGCGCCAGATGATGCGCCGCACGGCGGTCAGCGGCACCGGGGCGCGGACCATGGCGAGCCTGACCGGGGACATCGGCGCGAAGACCGGCTCGGCGGAGGTGGACGGCCGGCAGACGTCCGACAGCTGGTTCACCGGCTACCGGGGCGATGTGGCGGCCGCCGCGATGACGCAGCGGGGCGGGCACGGCGGAGACGCGGCGGGGCCGATCGTCGCGGACGTCCTGCGGGCGGGCTAGGGCCTGTCCGGCGGATCAGGCCGCACTTGGGTGGCGGTCACCTTTCTGCGCTGGTGAGCGGGGTCTGGTGCGTCGAGATGCAAGGCGGAGGAGGG
>NZ_JODF01000040.1:0-99783 GCF_000717945.1 Streptomyces sp. NRRL S-920
GGCTGGGCGGGGTCTCCCGGGGGGCTTGGCCTTCGCGAGGGTCGCGGGGTTCTCGGGGTTCTCGGGGCGCTCGGGGTGCTGAGGCGGCTGGGGTCACGGAGGCGGCTGGGGTCAGTGAGGTGACCGGGGTCAGTGAGGCGGCGGGGGGTTCCGGGGTGGCTGCCGGTGGCTCCGGAGAGGGGCATACGTGGCTGCGGAGCTGCCAGTCCTTCGTACGGACCCTCGCCGCGCGGCCCTCGCGGGTGGCGTCGACGCCGGCGCCCGGCCCCTCGCGGCTGCGGGTCGAGGCGGACGGGGTCACGCTGGTCGACCTCGACAAGCCGGTCGAGGGCGTCCGCGTGAGCGCGGGGGACGGCGGGCTTGCCCAGGTGGAGATCCGGCCCTCGTCCGTGGGCGCGGAGGCGGCACCGCTGCGGGTGCGGGCGCGGACCGTGACGGTGTCGGGAGCGGACTTCCGCTACCGCGCGGACTCGGCGGTGGCGGGGCCGGTCCGCACGAGGACGTGGACGGTCCGGCAGGGGGCGTGGGGGCTGACCTTGCCGCGGTGAGGTGTCACGAGGGGTCCCGGGGCCGCGGAGTCGGGGTCAGTGGTCCTCTGGGAAGAGTGACTTCCTGTGGGTGCGCCAGCGGGACATCATCGCGGCCAGCTCCTCCTGGAGGAACTCGAAGAACGCCAGGGTCTCCGCGAGGCGCCGCCCCGCGGGCGTGTCCGCGCCGAGGCCGGCGATGCCGTCGCGCAGCGCGTTCTCCCAGCGGTTGAGGACCGCGTCACGGTTGCCCACCGCCTCGTACCACTGGTTGCTGTGCACCCGGAAGAGATCACGCCGCGTGCCCGGTTCCCGCTCGCGGGAGACCAGGTGCTGCTGGGTCAGATAGCGCACGGCACCGGAGACCGCCGCGGGGCTGACGCGCAGCCGCTCCCCCAGCTCCGCCGACGTCAGCGCCCCCGAGTCGGAGGCGAGCAGCGCGGCGAAGATCCGTGACGGCATCCGCGGCATGCCCGCCTCGACGAGCTGCGAGGCGAACTGTTCTACGAAGCGGGAGACCACCTCCGCGTCCCGGTCCGCCTCGGCCGCGCCCTCTACGTCACCCGCGCGCTCGCTCGTCATACGTCGATCATCTCCCTGCTCACCCTCACCCTTCGCCCTTCTTCGCCCTTCACCCGAGCCCGAACCGGAGTTTATACGGTTCATTAGCTTCACAAGTTTGTGAAATACGCGTATCTTCAGAATCATGACGAAGGCACTCACCGTCTCCGGACTGCACAAGTCGTTCGGCAGGACCCACGCCCTGGACGGCCTCGATCTGGACGTCGAGACCGGCGAGGTGCACGGGTTCCTCGGGCCCAACGGATCCGGGAAGTCCACCACCATCCGCGTCCTGCTCGGCCTGCTCCGCGCCGATTCCGGCGCCGCGCAGCTGCTCGGCGGGGACCCCTGGCGCGACGCCGTCGCCCTGCACCGCCGCGTCGCGTACGTCCCCGGCGACGTCACCCTGTGGCGCAACCTCTCCGGCGGCGAGGTCATCGACCTGTACGGGAGGCTGCGGGGCGGGCTCGACCGGGCCCGGCGCGACGACCTCGTCGAACGGTTCGAGCTGGACCCGACCAAGAAGGGGCGTACGTACTCCAAGGGCAACCGCCAGAAGGTCGCCCTCGTCGCCGCCTTCGCGTCCGACGTCGATCTGCTGATCCTCGACGAACCGACCTCCGGGCTCGATCCGCTGATGGAGGAGGCGTTCCGGCGCTGCGTGGCCGAGGAGCGCGAACGCGGGCGGACCATCCTGCTCTCCTCGCACATCCTCAGCGAGGTCGAGACGCTCTGCGACCGCGTCAGCATCATCAGAAAGGGACGGACCGTCGAGAGCGGCTCCCTGACCGAGCTGCGCCATCTGACCCGGACCAGCGTCACCGCCGAACTCGCGGGCTCGCCAGGCGAGTTGTCCCGCCTGCCCGGCGTCCACGATCTCGACGTGACGGGCCACCGGGTCAAGCTCCAGGTCGACACCGACAAGCTCGACGCCGTACTCCGGTCGCTGACCGAATCGGGCGTCCGGTCGCTGACCAGCAACCCGCCCACCCTGGAGGAACTGTTCCTGCGGCACTACCAGGGCGGTACGGAGGATACGGGCGGTACGGGCAACGCGGAGGACGCGGTGATGGCGCGATGACCGCCGTCGCCTCACGCGCCACCGCCCTCCCGGCGAGCGAACGCGGGACGGGTCAACTCGCCGGGACCGGCACCCTGTTGCGGCTGGCGCTGCGCCGCGACCGGGTCATGATGCCCGTCTGGATCCTCGTCGTCGCCGGTCTTGTGCTCGCGATGCCGGGCTCCCTGGAGAGCGTGTACGGAACGGCCGCTGAGCGCGCCGACGCCATGGAGACGATGAACTCCAACTCCTCGATGCGGGCCATGTACGGCCCCGTCTTCGGCGACTCGCTCGGCGCCCTCTCCGCCTGGCGCATCGGCTGCTACGCGGGTGTGCTCGCCGCCGTCATGAGCCTGGTCATCGTCGTACGCCACACCCGCGAGGAAGAGGAGTCGGGGCGCCAGGAGATGCTCGCCGCGTCCATGGTGGGGCGGCGGGCGCCGCTCACCGCCGCGCTGCTCGCCGCGTTCGTGGCCAACGCCGGGGCCGGGCTGCTGATCAGCGCGGGCATGGCGGGGCAGGGCGTGCGCGGGGCGCTCGCGCTCGGCCTCGGGATCGCCGGCACCGGCATGCTCTTCGCCACCCTGGCGGCGATCGCCGCGCAGCTCACCGAGAGCGCGCGGCTGGCCAAGGGGCTGACCGGCGCGGCCCTCGGGACGGCGTTCGTGCTGCGGGCCGCGGGCGATTCGGGAACGGCGGACGGCTCGTCCGTACCGACCTGGCTCTCGCCCCTCGGCTGGCAGGAGAACGTGCGGGCCTTCGCGGGCGAGCGCTGGTGGGTGCTCGCCCTCGTCGTCGCCGCGACCGTGGCGCAGGGCGTGGTCGCGTACGAACTGGCGGGGCGGCGCGACGTCGGGATGAGCTTCCTGCCGACGCGGCCCGGGCCCGCGCGGGGCCGCGTCGCCACCGCGGGCGCGCTCGCCCGGCGCCTCCAGCGGGGTGCGGTGCTGGGCTGGACGGCCGGGTTCCTGCTCGCCGGGCTGGTGTTCGGGCAGATGGCGTCCGGCGCGGCCGACATCGTCGGTGACAACGAGAGCACCCGCGACATCATCGAGCGGATGGGCGGCCGGTCGGACCTGACGGAGGCCTTCCTCTCCACGATCATCGGACTGTTCGGCATGGTCGCCGGGTTGTTCGTGGCGTCGTCAGTGCTGCGGCTGCACGCCGAGGAGACCTCGCAGCGCGCCGAGCCGGTCCTCGCGGGCGCGGTGGGGCGGCTGCGGTGGGCCGCCGGGCATCTGGTGATCGCCTTCGGCGGGTCGGCGCTGCTGATGACCGTCTGCGGGATCGGCGTGGCCGTCGGGCACGGCGAGGACGCGGGGGCGGTGCTGGGCGCCTGCCTGGCGCAGCTCCCCGCGGTCTGGGTGCTCGGCGGGCTCACGGTGCTGTTCGTCGGCGCGTACCCGAAGGGGGCGGTGGCGGCCTGGGCCGTGGTCGGCGGCTGCCTCGCGATCGGCTGGATCGGCCCGGCGCTCGACCTCCCCCGGGCGGTCATGAACCTCTCCCCCTTCGGCCACCTGCCGAAGCTGCCGGGCGCCGCGCTGTCCTGGCCCCCGCTGATCACGCTCACCCTGCTGGCGGCGGCGCTGACCGGCGTGGGCCTCGCGGCGTTGCGGCGCAGGGACATGACGAACTGACCCACACCTGGCGCCTCACACCTCGACGGGCAGTTCCCGCAGGCCCCGGATCACGAAGTTCGGGCTGCGCTCCGGCTCCCTCACGAGCCGGAGCGAGGGGGCCCGGCGCAGCAACGTCCGCATCGACGCGGCGAGTTCGATACGGGCCAGCGGCGCGCCGATGCAGTAGTGGACGCCCGCGCTGAAGGAGATGTGCGGGTTGTCGCGGCGGGCGAGGTCCAGTTCGCCGGGGCGGGTGAAGGCGACCGGGTCGTGGTTGGCGGAGCCGAAGAGGAGCGCCAGTTCGGAGCCGCGGGGGATCGTCACGCCGTCGATCTCGATATCGTCGAGGACCCAGCGTTCGAAGAGCTGGAGCGGGGTGTCGTAGCGCAGCAGCTCCTCGACGGCCGTGGGGATCAGGCGGTCCGGATCCGCGCGCAGGGCGGCGAGTTGGGCGGGGTTGCGAAAGAGCGCGTACCAGCCGTTGGCCGTGGCGTTGACGGTCGCCTCGTGCCCCGCGTTCAGGAGCAGCACGCACGTCGAGATCATTTCCTGCTCGCTGAGCGACTGCCCGTCCTCGTACGCGGCGATCAGGCCCGAGATCAGGTCGTCCCCGGGCCTTTCGCGGCGACGCTCGATCAACTCCCGCAGGTAGGCGGTGAATTCGAGCGAGGCGCGCACCGCGCGGGCCGCCGTCTCCTTGGACGGGTGCAGCTCGTACATCCCGCAGATCGCCGCCGACCAGGGGCGCAGCAGCGGGCGGTCGCTCTCCGGGATGCCGAGCATCTGGGCGATGACCGCCACGGGCAGGGGCTCGGCGACCCGCGCGACGAGGTCGCCGCCGCCGTCCGCCACGAGGCCTCGCGCGAGGGCGTCCGCCAACTCCTCCACATACGTACGCAGTTGCTCGACCGTGCGGGGCGTGAACGCCTTGGAGACCAGGCGGCGGATGCGGGTGTGCGTGGGGGGTTCCAGGTCGAGCATGCCGTTGTCGTTGAGCATGTGGAACGGCTCCTGCTCGGGGGGCGGGGGTGTGCGTCCGAACTCCTCGTGGGTGAAGCGGTGCAGGTAGGTGCGGCCCAGACGGCGGTCTCTCAGCAGGGCCGTGACGTCTGCGTGGCGCGGGATCAGCCACTGGTCGGTGGGCGCGTAGTAGTGGACTCGGCCGGCCTCGCGGAGCCGGCCGTACGCCGGGTACGGGTCGGCGACGAACTCCGGGTCGGCGGGGGTGAGGATCGCGGAGGGCTCCGGGCGGGCGGGCATGACTCGACGCTAGGCGTGCCCGGTGTTCGACGCCAGGCGCCGTCCGGTGTTCGGGGAACACCGCGGGCGCTCTGTGGCCGGGCCACCGCGGGACACGCCCGTCAGCCCGGTGTCACCAGCCTCGCCTCGTATGCGAAGACCGCCGCCTGCGTGCGGTCGCGCAGGCCCAGCTTCACCAGGACCCGGCTGACGTGCGTCTTGATCGTGGACTCGGCGACCACCAGGCGCGCGGCGATCTCCGCGTTCGACAGACCCTGCGCGATGAGCACCAGGACCTCCGTCTCGCGCTCGGTGAGTTCGCCGTACTGCTGCGCCTGGGCCGCCGCCGAGAGCCGCGGTGTCTGGGCCAGCTTGGAGAACTCCGTGATCAGGCGGCGCGTCACCGTCGGGGCCAGCAGCGCCTCACCGGACGCCACCACCCGTACGCCGTCGGCGAGTTGGCGGGCGGAGGCGTCCTTGAGGAGGAACCCGGACGCCCCGGCGCGCAGCGCCTGGTACACGTACTCGTCGAGGTCGAAGGTGGTCAGCACGAGCACCTTCGCCTCGCCCTCGGACGCGATGATCTCGCGGGTCGCCTCGATGCCGTTCAGCTCGGGCATGCGGATGTCCATCAGGACGACGTCGGGGGCGAGATCGCGGACCCGTTCGATCGCCTCGCGGCCGTTCACCGCCTCGCCGACGACCTCGATGTCGGGCATGGCGTTGAGCAGGACGGAGAACCCCTCGCGGACCATCATCTGGTCGTCCGCGATCAGGACGCGGATCGTCATGCGACGTCCTCCCCCGCCGGGTCGAGCCGGTCGGCGAGCGGAACGGGCAGGAAGACCGTGACCTCGTAGCCGCCCTCGGGCGTCGCCTCCGCCGTCATCTCGCCGTTCAGCATCGTGACGCGCTCCCGCATGCCGGTGATCCCGTGGCCGGCGCCCGGTGAGGGTTTCAGCAGGCCGGTCGCCGGGCCGTTGACGATGCGCAGGCCGAGGCCGCCGAGGACGTAGCCGACCTCGACGCGGGCCGGGGCGCCGGGCGCGTGGCGCAGACTGTTGCTGAGTGCCTCCTGCACGATGCGGTACGCGGAGAGTTCCACCCCCTGCGGGAGTTCGCGGACCGCTCCGGTGACGGCCTTGTCGACGGTCAGTCCGGCGTCCCGCACGTTGTCCAGGAGCCGGTCGAGGTCGGCCAGGGTCGGCTGCGGGGCGTCCGGTGCCTCGTAGTCCTCCGCCCGTACGACGCCGAGGACGCGGCGCAGCTCGGTCAGCGCGGCCACCGCGTTCTCCCGGATGGTCACGAACGCCTGCTCCAGCTCGGGCGGCGGGTTCTCCACGCGGTAGGGCGCGGCCTCCGCCTGGATGGCGACCACCGACATGTGGTGCGCCACCACGTCGTGCAGCTCACGGGCGATGGTGGTGCGCTCCTCCAGGAGCGTGCGCTTGTCGCGCTCGATGGCGGTGACGGTGCGCTGCACGGTGACCTCGCGCTGCGCCTCGCGGCGCACGTGCACCACCGTGGTGACGAGCAGCGCGAGCGCCGAGAAGAACAGCATCGCCGGGGCATCGGAACTGCTGTAACCATTGGCACCGACGTCGAAGAAGGCCTCGGCGGCCAGGGCGTACGCCACCGTCAGGAGCCACATCCACAGGGCGGTACGGGGCCGGGTGCGCAGGGCGACCACGACCATCACCACGATGTGCGCGAAGAAGGCGTCGGGCGTCCACGGCCAGCCCTCCCAGCTGTTCCCGAGCGCCGCCGTGAACGGCGTCGACACCAGCGACACCCAGAACGCGCCGACCGGCCTGACCAGCGTCATCAGGACGGCGACCGCCGGGATGAGACCGCCGAGGAAGAACGCGGCCTCATTGCCCCCGATGCCCACCTGGAAGGCGATGGAGACGGTGATCAGGGCCGCGCCCACCACCAGGGCGTGGCGGTTCCAGACGGCGTACGGACGTATCTGCTTCGGCAGAAGGCGCGCGCCCCGCCCGCTCGCCGTCCGCGGGGGCAGCAGCCGGTAGGCGAAGACGTCTCGGAACAGCGCCTCGCGCAGCCCGCCGAGGATCTCCCGCGCGAGATGGAACTCCGGACTCTTGGGGCCTCTGGCCCTGAGCTGCTCAGTCGTTTCGGTCACGTCTACGACGGTACGGGGGCCCGGCCCGCGCGGCGTCCGCACCAGGACGGGTCCTGGCGGGTCCGTCCCAGGTACTACCCGGCCTGCCCGGAGGGCCTCACCACCCCTGTCTCGTACGCGAACACCGCCGCCTGCGTGCGGTCCCGCAGGCCCAGCTTCACCAGGATCCGGCCCACGTGCGTCTTCACGGTCTGCTCGGCGACGACCAGGTCCGCCGCTATCTCCGCGTTCGACAGGCCCCGTGCGATGAGGGCCAGGACCTCCGTCTCACGCCCGGTCAGCTCGCCGACGCGGGGCTTGAGGGGGCCGCGCGGGCCGCCGTCCATGCGGGAGAACTCGGCGATCAGGCGTCGGGTGATCCCGGGGGCCAGCAGCGCGTCCCCCGCGGCCACTACCCGGACGGCCTCGGCGAGCTGGTCGGCGGAGGCGTCCTTCAGCAGGAAGCCGGAGGCGCCCGCGCGCAGCGCCTCGTACACGTACTCGTCGAGGTCGAACGTCGTCAGGACCAGAACCCGCACCCCGGGCTGCTGGGACGTGATGCGGCGGGCGGCCTCGATGCCGCTCAGCTCGGGCATGCGGATGTCCATCAGGACCACGTCGGGTGTCAGCTCGGCCACCTTGGCGACCGCGTCCCGCCCGTCGACCGCCTGGCCGACGACCTCGATGTCCGCCTCCGCGTTCAACAGGACCGTGAAGCCCTGTCTGACCATGATCTGGTCATCGGCGATCAGCACCCGGATCGTGTCGCTCACTGACTTCCCCCGTTCGTCACAGTCACAGTGCTCTCTTGGTCCTCAAGGGCGCTCTCGCCGTCCCTCAGGGCGCTCTCGCTGCCCGTCGGCAGGAAGGCGGACACCTCATAGCCGCCGTCCGGCAGCGGGCCCGCGGCTATGTCCCCGCCGAGCATGGCGGTCCGCTCACGCATCCCGAGCAGCCCGTGCCCGGCACCCGGTGAGGGCGGGGCCTGGGTGCGGGCGGCGGTGTTGGCGACACGGACGCGCAGCCCGGCCCCGCTGTACGCGAGGCCGATGCGCACGGTCGAGCCCGGCGCGTGGCGGATGGCGTTGCTCAGCGCCTCCTGCACGATGCGGTAGGCCGACAGATCCACACCGGGCGGCAGCGGGCGCCGCTCCCCGGAGTCCTCGCGGTGGACGGTCAGCCCGGCCAGGCGGGCGTTGTCGACGAGGCCGTCGAGACGGTCGAGGGTGGGCAGCGGGGCCTGCGGCGCGGATTCGGAGTCCTCGGGGTCCTCCGAGCGCAGGACGCCGAGGACGCGGCGGAGTTCGGTGAGGGCCTCCACGGCGTTCCCCCTGATGCCCGCGAGGTTCTCCTTCAGCTCCTCGGGCGGGTCCTTGACCAGGTGCGGGGCCACCTGCGCCTGGATGGAGATCACGGACATGTGGTGGGCGACCACGTCGTGCAGTTCGCGGGCGATGCGGCTGCGCTCCTCCAGAAGCGTGCGGCGGGCCCGCTCCTCCGCGGTGAGCGTCTCCTGCTCGACGAGCCTGCTGCGGACCTCGCGGCGGCCGCGCAGCAGCGTGCCGATCACCGTGACGGCTCCGAAGACGATCGCCGAGAGCTGCACCGTCGAGTCGGACGGGCCCGGGTCGATCGTCGCTTGCAGCACGAGTGGCGCCCCGACGCTGACGGCGAACGCCACCACGGCGGCCGGTGTCGTCACCCGCAGCGCGAGCAGCAGCGTCAGGGCGGCGTGCGCGACGAACGACGGCGGCGACCACGGCCACGGCTCGGAACCCGCTCCCGTGGGGATCGCCGCGCAGGCGGCGACGAACATGTTCACCAAGAGGGACAGCCACCACGCGGGGACCGGGCGCACCAGGGCGAGCACGAGGGCCACGGCCTGCGCCAGGCTCGTGAACGTGCCCAGTATGTAGCCCAGTTGGTAACTTCCCGCCACCTGGTCGAGGTTGCCGACCAGCGTGCCGATGGCGACGCACAGGATCACGAAGTGCGGGCCCCAGCGCAGTCGGCGCGGCCTGGCGCGCGGCGGCAGCGGCATGGGCGCCAAGGTCCACAGCTCTCCGCGGAGCCCCCTCAACCCGCCCGCCAGGACGATCCGGTCCACCCGCTCACCCTCGCCGCGCTCGCGGCCCCCACGCTCCACAAGATCAACTCTAGACATGCCGCGCCGCCTTCGCTCCCGCCCCCGGACCGCGGTGCACGCGCACCACCCGGGAGCCTCCCCCACGCCGCTTCGGGCGCCCTCGCTCGAACGTGCGGAACGCCGCCCAGCAGACCGCGAGCGCCACCGCGAAGGGCGGCAGCCAGGCGAGCCGGGTGAGCGCCCAGCCGGGCCCGTCCGGCACCGTGTGCAGGCCCGGCAGGGGTCCACCGGCGAGCAGGCCGAGCGCGGTGACCGCCATCAGGGCCGTCTGGTGCCAGAGGAAGATGGTCATCGCGGAGAGGTTGACCAGCGCCACGGCCGCCCAGCTCGCGGGCCGGCGCGTCCAACGCCGCAGGGGCTCCCGCAGCAGCAGCGCGAGGCCGCACTGGGCGAGACCGAAGGCGACCACGGCCAGGGTGGGCGGGTCGAGGTTCGACACCGGCTCGCCGGGGACGCCGACCATCGAGGCGGGATAACCGCCCCACAGGATCAGCCCGGCGGCCCCCGCCGCCCCGCCCAGGAGCAGCACCCAGCCCGAGCGCCGCGTCAGCTCGCCCCGCGTCCAGGCCGCGCCCAGGGTGTAGGGCACGAGCCAGCCCGCCGCCACATTGACCCAGCCGAGCCCGGCGGGGCCGTCGAAACCGAACCGTATGAGGTCCACGTGCAGTACGACGGCCAGCGGCCACAGCGGGTTGAGCCGTGAGACCAGCGGCGTCAGCGCGGTGAGGACGGCGAAGACCAGCAGGAACCACAGTGGGGAGAGCGCCAGCTTGAGCAGCGTGTGGACCGTGTCCGGGCCCGTGCCCGACAGGCTCAGGCACGCCCCTATGACCGTCCACAGGGCGAGCACGGCGGCGACCGGCCTGGAGAGACGGCCGAGCCGGGCCGCGAGCCACGGGCCGTAACCGATGCCCCGCCGGCGTGCCGCCGCGTGGCTCCTCGCCGCCATGTGCCCGCCCACCAGGAAGAACACGGCGAGGGTCTGGAAGACCCAGGAGATCGGCGCGAGCCATGGCATGTACCGCAGCGGGCTCGCGGCGTGCAGCACGCCGCTGTCCGACACCAGGGCCGTGACCAGCCAGTGGCCGCCCACCACACCGAGGATGGCGAGGGCCCGCAGGGCGTCGACGGCGCGGTTCCGCCCGGGCGGTGTCGCGGCGTCGATGTGCCGGACCAGCGCCCGAGCGCGAGCGACCGCACGCGCCCGTGTACCTACCGCCTCGCGCGCCCGTGTACGTACGGTCTCACGCACCCGTGTACCTACGACCTCACGCATGGGTGACCTCCGGGCCGTCCCCGCGCGCGATCCGTGCGAGGTTCTCCAGTGGGACGGAGCCGGGCTTGAGGTAGTCGCTGTGCCCGCCGCCGCCTGCCGCGAAGACGCGGGCCCCGAAGCCGCCGGAGACCGGGTCGGTGCCGAAGCCGACCGTCGTGCCGAAGAGGTCGGCACTGGTGTGCGGCACGTCGGCGATCCAGTCGTCGGCGCCGCGGCCGGCCCATATCCGCGCCGGGGTGTGCAGATCGGCCGCCTTGTCGACGCCGGTGCCGGGGCTGCCGAAGAACGCGATGTCCGTAACGTCCAGGCCCCTGGGCCCGGATGCCGCGCTCGCGCACACCACCGAGCCGTACGAGTGGCAGAGCAGGGACACGCGCGCGTGGGCGTTGATCCCGTGCAGGTCGTCCACGAACGAGCGCAGCGCGGGCGCCGCGCCGTCCGCGCGGCCCGTGGTCAGTACGGCGGGGCTGACCGTGCCCGGTGTCTCGTATCCGAGCCAGGCCACCACGGCCGTGCGCGGGCCCAGTTCGCCGTGCAGGGCGCGGGCGCCGGAACGCAGCCTGCCGTACGAATCGAGGGACGTGTCCGAACCCGGCACCAGCACGGCGACGCGCTCGGCGCCCGCCAGGTCACCGAACACCTCGGCGGTGCGGCCCGCGCCCCGCCCGTCGAAGGCGAGGAAGTGCCGGTCCGGTGAGGCCATGGCGCGCAGCACGGCGGCCCGCTCCCGTGCGCCGTACCGCTCGGCCATGCGGGCGGCCTCGGCGGCGTTCGACCTGTTCGCCGCATACGCGTCGGTCAGGTCCTGTGCCGTGACACGGCCGAGCGCGGCGGGGGCCGGGGCGGGGATCTCGGGGCGTGCCGCGCCCGACAGCGGGAACGCCACCGCCGCGGCGACACCGGCTGCCAGCAGAGTGCGGCGCAGCCGCCCGGCCCTGATCCTCATCGTGCGTTCCCTTCCGCCCCGCGTGCCGGTTCTCCGACTCGCGTCCATGGGTGGAAAGTTATGGATCAGACCTCGTCGCCCACATCACACCGGGGTATGCAACCTCCGCGTAGCTCTCAGGTATTACGGGTATCACTGGGGACCTCCCCCAGGGGCCACGGGGCCCGCCCCGCGCCCGCCGCCCGCGCCCCCGCCAACCTCAGTACGCCAACTGCGCGATCTCCTCCGCGACCACCGCGCACGCGTCCGCCGCCGGGTCGATCAGCGGAAAGTGGCCCACGTCCTCAAGGAGCGTGAGGCCCACCACCTCGCCCGCCTTGGCCGCCGCGTCCGCATACGCCTCGGCCACCGCCTGCGGCACCCCGATGTCCTCGCGGCCCTGCACGACGGTCGTGGCGATACCCGTCGGGAGCAGCGCGGCCGGGTCCGCGTACGGCAGCCGCTCCTCGAACTTTGCGGGGCCGCCGAGCAGTTGGGACGCGGCGTTGCCGCACACCCCCAGCTCCTCCGCGACCTTGAAGTGCGCGATCGGGGCGAGCGCGACGACGCCGCGCAGCGGGGCCGGGCGGTCGGTGCGCCAGGGTGCGTCGGCGGGCAGCAGGTGCCGCGCGGCCGCCCACAGCGCGAGTTGGCCGCCCGCCGAGTGCCCGGTGACCACCGTGCGGCGCGCGTCGGCCGACGGCAGAGCGGTCCGCACGAGCGAGGGCAGCGCGTCGAAGGCGGCGGCCACGTCGTCGAGGGTCTCCGGCCAGCGCCCCGCCACCGGGCTCGTGCCGCCCTGGGCGGGGATGGGGCTGCCCCTGCGGTACTCGACGTTGGCGACCGCGAAGCCGCGGCGCGCGAGGAAGTCCACGAACGGCGTGAAGTGCCAACGGTCGTACGGCGTGCGCCAGGCCCCGCCGTGCAGGGCGATGACCAGCGGCGCGGGCCGGGCCAGGTCGCCCCGGGGCGCGTAGAAGTCGATGACCTGGTCGGGGTGTTCGCCGTAGGCGGCGGTGGCGTCCGGCTCCACGGTGGGATGCGAGTAGACGGCTTCGGCCTCGGCGGCATCGCGGGCCACGGCGGCGTCGTCCGGCATGCGGCAACCTCTCAACGGCAGTGCGGCTGGCAGGTCCGTCCCGTCCCGCCCAAACTACGGAGTACCGAGAGCGGAGGGACGGGACCAAGATCCGCCGGACGCTATCAGTCCGGCGTACGCGCGGGCATCACGCGTCCAGGGTCTCCGCCAGGACGCGCGCCGCCCGCTCGGCGTCGGCGAAGGAGACATACAGCGGGGTGAACCCGAAGCGCAGCACGTCCGGCGGCCGGAAGTCGCCGACCACGCCCCGCTCGATCAGGCGCTTCATGACGTCCCCGGCACCCTCGCAGCGGAGCGCGACCTGGCTGCCGCGCTCGGCGTGCGCCACCGGGGTGAGCGACTCGACCCGCCCCTCGGGTACGTACGCCTCGACGCACCGCAGGAAGAAGTCGGTCAGAGCGAGCGACTTGGCCCGCAGCGCGTCGACGGAGACCCCGTCCCAGACGTCGAGGGCCGCCTCCAGGGCGAGCATCGACAGGATGTCGGGCGTGCCGACACGGCCGCGCGTCGCCCCTCGCGCCGCCTCGAACTCGGGGTGCATCCCGAACGGCTCGGCGTGCGAGGTCCAGCCGGGCAGCGGCGAGTCGAAGCGGGCCTGGTGCTCCTCGCGCACATAGAGGTACGCGGGCGAACCCGGCCCGCCGTTCAGGTACTTGTACGTGCAGCCCACCGCGAGGTCCACGCCGTGCGCGTCCACGCCGACGGGCAGGGCGCCCGCCGTGTGGCACAGGTCCCAGACGGCGAGGGCGCCCGCCGCGTGGACGGCCGCCGTCAGACCCGGCAGGTCGTGCAGGCGGCCCGTGCGGTAGTCGGCGTGGTTGAGCAGCACGGCGGCCGTGCGGGAGCTGAGCGCGGCGGGCACCTCGGCCGGGGCGAGCGGGGTGATGCGGCAGCCGGTGAGGCGGGCCGCCGACCGCGCGATGTACCCGTCCGTGGGGAAGGTCGTGGCGTCAACGATGATCTCGTCGCGCCCCCCGCCCGGATGACCGCCACCGCCCGCAGCCTCGCCGGAGGCCCCGCCGGAAGCCTCGCCGCGCGCCAGCCGCACCGCCCCCACCAGCGCCTTGAAGACGTTCACGCTCGTCGAGTCGCCGACGACGACCTGGCCCGGGGCGGCGCCGATCAGCGGGGCGACGCGGTCGCCGATGCGCTCGGGCGCGGTCCACCAGTTGCTCTCGTCCCAGGAGCGGATGCGCAGCTCGCCCCACTGGCGGGCGATGACGTCCGCGACGCGGCCCGGCACGTTCGCGGGCAGCGCGCCCAGGGAATTGCCGTCCAGGTAGACGGTGTCATCGAGGACGAACTCCACGCGCTTGGCGCGCAGTTCGTCCTTCTGATCCAGGGAGTCCGCCTCCTGCCGCAGGTCAGACATGGCTCCTCGCCGTCCACAGCTCCGGGAAGACGTTCTTCGTCGCGCGCTTCTCCAGCCAGGCCACCCCGGCCGAGCCGCCCGTGCCCGTCTTGGAGCCCATCGCGCGCCGCGTGGCGACCAGGTGGTCGTTGCGCCAGCGCCAGACCAGCTCGGCGACGTCCGTCAACGTCTCGCCTAGGCGGGCCAGTTCGTCGCTCTCGTCGCCCGCGTAGAGCTTCGTCCAGACGGCCTCCACCTCGGGCGAGGGCTCGTACCGCTGCGAGAGGTCGCGCTCCAGGACGGCGGCCGGGACCGCGTGGCCGCGCCGGGCGAGGAGCCTGAGCACCTCGTCGTACAGGCTCGGCTCGTGCAGCGCCTTCTCCAGCTCCGCGTGGACGCGCGGCGCGCCCCGGTGCGGGACCAGCATCGACGCCGACTTGTCGCCGAGCAGGAACTCCATGCGGCGGTACATCGCGGACTGGAATCCGGAGCCCTCGCCGAGCGCGCCCCGGTAGGAGTTGAACTGCGCCGGGGTCAGCCCGGCGAGCGGCTTCCAGGAGTGGTTCAGGGCCTCGAGCTCGCGGATGCTGCGCTTGAGCGCGGCCACCGCGACGGGGACCTCCTCGCGGCGCAGGGCCTGCGCCGCGGTCTCCCACTCGTGGACGATCACGGTGAACCACAGCTCCATGACCTGGGTGGTGACCAGGAAGACCATCTCGCCGGGATCGTCCGAGCGCAGATGCTGGAGGTGGGTGAGGACGTCCGCCTGGACGTAGTCCTCGTACGGGGTGGTGCCCGCGAAGTCGAGGTTCGGGCTCTCGGCCGCGTGCGCCTCGGTGGGCGTCTCATGCGCCTCTGGGGACATCGCTGTCTCCTCGATACGTACTCCGGGTAGCGGTCCGCCCCTGCCGGTACCGGCACGGGGGCCCCGGTCCCCACCGGAATCTTCTGCAACTTTCCCCGAAACGGCAAGGCACACACGTTCGAGCTAGGAAGCTGACAGCAGCTAACGCCGTACGTTGTTGTCGGCCACGCCCTCTTGTGCGCGGCGCCGCTCCCGGCAGGCGCGCAGATGGGCGGCGTTCCCGCAGCCCCGCACCGAGTGCCAGACGCCGCTGTTGTTGCGGGAGCGGTCGTAGAACGCGGCGGCGCAGGACGGGTTGCGGCAGATCTTCAGGCGGCGCCAGACACCGGACGCCTGGGCGAGCAGCCCCTCGGCGAGGACCGCGGAGGCCAGCCAGCGGGCGCCCGCGCCCTCCGGCTCCACGGTCAGCGTGCCGTCCCCCGCGAGCCCGACGACGACGGGCGCGGAGGTGAAGCGCACCGCGTCCCCGTCCCCGCCGCCCCCCGCGGCGAGCGCCCGCCGCACCTGGTCGCGCAGACAGCGCAGCTTCGGCAGGTCCTCCTCGGTCAGTACGAGGTGTACGTCGGGCCGCCCCGTCTCCCCCGCCCAGCCGCGCACGGCGAGGTCGGCCCACTCCTGGGCGGCGCCGAGCGCGCCGTCCCCCAGCAGGTCGGGCAGGTCGGCGGGCCCGGGGCGGCCGGCGGGCGCGGTGTTCAGGAGTTCCTGGACGAGGGCGAGGCCGCCGGGCGCGGGACTCAGGCAGTGGCGCTCGGTCGCTGGCCAGTTCATGCCCTTCAAGGTACCCGGCGAGGCACCCGCCCGAAGGGGGAAACCAGCTATCGGCCTACAGTGCTGTCAGCAACGTAGGACGTCACTCGTACCGAGAGCCCAGGAGGGCCGCATGGAAGCCACGGAAGCGACGCCGGAAGCCACCGGGACGACAGGGACGGGCGCCCCCACGGACACCTCCACGGACGCCTCACGCGCCGCACGCGTTCTCGGCCGCCCCTTCGCCATCAACGGCCTCACCCTGCCCAACCGCATCGCCATGGCCCCCATGACCCGCGAGTTCTCGCCCGAGGGCGTGCCGGGCGCGGACGTCGCCGCGTACTACGCGCGCCGCGCGGCGGGCGGCGTCGGCCTGATCGTCACCGAGGGCACCTATGTCGACCACGCCTCGGCCGGCAGCAGCCACCGCGTCCCGCGCTTCCACGGCGAGGCGGCGCTCGCGGGCTGGCAGAAGGTCGCCGAGGCCGTGCACGCGGCGGGCGGCAGGATCGTTCCGCAGCTCTGGCACGTGGGCGCGACCCGCGACGAGGGCCAGGGCCCGATCCCCTCGGCGCCCCCGGTCGGCCCTTCCGGCCTCGGTCTGGACGGCGAGGCCAAGGGTCACGCGATGACCGGCGCCGACATCGACGCGGTGATCGCCGCCTTCGCCGACAGCGCGGCCGCCGCCGAGCGGATCGGCTTCGACGGCATCGAACTGCACGGCGCGCACGGCTACTTGATCGACCAGTTCCTCTGGGGCACCACCAACCGCCGTACCGACGGCTACGGCGGCGACCTCGCCTCGCGCACCCGGTTCGCGCGCGAGATCGTCGAGGCGGTGCGGGGGGCGGTCTCGCCGACCTTCCCCGTGATCTTCCGGTTCTCCCAGTGGAAGGCGAACGCGTTCGACGCGAAGCCGGCCGCCGGTCCGGCCGAGCTGGAGTCCCTGCTCGCCCCGCTGGCGGCGGCGGGCGTCGACGCCTTCCACGCCTCCACGCGGCGCTACTGGCTCCCCGAGTTCGAGGGCAGCGACCTGAACCTCGCGGGCTGGGTCAAGAAGCTCACCGGCAAGGCCACGCTGTCGGTCGGCTCGGTCGGCCTCGACAAGGAGTTCGTGGGCCCGCAGGGCTGGGCCAAGGAGACGGCGTCCACGGGGATCGATCTGCTCCTCGACCGTATGGAGCGGGACGAGTTCGACATGATCGCGGTGGGGCGGTCGCTCATCGCGGACCCGGAGTGGGCCCACAAGGCGGTTACTGGCCGCTTGGCCCAGGCGGTGCCATATGACGTGACGCTGCTGGGCCAGTTGCGCTAGTCGTCGGTTCCTCGCCTGCGGGCCGGATGTGGCTGGTCGCGCAGTTCCCCGCGCCCCTGACGGGGCGCTCCGCGAGGCCGCTTGTGGAGAGCCCGTCCGGCGATTGAGGACGAGCCCGGAGGGCGATCGACGGCACGACAGCGCGGGCGCGCGGTGGCTGGTCGCGCCCACGCGGCGGAGCCGCACATGTGACAGCCCCGCGCCCCTGACGGGGCGCCCCGTCAGGGGCGCGGCAGTGCGGGCCCGCGCCGCAAGCGACGTAGGCCCGCCCCAGGTCAGCCCAGCGTCGCCGCCGCGGTCTCCGAGGAGTCCCGCAGGAAGCCCGCGCAGCGCTCGTACTCCTCCTGCTCGCCGATCGCCTGCGCCGCCCGCGCCAGCGCATGCAGCGCCCGCAGGAAGCCGCGGTTCGGCTCGTGCTCCCACGGCACCGGGCCGTGGCCCTTCCAGCCGCTGCGGCGCAGGGAGTCCAGGCCGCGGTGGTAGCCCGTACGGGCGTACGCGTACGACTCGACGACGTTGCCGCGCTCGTACGCCTCGTCGGCGAGCCGCGCCCAGGCGAGGGAGGACGTGGGGTACTTGGCGGCGACGTCGGCGGGGTCCGCGCCGTTCGCGAGCAGCTCGCGCGGCTCCGGCTCGTCGGGCAGGTGGGTCGGGGGCGGTCCCCCGAGCAGATCCTTGTGAATGGCCATGGGCCCAGTCTGCTGCATCGCGGCACGGCGAAGGCCCCGGGTCGGGTGACCCGGGGCCTACACCGTGCGGAACGGGGTGCTACTTCAGCCGCGTGCCCGTGGAGCGCAGGTTCGCGCACGCCTCGGTGACGCGCTTGGCCATGCCCGCCTCGGCGAGCTTGCCCCAGGTGCGCGGGTCGTAGGTCTTCTTCGAGCCGACCTCGCCGTCGACCTTCAGGACGCCGTCGTAGTTCTTGAACATGTGGTCCGCGACGGGCCGCGTGAAGGCGTACTGGGTGTCGGTGTCGAGGTTCATCTTCACGACGCCGTTCTCCAGCGCGGTGGCGATCTCCTCGGCGGTCGAACCGGAGCCGCCGTGGAAGACGAAGTCGAACGGCTGCGAGCCGGCCTTGCCGTACTTGGCGCCGACGCCCTCCTGGAGGTCCTTGAGCAGCTCGGGACGGAGGACGACGTTGCCCGGCTTGTAGACGCCGTGGACGTTGCCGAACGACGCGGCCAGGAGGTAGCGGCCCTTCTCGCCGAGGCCCAGGGCCTCCGCGGTGCGCAGGGCGTCGTCGACGGTCGTGTACAGCTCGTCGTTGATCTCGTGGCTGACGCCGTCCTCCTCGCCGCCGGTCGGGGTGATCTCGACCTCAAGGATGATCTTCGCGGCGGCGGCCTTCGCGAGCAGCTCCTGGCCGATGGCCAGGTTGTCGGCGAGGGTCTCGGCGGAGCCGTCCCACATGTGCGACTGGAACAGCGGGTTCCGGCCGGCCTTGACGCGCTCGGCGGAGACGTCGAGCAGCGGGCGGACATAGCCGTCCAGCTTGTCCTTCGGGCAGTGGTCGGTGTGCAGCGCGACGGTGATGTCGTACTTGGCGGCGACGATGTGCGCGAACTCGGCGAGCGCGACCGCGCCGGTCACCATGTCCTTGCTGTACTGGCCGCCCAGGAACTCCGCGCCACCGGTGGAGATCTGGATGATGCCGTCGCTCTCGGCCTCCGCGAACCCGCGCAGTGCGGCGTGCAGGGTCTGCGAGGAGGTCACGTTGATGGCCGGGTAGGCGAACTTGCCTGCCTTCGCCCGGTCGAGCATCTCGTTGTAGACCTCGGGAGTTGCGATGGGCATGTGTCCGCTCCTTGTGATGTGCGGGTTGGGTGCTGTGCTGCTTGACCCTGACCTGGGGGCGACGACATCGTCGCCCCCATCTTTCCAGACTCGGCCGCCGGTCCGGGCTCGGCCGTCAGTCCAGGCCGAGGTCGTCCTTCGAGTACGCGAAGAGGTACGGCACGCCCGCGCCCTCGGTGATCTTCTCGCCCGCGCCGGTGGCCCGGTCCACGATGGTGGCGACGCCGACGACCTCGGCGCCCGCCTCCCGGACGGCCTCGACGGCGGTGAGCGGCGAGCCGCCGGTGGTGGAGGTGTCCTCGACGACGAGTACGCGGCGGCCCTTGATGTCCGGGCCCTCGACGCGGCGCTGCATGCCGTGCGCCTTGGCGGCCTTGCGGACCACGAAGGCGTCCAGGCGCCTGCCGCGCGCGGCGGACGCGTGCAGCATCGCGCCGGCGACGGGGTCGGCGCCCATGGTCAGGCCGCCCACGGCGTCGAAGTCGAGGTCGGCGGTGAGGTCGAGCAGCACCTGGCCGACCAGGGGGGCGGCCTCGCCGTCGAGGGTGATGCGGCGCAGGTCGATGTAGTAATCGGCTTCGAGACCCGAGGAGAGGGTCACCTTGCCGTGCACCACGGCCTTGTCCTTGATCTGCTGGAGCAGCGCGCCACGTACGTCGTCAGTCATGCCGCTCAGCTTAAAGCCGCGTCCAGGTCCAGGTCGTCGCCGTCTCCAGCGGCTCGATGGGTGTCACCAGGCGCGGCGCGGTGTTGAGCCCGTTGGGCGGGCCGGTCTGCGGCTCCACGCACACGGCCGCCTCCTGCTCGTCGTAGACGACGACCCACTGCTCGCGGCTGGTGACGTTCAGCGCGAGCCGTCCGGGCCAGGTCAGCGTCACGTCGACGCCCTCGGGCATGCCGAAGCAGTCGTCCCAGGGGCCGGGTGCGGGCTCGACGCGGCGGCCGGTGGGGAGGTGGTCGTCGCCGCGCTCCTCCTGCCAGGCGGGGTCGAAGTCGATGCGTACGGGCTCGCCGCCACCGTCGAGGACGCGGTGGAACCACGGGTGCCAGCCCGCCTGCGCGGGGAAGGAGTCGCCGTACGTCTCGATGCCGAGGCGCAGCGTCAACGCCTCCTCGGTGAGTTCCACGATCTGGGTGACGCGGCCGGGGTAGGGCCAGGGAGCGGTCAGGTCGTACGTGAAGACGGCCTCGGTCTTCGAGGTGCGTGCCGTGCGCCAGCGGGCGTCACGGGCGAAGCCGTGGATGGCGTGCGGCGGGGAGTTCAGCGGCATCTGGTGGACGCTCGCGCCGTCGCGGAACTGCCCGTCCCGGATCCGGCCGCACCACGGCACCATCGGGAAGCTGCCGTAGCGCTCCCCCTGCCTCAGCAGCTCGACGCCGTCGATGCGCAGGCTTCCGATGCGGCAGCCGTTGCCCGGCTGCACGGTCACTTCCGCGTCGCCCGCGGTCAGGGTCACGTCTTCGGTACTCACGGGCCCGACCCTACGGCGTACGCGGTCACCGGCGGCGGCGCAGGGCCCTGCCGAGCACGATGGCGGAGGCGAGCGCGAGGGCGGCGGCGGGGGCGGCCCAGCGGAGCGTGGCGCTGCCCGCGAGGGTCTCGGGGGCGGGCGCGGGGGCGTACCGGCCGCGGGGCGGGGCGTGGTCGACCTCCTCGGCGCTGCGGCCGATCATCGTGCGGCGGGCGTGCGCGGCCTCGGCGGGCGGGACGTCGATGTCGCTGACGTCGTCGTCGATGTCGTCAATACCGTCGACGCCGTCGACGCCGTCGACGCCATCGACGCCGTCGATATCGTCGAGGTCCTCGGCGTCGTCCACGTCGTCGATGTCGTCCAGGTCTTCGACGTCGTCCACGGCATCTGCGTCGTCCAGGTCGTCCGCGTCGTCCGCGTCGTCCGCGTCGTCTACGTCATCGGCCTCTTCGCCGCGCCGCGCGAGGGACGGCGGCGGCGCCTCCGTCTCGACGGCGGTGGGGGTCGCGGGCCGGGGCTCGTCCGGCTCCGCGGGGCCGGAGTCCGCGGGCGCCGCCTCCGCGAGCCCCTCCGCGAACCGGTCGAGGAGCCTGCGCACCGCCGATTCCACAACCTGTGGAGAACTTTCCATGATCCGGCCGTCCGCGGTGGCCGTCCCACCGAACACGACCGTCGTCCCCGCGACGGCCGGCACGAGCCGCACCGTCAGCGAGAGCTTCACCGAACCGGAGCCGCGCACCTCCGCGCCCTCGCCCTCGATCGCGTACGCCCCGGCGGCACGGCCCTCGGTCCTCGCCGCCCCCCGGTAGGTGATGGTGTGCCCCCCGACGCGCACCTTGAGGCGACCGGAGAGCGGGCCCGCCGTCTCCTCCGCGGCGCGCTGAAGGCCGGGCACCGCCCCGGCGACCCGCTCGGGGTCTGCCAGGACCTGCCGGAGCCGCTCTGCCGAAACCGGAACGAACACCTCATGCTCCATGGCAGTGGAGCCTACCCACGCACTCGACTCTATGTACGTCGCTTCGCTCGACCGTGTACGTCAGTTCGCGTAACGCGGATGCACCAGGGTCGACGCCGGCAGCCCCGCCACCCTGGTCGGCTCGGCCGAGCGCATCCCCGCGCGCACCACCTCGGAACCGGCCGCGGGCAGCAGCACGGGACGCGCCCGCGAGGCCAGCACGAACCCCCAGTCGCGGGGCGCCCGCGCCCCCTGGGAGGTGCGGTCGGGTCCGGCGGCGAACCCGGACCGGCGCCCGCCCACGCGGTACGGCACGGTCTTCAGGCCCGCCGCGCGCAGCGTCGCCTCCACCGTCCAGAAGGCCCGCGGCCGGACCGACACGGGGCCCGCGTGCACGGCGAGCCGGCCACCGGGGGCGAGGACGCGGGTGGCGAGGCCGTAGAACTCCTGGGAGTACAGCTTCGCGCTCGCGGTGATGCCGGGGTCCGGCAGATCGGAGATCACCACGTCGTACCGCTCGCGGGCCGAGCGCAGCCAGTGGAACGCCTCGGCGTGCGCCACCCGCACCCGGCGGTCGCGGTAGGCGTGGCCGTTCAGCTCGCTCAGGGCCGGGTCGTGCCGGGCCAGCGCGACGACGCCCGCGTCCAGCTCGACGACGTCGACGCGGCGCACCCCCGGGTGGCGCAGCACCTCGCGCGCGGCGAGGCCGTCGCCACCGCCGAGGACGAGCACGCGCGCGTGGGGGCCCCGCATCGCCGGGCGGACGAGCCCCCGGTGGTAGCGGTGCTCGTCGCGTCCGCTGATGCGCAGGCGTCCGTCGAGGAAGAGGTCGAGGGAGCGGCGCCGGCCTCCGGTGAGGACGACTTCCTGTACGTCGGTCTGGACGGCGACGCGCACGTCCGCGCCGTACACCGCACGCCGCGCGGCCCGCTCGAAGTCGTCGACGAGCACGGCCGCCGAGGCGAGCACGGCCAGCACGGTGATGTTCGCGCCGACCAGCACCCAGCGGCCGCGCGTGCTCAGGTCCCGCCCGAACAGGCCGAGGACGAGCGCGCCGCCCGCGAGGGCGTTCACGGCGCCGGTGAACAGGGCGCCCGTGAGCTGCCCGAACATCGGCAACAGCAGGAAGGGGAAGGCGAGGCCGCCGACCAGCGCGCCCACGTAGTCGGCGGCGAACAGGTCGGCGACGGCGCCCCCGGCGTCCTGCCGCCGGATGCGCTGGATGAGCACCATCAGGAGCGGCACCTCGGCGCCGATGAGGACTCCGATGGCCAGCGAGAACGCGACCAGGAGGGAGCGGGAGCCGCCCGCCCAGACCTCGCCGTGGTCACCGGTCCACGCGAAGGCCGCGTACAACGCCATGGCGCTGCACCCGCCGACCAGCGCGAGCGCCGCCTCGACGACGCCGAACCAGAGGGCGGCGCGGCGGCGCAGCCGCTTGGCGAGCAGGGACCCGATGCCCATGGCGAAGACCATCACCGAGAGCACGACGGAGGCCTGGGTGACGGAGTCGCCGATCAAGTACGCGGCGAGGGCGACGAGTTCCAGTTCGTAGACGAGTCCGCAGGCAGCGCAGACGAACACGCCCGCCAGAACGAGGAACCGTCCTGCCCGGGGCGAGACCGGCAACCGCACCGATGACTCGAGCACCCCAGCACGCTACGTCACCGCATGCTCACACCGGGTCCCCCAAATGGGTGCACATCGAAGGCGCCCCTCACAGCGCCGCCGGAAGCGGCATCCGCACGCCCACCCGGGTCCGCGTGGCGACCAGCTGGCCGTCCTGCGGATACGCGTGCCACGTACGCCACATCACCGAGCCCTCGTGCCGCTGCGCCAGCAGGGCCGTGAAGGCGTACGGGCTGCCCGGGAAGACCCCGGCGAGACCATGCGGGTGCTCGGTCACCAGTGCGAGCAACTCCTGGGCGCGGCCCGCGAACCGGCCGCGCGACAGCGTCTCCACGCGCGCGGCGAACTCGTACTCCCAGTCACCCACCCGCTTGGAGACGCCCAGTGGGAGCGGTGTGCTGCTGCCGGGGATACAGGCCACGGTCTCGGAACAGCTGCCCTGCTCCTCCTCCAGCAGCACCTGGTGCGAGGCGCCGAGGAGTCTCAACTGCATCTTCGCGTCGGCCAGTTCCACATCGAGGGTGGCCAGCGCCGGCAACGGCTCGCGCCCCAGGGCCCAGGCGAGGTCCGCGGCGCGCGTGTCGGTATAGACAGTCTTCAGGGTCGTGAGCATGGGTCGGCTCCGCTAACACGCAATGGAGGTGGGGCCGACGCGCCCGGATACGGGCACCGGGCGGTCGGAATACCGGCTCGTGCCCACGAGCACGTCACGTGCAGGTCTCCAGACTTCGGCCTGCCAAACCCGTGACGGACGTCCGAGGGCGGTACTGGCGGTTAAGAGGGAATCATGGTCGGCGACAGTGCCACTGCGTTTTTACCCAACTTCGTAGGGTTTCCATCCCCCTGGGGGCTCCACAGTTCAACTGTTCAATGCCGCAATCAACGTCGGAGCGCCCGGCGGGAGTTGTCTCCCGCCGGGCGCTCACTGGAATCGGTGGACCAGCTGCCCCGTGTCAGCTGCCTCCGCCGCATCCGCCCCCGCCCCCGCACGAGGAGCTGCTGCTCCCGCACGAGGAGCTGCTGCCGCACGAGGAGCTGCCCCCGCACGAGGAACCGCCGCCGCTGTCGCCGCCCCCGGCCCACCAACTGCCGCCGCCCGCCGCGGTGGAGGCGGTGCCCGAGCGCCGGCCCCCACGGTGGCTCCTGCGGCCGTACGAGACATTGGCCGCCGCGACCACGGCAAAGATGATCACCGCGGCGAAGATGAAGGCCACGAACATGACCACCACGCTCCTTCCGTTCCCCCGAAGCGCGGTCCCCCCGTGGGCCCCGCTGCTTGCGTGACAGGGGGATGCCCCCCTGCGGGACGGCCCAAAGCAGAGTTGAGGAACTCCAGAGGTTCGACGGAGGATGGCCGCCATGACCTCCACTTCCGCGAGCGGGCGCCCGCTGCTCAACCGCCGCCTCGCCGAGTTCGGTACGACGATCTTCGCCGAGATGTCCGCGCTCGCGGTGTCGACGGGCGCGATCAACCTGGGCCAGGGCTTCCCCGACACGGACGGCCCCGAGTCCGTCCGCGAGGCCGCGGTGCGCGCGCTGCGCGACGGCCGCGGCAACCAGTACCCGCCGGGCCCCGGCGTCCCCGAGCTGCGCACGGCGATCGCCGAGCACCAACTCGCCCGCTACGCCCTCGCCTACGACCCCGACCGCGAGGTCCTCGTGACGGCGGGCGCGACCGAGGCGATCGCGGCGTCCCTGCTCGCCCTCGTCGAACCGGGCGACGAGGTCATCGCGCTGGAGCCCTACTACGACTCGTACGCCGCCTCGATCGCGCTGGCGGGCGGCGCGCGCGTCCCGGTCACCCTGCGCCCCTCGGACGGCCGCTTCCGCCTGGACCTGGACGAGCTGCGCGACGCGATCACGCCACGCACCCGGCTGCTCCTCATCAACACCCCGCACAACCCCACCGGCACGGTCCTCACCCGCGCCGAGCTGACGGAGATCGCGAAGCTGGCCGTCGAGCACGACCTGCTCGTCGTCACCGACGAGGTCTACGAACACCTCGTCTTCGACGACGCCGAGCACATCCCGCTCGCCTCCTTCCCCGGTATGCGCGAGCGCACGGTCACCATCGGGTCCGCGGGCAAGACGTTCTCGTTCACGGGCTGGAAGGTCGGCTGGCTGACGTCCACACCGGAGCTGGTCGCCGCGGTCCGCTCGGCGAAGCAGTTCCTCACGTACGTCTCCTCGGGCCCCTTCCAGTACGCGATCGCGGAGGCGCTGGCCCTGCCCGGCTCCTTCTTCGCCGACTTCCGCGCGGACATGCGGGCCAAGCGGGACCTGCTCAGCGAGGGTCTGACGGCGGCGGGCTTCGATGTCTACCGGCCGGCCGGCACGTACTTCGTGACGACCGACATCCGCCCGCTGGGGGAGACCGACGGCTTCGCGTTCTGCCGCGCGCTGCCCGAGCGGGCCGGTGTCGTCGCCATCCCGAACGCGGTCTTCTACGACCACCGGGAGGCGGGCGCGCCCTTCGTCCGCTTCGCCTTCTGCAAGCGGACGTCGGTCCTTGAGGAGGCGGCGGCCCGCCTCAAGACACTGGCGGGCTGAGGCCGCCGCCGGTACGCCGAGAGCCCGGCCGGGGTGTCATCCCCGGCCGGGCTCTCGCGCGCGTACGGACCCTCAGGCCTCGTCGTCGCCCTGCTTCTCGCCGGCCTCGCCCTCGGCGGAGTCCACCTCGGACTCCAGGCCCAGCTGCTCGACGAGCCAGCGGTCGAACTCGATCGCGGCGCGCACCCAGCTGACGGTCGAGGACACGAAGTGCTCCAGGGAGACTCCGGTGCCGATCAGCATCTGGGCCTCGCCGATGAGGCGGACCGTGCCGTCGTCGTGCGTGTGGCTGTAGACCTTCGGCCACAGCGTGCGGCGGTTCCAGTCGTCGATCGACTCCAGGAGCTGCTGCTTCTGCTCGATCTGGTGGGGCCGGTCGTAGAACGTCCGCACCGAGAAGACCTGCTGGTCGTCCTCGCCGCGGAACATGAAGTACGTACGGAACTCCTCCCACGGCGCCGCGAGGTCACCCTCGTCGTCGACGACGTGCTTGAGCTCCATCTGGTCCAGGAGCTGCTTGACCAGGTCCTGGTCGGGGACGACGGGGCCCGCCGGTCCTGCGCCCTGCGGCGGTTCGGGCTGTCCCCCGAAATTCGGAATCGAGGACGGGTCGATGCTCACGTGCGTAGTCCCTTCGTACGGATTCCGCCATCCTCTCCCAGAAGGGGGCCCTAATCGCAACCCCGGCACAGCGTCTGCCCGGTTTCCGCCGTCGGCCGACCGCGGGCCGTGGTCCGTCCTCGCGCAGTTCCCCGCGCCCCTGACGGGGCGCTCCTGACGGGGTCGTGCCCCGTAGGGGCGCGGGGAACTGCGCGAGCAACCGACGATCCCCCGCGGTCGGCGGACAACCGCCACCCGGCAGACGGGAAGCCGTTACAAGGACTTCCCGGTCGCGGGGCCCACGAGGAGGCCGTCGCCCACGCGGTCCACGCGGACCGTGTCACCGTCCGTCACCTCACCCGCAAGGATCTCCTTGGCGAGGCGATCGCCGATGGCCGTCTGGATGAGGCGCCGCAGGGGCCGCGCGCCGTACGCCGGGTCGTTGCCCTCCAGGGCCAGCCAGTCCAGCGCCTCGGGAGTGACGTCCAGCGTGAGGCGCCGCTCGGCGAGCCGCTTGGCGAGGCGGTCGATCTGGAGCTTGGCGATGCGCGCCAGCTCGTCCTTGGTGAGCGCGGAGAAGACGACCAGGTCGTCGAGGCGGTTGAGGAACTCCGGCTTGAAGGAGGCCCGGACCACTTCGAGGACCTGCTGCTTCTTCTCCTCCTCGGAGGTGAGCGGCTCGACCAGGTACTGGCTGCCGAGGTTGGAGGTGAGGACCAGGATGGTGTTGCGGAAGTCCACCGTCCGGCCCTGCCCGTCGGTGAGGCGCCCGTCGTCGAGGACCTGGAGCAGGACGTCGAAGACCTCCGGGTGCGCCTTCTCGACCTCGTCGAGGAGTACGACGGAGTACGGGCGTCGCCGCACCGCCTCGGTGAGCTGGCCGCCCTCCTCGTACCCGACGTAGCCGGGAGGGGCGCCGACGAGCCGGGCGACGCTGTGCTTCTCGCCGTACTCGCTCATGTCGATGCGGACCATGGCCCGCTCGTCGTCGAAGAGGAAGTCCGCGAGGGCCTTGGCCAGCTCGGTCTTGCCGACGCCCGTGGGGCCGAGGAAGAGGAAGGAGCCGGTCGGGCGGTCGGGGTCGGCGATCCCGGCGCGGGTGCGGCGCACCGCGTCGGAGACGGCGCGCACGGCCTCGCCCTGGCCGATGAGCCGCTTGCCCAGCTCGTCCTCCATGCGCAGCAGCTTCTGCGTCTCGCCTTCGAGGAGGCGCCCGGCGGGGATGCCGGTCCAGGCGCCCACCACGTCGGCGATGTCGTCGGGGCCGACCTCCTCCTTGACCATGGTGTCCTTGGACTGAACGGCCTCCTCCTCGGCCTCGGAGGCGGCTTCGAGGTCGCGCTCCAGGGTCGGGATCTCGCCGTAGAGCAGCTTGGACGCGGTGTCGAAGTCGCCGTCCCGCTGGGCGCGTTCGGCCTGGCCGCGCAGTTCGTCGAGCTTCTCCTTCAGCTCACCGACGCGGTTGAGGGACTGCTTCTCCTTCTCCCAGCGGGCGGTGAGGCCGCGCAGCTCCTCCTCCTTGTCGGCGAGGTCGCGCCGCAGCTTGTCCAGACGCTGCTTGCTCGCCGGGTCGGTCTCCTTGCTGAGCGCCAGCTCCTCCATCTTCAGCCGGTCGACGGCGCGCTGGAGTTCGTCGATCTCGACGGGCGAGGAGTCGATCTCCATGCGCAGCCGGGAAGCGGCCTCGTCGACGAGGTCGATGGCCTTGTCCGGCAGGAAGCGGGAGGTGATGTACCGGTCGGAGAGCGTGGCGGCCGCCACCAGCGCGCTGTCCGCGATCTGGACCTTGTGATGAGCCTCGTAGCGCCCCTTGAGGCCGCGCAGGATCGCGATGGAGTCCTCGACGGACGGCTCGGCGACGAGCACCTGCTGGAAGCGGCGCTCCAGGGCGGGGTCCTTCTCGATCCGCTCGCGGTACTCGTCCAGGGTGGTGGCGCCGACCATGCGCAGCTCACCGCGGGCGAGCATGGGCTTGAGCATGTTGCCCGCGTCCATGGCGGAGTCGCCGCCGGCGCCCGCGCCCACGACGGTGTGCAGCTCGTCGATGAACGTGATGATCTGCCCGTCGCTCTCCTTGATCTCGGATAGGACGGTCTTGAGCCGCTCCTCGAACTCGCCGCGGTACTTCGCGCCCGCGACCATCGCGCCGAGGTCGAGGGAGACGAGCCGCTTGTTCTTCAGCGACTCCGGGACGTCGCCCTTCACGATCCGCTGCGCGAGGCCCTCCACGACGGCGGTCTTGCCGACGCCCGGCTCTCCGATGAGCACGGGATTGTTCTTCGTACGCCGGGAGAGCACCTGGACGACCCGCCGGATCTCCTGGTCCCGCCCGATGACGGGGTCGAGCCGTCCTTCGCGGGCCGCGGCGGTGAAGTCGGTGCCGAATTTCTCCAGCGCCTTGTACTGACCCTCGGGGTCGGGTGTGGTCACCCGGCGCCCTCCCCTTGTCGTCTCGAATGCGTTGAGCAGTTTCTTGTCCGTGGCCCCGTGACCGGCGAGCGCCTCCCCGGCCCGGCCGCCCTTGGCGGCGATGCCGATGAGCAGGTGCTCGGTGGAGAGGTACTCGTCACCCAGCTCCTTCGCGCGCCGGTCGGCGTCATTGATGACGGCGAGCAGTTCGCGGTTGGGCTGCGGCGGCGCGACGGTGGACCCGGTCACGCTGGGCAGCGCCGCGAGCACCCGCTCGGCGTCCGCGCGCACGGCCGCCTGATCGGCGTCGACGGCGGCGAGGAGGTCGGTGATGTTCTCGTTCTCCTCACCCTCAAGCAGCGCAAGCAGCAGATGCGCGGGGGTCAGATCCGGGTGCCCGTCCTGTACGGCCCGGTCGCCTGCCGCGTTGATCGCGGCCCGGCTCCTGTTGGTCAGCTCTGCGTCCACGTGCGCATGTCCTCCTTACGGCTTCCCACCACTGGCGGCCGCCCACCGGGCGTCCCACCACTCATGCTGACTAAGTCAACGTACACAAAGTTGAGTCTATTCCACTCAAGGGGATGATGGGGAGACGGGGCGGCTAAGTTCCGTACCCATGAGCTTCTGGCGTGAACGGCACCTGTGCACCTTGACCACCCTGCGCCCGGACGGCACCCCGCACGTGGTCCCGGTCGGCGTGACCTACGACCCGGAGGCCGGGATCGCCCGCGTCCTCGCGCGGAAGACGAGCCGGAAGGTCGTCCACATCCTCGCGGCGACGGGCGTCGCGGACGGCCCGGGAGCGCGGGTGGCGGTCTGCCAGTTCGAGGGCCGGCGCTGGGCCACGCTGGAGGGGATCGCGACGATCAGGACGGAACCGGCGGAGATCGAGGCGGCGGAGCTGCACTACGAGGCCCGCTACGGGCGGCGCCCCTCGCCGAACCCGGACCGCGTCCTGATCGAGATCGAGGTGACGCGGACCATGGGGAAGGCGTGACAGCGCCCCTATCTCCTCCCGCACACACCACAGCGGCGCCACCGTGTTCAGGTCCACGGTGGCGCCGCTGCTGGGGGAAGCACCTGCGCGATTTACAACGACGGGGGAATCGCGTCAGGCACTGCGGGGGGTGGCTGTGATGCTGTCCGGGGCGCTCGTCATCGCCCCGGGGTCCTGCTGCTCCTGCTCTCCGACGAGCTGGTGGTCGCGCCGGTCGAGATTGACGAAGACCATGCCGTACCGCACGGCACACCGCACCGGCTGCGGCGCGCCCCGCGGCCGCCGCAGGCACCGGTAGGCCCGGATCTCCTCCTCGTCGTCACGCGTGACGACGATCGGCTCGCCGAGCAGGGTCACCATCAGCGAGTCGCCGCGATGGGGGATCGCGGTCACGAGATCGATGAAGTGCCACCCGGAGCGGTAGGCCGTGGCCATTTCCCGGCGGAAGGTGCGGTCGTCAGGAGGGGTGCTCATGCCTCGCCACCCTTCGGCAGACCATGCCAGGACAGATCCGACTCCGGCGCGGATACCGAAGACCGGCCGGCCGGCTCGCTGTTCCAGGAGAGATCCAGCGTGGTCACCGCGCCCAGGCCCAGCCCGACGGAGAAGGTGGTGACAAGCACCGAGCGAAGCATGCGCTTAAACATGATCGGCTTCGTCCTCACTTGGTAGGTTCGTCTCCCCCGGCCCAACAAGACGATGTCTCAATCGAGCACGTCAAAGCCACAGGGTGGATGCATCATGTTCCTGCACGTTCAGGACCCTGGGGGGTGGAGATTTGCTCACAACACACGCTAAACCGACACATCCTCACCCCTCGACTCCACTTTGCGACGAGGGTTCAAGGCTTTACGCCAGCGCGCTGAGCAACGGTCGCCTGGCGCGTTCGGAGGCTGAGAACGCGCCCTGCCTCCTCGAGTCCAGCCTGCTGCGCCCCGACCCCGACGACGTCGACTGGCTCCGGCCGGTTCCCCCGTCCGCCGCGCTGGCCCAGCGCCTCAACCCCATCGAACGGGAAATCCAGGACCGGCGGCGACTCGCCGTACAGCTCACCGACATCTTCGAGCCATTTATGTCCATCACGGCCCGGAGCGAGCCGACGGGCGGCCATTCGATCACCGTGCTGGAGAACAACGGGCACATCGACGCCGCCATCGAACGGGCCACGGCCGAATGCCGTTTCGAGATACTCACCGCTCAGCCGGGCGGCGGTCGCAGCGAGGACTCGCTCACCGTGGCGTTGCAACGCGGCCAGACCGTTCTCGAACGCGGCATCACGATGCGCACCCTCTACCAGCACACCGTCAGACACAGCCAGGGGACCCTCGCGTACGCGGCGCGCATGGCGAAGGGCAATGTCCAGATCAGGACCCTGGAAGAGCTGATCGACCGGCTGATGATCTTCGACCGCACGGTCGCGCTCATCCCGGCCCGCGAGGACCGCCAAGTCGCGCTGGAACTGCGCCACCCCGGCATCGTCGAGTACCTCGCCAAGGTCTTCGAACACGAGTGGAGCCGGGCGACCCCGCTCCTCGACGAGGTGCCGTACGCCCCCTCCACCGACGGGATAACCGGCGTCCAGCGCTCCATCGCCAAGCTGCTCATCGAAGGCCACGTCGACGAGGCCATCGCCCGCCGCCTCGGCATGAACGTCCGCACCTGCCGCGCCCATATCGCCAAGATCGCCGCGGCCCTCGGCAGCGGAAGCCGCGCCCAACTCGGCTACCTCATCGCCCAGTCGGGGATCCTGGACCAGAACCGCACGCAGTGAGCGCGGAGCAGGAGGGAGCCCGTATGGCAGGCCGACGCGCACGCGAAGCGCGGTTGCCCTCCGCCACGGACACCCCCGCGGCCACCTCCGCGAACACCCCCAGGGACGCCCCCGCGGTCGCCGTCCTCGACGGTCTCGACCGCATCAACTCGGCCATCGACCAGGCCATGAACGACGTCACGGAGGAGTTCCTCGCCATCCAGCCCGGCGGCACCCGCCCGCCCGAGACGCTGGCCGAGGCCTTCCCCAGGGACCAGGCCCTGCTCGGCCGGGGCTGCCGGATGCGGACCCTCTACCAGCACACGACGCGCCACTCCCTGCCCGTACTCGCCTACTTCGAGCAGCTCGACGGCGACGCCGAGGCCCGCACCCTGGACGAGGTGACCGACCGCCTCTTCGTCTTCGACCGGACCGTCGCGTTCATCCCGGCGAGCAGGGACCGCAGCATCGCCTTGGAAGTGCGCCAACCGGCCCTCGTCGAGTACTTCGCCACCACCTTCTGGCGGCTGTGGCGCCTGGCCACCCCCATGTGGCCCCAGGCCGCCCCGCAGGTCTCGGAAGGCGGTGTCACGCCCCGCCAGCGCGCCATAGCGGCCCTCCTCGTCGAAGGCCTCACCGACGCCGAGATAGCCGACCGCCTCGGCATGAACATCCGCACCGCCCGGGTCCACATAGCCAAACTCGCCGCCACCCTCGGCAGCGAGAGCCGCGCCCAGCTCGGCTACCTCATCGGTCAGTCAGGTCTTCTCGACCGCGCTCAGTAGCGCCCGCCACCGCCAGCCACTCCCGCAGCAGCGCCTCCCGCGCGGCCGCCCGCGGCGAGCCGCCCTCGTGCCGCCGCCCCCACTCCGCCATCGCCGCCAGCGTCGTCAGGAGCGTGCCCGCGCCCTCCGTGAGGCGGGTCAGGAGGGCTCGGGAGAGGTCGTACTCCGCGGGGGAGTAGCCGACCGCCGCTGCCGTGTACGCCGTCAGTTCCGTGTCGTCGGCGCCGTCGGGGCCGCTCACGCGGACCGTCATCGTGGGAGCCCCGTCCGTACCGCCCAAGCCGACCGTCAGGACCATGTCGACGGCCGCGCCCAGATGGCGCTTGAGGGACTTCACCGGCACGTCGTCGACCATCAGGGAACGCACGTCCTCCCATGGCCAGAACTCGTCCTGCTTGTCACCGAGAGCCACCACGCCCTCCGGGGTCAGGCGCACCCCCGGAGCGAGGCCGGACGGCTTCGCTCCCACGTACACATCGCCCTCGGCTATCCAGAACAGTCCCACCATGGCCATGCCGAACTACCCACTTCCCCCAGTACCGACAATCACTTCAGGTCGTCAGACGCAACGCGCGTCGGGGCCGGGAGGTTCCCACCTCCCGGCCCCGACGGGCGTCCCGCACAGAGATCGCCGAGCTACTCCGTCGCCCTCTTGGGACGCCAGACCACCAGCGCGCTCGCCTGCTGCACGTCCTGGTAGGGGACGAGGTCGCGGCGGTACGAGGCGTGCACCGCCGCTTCACGTTGCTGCATGGCGGCGGCGGCTCCCTCCACGGCCGCGGACAGCTCCGCGACGCGCGACTGGAGCGCGGCGACCTGGTTCTCCAGCTCGATGATGCGCTTGATGCCGGCGAGGTTGATGCCCTCCTCCTGCGACAACTGCTGCACGGTGCGCAGCAGTTCGATGTCGCGGGCGGAGTAGCGGCGGCCGCGGCCCGCGGTGCGGTCCGGGGAGACCAGACCCAGGCGGTCGTACTGGCGCAGGGTCTGCGGGTGGAGGCCGCTCAGCTGGGCGGCCACCGAGATGACGTACACCGGCGTCTCATCGGTGAGTTGGTACGCGCTACTGAAACCGGACTGTCGACGACGGCCGTCCATCTCATGCTCCCTTCGCGGCCTGGAACAACTCTGCGCGCGGGTCGTCGCCCGCGGTCGCCTCGCGGTAGGACTCCAGGGCTTCCCTCGCCTCGTCCGACAGGGATGCCGGGACCGACACCTCCACCGTCACGAGCAGGTCGCCCCTGGTGCCGTCCTTGCGGACCGCGCCCTTGCCGCGGGCCCGCATCGTACGGCCGTTGGGGGTGCCCGCGGGCAGCTTGAGGGTGACGGCGGGTCCGCCCAGGGTCGGCACCTTGACCTCGCCGCCCAGTGCCGCCTCCGGGTACGTCACCGGCACCGTGACCGTGAGGTTGTCGCCCTTGCGGCCGAAGACCGGGTGGGTGTCGACGTGCACCACCACGTAGAGGTCACCGGCCGGGCCGCCCCGCTCGCCGGGCGCGCCCTTGCCGCGGAGCCTGATCCGCTGGCCGTCGCTCACCCCCGCGGGGATCCGCACCTGCATGGTGCGGGACGACTTCGCGCGTCCCGAACCGGCGCAGACCTCGCACGGGTCCTGGGCGATGAGGCCCCGGCCCTTGCAGTCGACGCACGGGTCGGTCAGCGAGAAACCGCCACCGCCGCCGCGCGAGACCTGGCCCGTGCCGACGCAGGTCGGGCACACGCGCGGCGTGCCGTTCTTGTCGCCGGTGCCGGAACAGGCCTTGCAGGCGGCCTGGGAGGACATGCGGAGCGGCACCGTCGCGCCGTCCACCGCCTCCGTGAAGCTCAGCGTGACCTCGGACTCGATGTCCTGGCCGCGCCTCGGCTGCGTACGCGTGCCGGAACCGGCACCCGCGCCGCCGCGGTTGAACAGGCCCCCGAAGACGTCACCGAGGCCGCCCCCGAAGCCGCCGCCGGCCGCTCCACCGCCACCCGGGGCGCCGCCTCCGAAGAGGTCGCCCAGGTCGAAGTTGAACGAACCGCCGCCGCCTCCGGGGCCCTGCCGGAATCCGCCGTTGCCGAAGAGAGCACGCGCTTCGTCGTACTCCTTGCGCTTCTTGGGGTCCCCGAGGATGTCATTCGCCTCGGAGATCTCCTTGAAGCGCTCCTCCGCCTTGGCATTGCCCGTGTTGGCGTCCGGGTGGTTCTCGCGGGCGAGCTTCCGGTACGCCTTCTTGATCTCGGCCTCGGTGGCGTCCTTGGGGACGCCGAGGACCTTGTAGTAGTCCTTCTCGATGAAGTCCTTGGTGCTCATCCTCGACGTCCCTCCTCACTCATGTCGTAGCCGTCAGCCCTCGTCCGGGCCACCGGTCTCCTTCTCGTCCGAGCCCTCCGCGGCGGCCGCGGGACCCGCGGTGCCCTCGGGGGATTCGTCGCCCTTGACCGGCTGCGCGCCCGGCTGCGGCTCGGCGACGGCCACCCGCGCGGGGCGGATGGTGCGCTCGCCGATGCGATACCCCGGCTGGAGGATCGCGACGCACGTCGTCTCGGTGACGTCCGGGGCGTAGCTGTGCATCAGGGCCTCGTGGATCGTCGGGTCGAAGGGCTCGCCCTCCTTGCCGAACTGCTGGAGGCCCATCTTGGCGACGACGGTCTCCAGCGCCTCGGCGACCGACTTGAAGCCGCCGACCAGCTCGCCGTGCTCACGGGCGCGGCCGATGTCGTCGAGGGTCGGGAGCAGCTCGGAGAGGAGGTTCGCCGAGGCGATCTCCTTCACCGCGACCTTGTCCCGCTCCACGCGACGGCGGTAGTTCTGGTACTCGGCCTGAAGCCGCTGGAGGTCCGCCGTGCGCTCGTTGAGCGCGGTGCGGGCCTGGTCCAGCTGGGCGGTCAGGCCCGTGACACTCGCGTCCTGGGCGGGCGTCGTCTTGCTTTCCGCGTCCCCGGCCGGGGCCGCCGGGCCCTCCTCGGTGGAGGGCTCGGCGGCCTTCGGCGCCGCGTCATCAGGGGTGGCGCCAGAGGGGACGTCAGGCTTCTCGGCGTTCTCACCGAAGCCCGGGGTCTCCTCGGTCATCAGGCAGCGCCGCCCTTCGCGTCACCGGGCTTCTCGTCGTCGACGATCTCGGCGTCGACGACCCCGTCGTCCTCCTTGGGCTGCTCGCCGCCGGGGGCCGCGCCCTCGGCGCCGGCCGCCTGCGCGCCCTGGGCGTCGGCGTACATGGCCTGGCCCAGCTTCTGCGAGACGGCGGCGACCTTCTCGGTGGCGGTGCGGATCTCGGCCGTGTCCTCGCCCTTGAGCTTCTCCTTCAGCTCGGTGACGGCTTCCTCGACCTCGGTCTTGACGTCACCGGGGACCTTGTCCTCGTTGTCCTTGAGGAACTTCTCGGTCTGGTAGACGAGCTGCTCGCCCTGGTTGCGGGACTCGGCGGCCTCGCGGCGGGCGTGGTCCTCGTCCGCGTACTTCTCGGCCTCCTGGCGCATGCGGTCGACCTCGTCCTTCGGCAGCGAGGAGCCGCCGGTGACGGTCATCTTCTGCTCCTTGCCCGTGCCGAGGTCCTTCGCGGTCACGTGCATGATGCCGTTGGCGTCGATGTCGAAGGAGACCTCGATCTGCGGGACGCCGCGCGGGGCCGGGGGCAGGCCCGTCAGCTCGAACATGCCGAGCTTCTTGTTGTACGCCGCGATCTCGCGCTCGCCCTGGTAGACCTGGATCTGCACCGACGGCTGGTTGTCCTCGGCCGTCGTGAAGATCTCGGAGCGCTTGGTCGGGATGGTCGTGTTGCGCTCGATGAGCTTCGTCATGATGCCGCCCTTGGTCTCGATACCAAGCGACAGCGGGGTCACGTCGAGGAGCAGGACGTCCTTGACCTCACCCTTGAGGACACCGGCCTGGAGCGAGGCGCCGATGGCGACGACCTCGTCCGGGTTCACGCCCTTGTTGGCGTCCTTGCCGCCGGTCAGCTCCTTGACCAGCTCGGCGACGGCCGGCATGCGGGTGGAGCCACCGACGAGAACGACGTGGTCGATCTCGGAGAGCTGGATGCCCGCGTCCTTGATGACGTTGTGGAACGGCGTCTTGCAGCGCTCCAGGAGGTCGGACGTGAGCTGCTGGAACTGGGCGCGCGTGAGCTTCTCGTCCAGGTGCAGCGGGCCCTCGGCGGAGGCCGTGATGTACGGGAGGTTGATCGTGGTCTCCGTGGAGGAGGACAGCTCGATCTTGGCCTTCTCGGCCGCCTCGCGCAGGCGCTGGAGCGCCATCTTGTCCTTGGAGAGGTCCACGCCGTGGCCGTTGTTGAACTGCTTGACCAGGTAGTCGACGACGCGCTGGTCCCAGTCGTCACCACCGAGGTGGTTGTCGCCGTTCGTCGCCTTCACCTCGACGACGCCGTCGCCGATCTCGAGGAGCGAGACGTCGAAGGTGCCGCCACCGAGGTCGAAGACCAGAATGGTCTGGTCGTCCTTGTCGAGGCCGTAGGCCAGGGCGGCGGCGGTCGGCTCGTTGACAATACGCAGCACGTTCAGACCGGCGATCTCACCGGCCTCCTTGGTGGCCTGGCGCTCCGAGTCGTTGAAGTACGCCGGGACGGTGATGACCGCGTCGGCGACCTTCTCGCCCAGGTACGCCTCGGCGTCGCGCTTCAGCTTCTGGAGGATGAACGCGGAGATCTGCTGGGGGTTGAACCCCTTGTCGTCGATGTCCACCTTCCAGTCGGTGCCCATGTGGCGCTTGACCGACCGGATGGTCCTGTCCACGTTGGTGACCGCCTGGCGCTTGGCGACCTCGCCGACCAGCACCTCGCCGTTCTTCGCGAAGGCGACGACGGACGGCGTGGTCCTGGCGCCTTCGGCGTTGGTGATGACGGTGGGCTCGCCGCCTTCGAGAACGCTGACGACGGAGTTAGTCGTGCCCAGGTCGATGCCGACCGCACGTGCCATTTCGGTTCCTCCAGATGTACTTCTTGAGTGGATCTGGCTCAAGCATGCAGGAGCGCTTCGCTGGAGTCAACAGAGCTGAGTCAAGGAGGCTCAACTCTTATCCCGGGCTTACGCGCAAGTCGGGCCTCCCGGGGGCTCCGTATTCGGCTGCGAGTCTCGTTTGGTTGCGCGCGCAGTTCCCCGCGCCCCTTCGGGGCGCCACCCCGACCGACTCGGCAAGGGTTGCCTGAGCGACGCAGATCACCGGGTTGCTGGCTACAGTGCGGCGGAGTAAGTGGGTAGTCTCAGACGGACTGCATAAGTTACCGCTTAGTAATAGTTCGCCTCGCAGGCCCGAGGAGCCCCCAAATGCAACTCGCCGCGATCATCGTGTCGCTGGTCCTAATCGTGGTCGGCGTCGCGCTGTTCGGCCGTGCCATCGTGCGGATCTACCAGTTCATGCGGCTCGGCCAGCCCGTGCCCGCCGGAACCCGGACCGACTACCCCGTCCAGCGCACCCTCACCGTGGTCAAGGAGTTCCTCGGCCATACGCGCATGAACCGGTGGGGCATCGTCGGCGTCGCGCACTGGTTCGTGGCGGTGGGCTTCTTCTCGCTGCTGCTGACGATCGTCAACGCCATCGGCCAGCTGTTCAAGGCCGACTGGATGCTGCCGATCATCGGCGAGTGGGCGCCGTACAACGTCTTCGTCGAGTTCCTCGGCACGATGACCGTGCTCGGCATCGTGACGCTGATCGTGATCCGGCAGCTGAACCGTCCCGGCAGGCCCGGCCGCAAGTCCCGCTTCGCCGGGTCCAACACCGGCCAGGCGTACTTCGTCGAGACCGTCATCCTGATCGTCGGCATCTGCATCTTCACGCTGCACGCCCTGGAGGGCGCCCAGCACCACGTGGACAGCTACGAGGCCTCGTTCTTCATCTCGTACCCGCTGGTCTCGGCGCTCCAGGACCTGGACGTCTCCACCCTCCAGAACCTCACGTACTTCTTCGCGGGCGTGAAGATCGCGACGTCGTTCATCTGGATGATCACGGTCTCCCTGAAGACCGACATGGGCGTCGCCTGGCACCGCTTCCTCGCCTTCCCGAACATCTGGTTCAAGCGGGACGCGGACGGCTCCACCACCCTCGGCGAACTCCAGCCCATGACCAGCGGCGGCAAGCCCATCGACTGGGAGGACCCGGGCGAGGACGACACCTTCGGCGTCTCCCAGGTCGAGCAGTTCTCCTGGAAGGGCCTGCTGGACTTCTCCACCTGCACCGAGTGCGGGCGCTGCCAGTCGCAGTGCCCCGCCTGGAACACCGGCAAGCCGCTCTCGCCGAAGCTCCTCATCATGTCGCTGCGCGACCACGCGCACGCCAAGGCGCCGTACCTGCTCGCGGGCGGCGGCAAGACCATGGAGGGCGAGGAGAAGGCGTCGGCCGAGCAGCTCGCCGATGTCCCCGCCGCCGCTCTCGCCGAGGCCGAGCGTCCGCTCATCGGCACCCTCGAAGAGAACGGCGTCATCGACCCCGACGTCCTGTGGTCCTGCACCACCTGCGGCGCCTGCGTCGAGCAGTGCCCGGTCGACATCGAGCACATCGACCACATCGTCGACATGCGCCGCTACCAGGTGATGATCGAGAGCGCGTTCCCGTCCGAGGCGGGCACGATGCTCAAGAACCTGGAGAAGAAGGGCAACCCCTGGGGCCTCGCCAAGAAGCAGCGCGTGGAGTGGACCAAGGAGGTCGACTTCGAGGTCCCGATCGTCGGCAAGGACGTCGAGGACCTCACCGAGGTCGACTACCTCTACTGGGTCGGCTGCGCGGGCGCCCTGGAGGACCGGGCCAAGAAGACCACCAAGGCCTTCGCCGAGCTGCTGCACATCGCGGGCGTCAAGTTCGCGATCATGGGCGGCGACGAGAAGTGCACCGGTGACTCCGCCCGCCGCCTGGGCAACGAGCCGCTGTTCCAGCAGCTCGGCCAGGAGAACGTCGCGATGCTGAACATGGCGTACGGCGAGGACGACGACGACCCGGCGACGAAGAAGCCCAAGTCGTCGAAGAAGATCGTCGCGACCTGCCCGCACTGCTTCAACACCATCGCGAACGAGTACCCGCAGCTCGGCGGCGACTTCGAGGTCATCCACCACACCCAGCTGCTCCAGCACCTCATCGACGAGGGCAAGCTGATCCCGGTGACGCCGGTCGAGGGTCTGATCACGTATCACGACCCCTGCTACCTGGGCCGTCACAACAAGGTCTACACGCCCCCGCGCGAGATCATGTCCGCCGTCCCCGGCCTGCGCCAGCAGGAGATGCACCGCCACAAGGAGCGCGGCTTCTGCTGCGGTGCCGGTGGTGCCCGGATGTGGATGGAGGAGCGGATCGGCAAGCGCATCAACACGGAGCGGGTCGATGAGGCGCTGTCCCTCAACCCCGACATCGTCTCCACCGCCTGCCCGTTCTGCCTCGTCATGCTCACCGACTCGGTGAACGGCAAGAAGAACGACGGCCAGGCGAAGGAATCGCTCCAGGTCGTCGACGTCGCGCAGCTGCTGCTCGACTCCGTGAAGACACCGGCCGACCCGGCGGGCGACGAGGAGTCGGCGGACACGCCGGAGCCCGAGCCGGTCAAGTAGGCATCCTGGTACGGCGAAAGGCCGGTTCCGCCCTCTTTTTTGGGCGGGGCCGGCCTTTCCCTTCGCACAACCCTTCGTACACCTCGCGAGTCACACACCCGGAAGCCCAGCTCCATCCAAAGGCCCCCACTTCCGGGAGTACCACGTGCGCGTACGAAACCTCGCCGTCACCGCCACCGTCGCGGCCCTCGCCGCCACGGGGCTGACGCTGCCGCTGGCCGGTTCGGCGAGCGCCGCATCCGTGCGGAAGGACGACTTCAACGGCGACGGGTACCGCGACCTCGCGATCGGCTCGCCGCGCACCAACTCCGTCACCGTGACCTTCGGTTCGGCGGCCGGGCTCGCCTCCAACCAGGCGACGACCCTCACCCAGAACTCCCGCCAGGTGCCCGGCGTGACCGAGCCCGAGGACGAGTTCGGCGAGAACGTGACCACGGGCGACGTCAACCGCGACGGCTACGCCGACCTCGTCGTCGGCGCCCCCGGCGAGAAGGTCGACGGCAAGCCGTCCGGCGCCGTCACCATCATCTGGGGCGGCAAGAACGGCTTCCACGACGGCGGCCGCGTCGTGACCTCCCCCGCCGACACCACGGGCCGCTTCGGCGAGGCCACCGTCTGGACCGACTTCGACGGCGACGGAAGCCAGCAGCTCGCCGTGGTCAGCGGCGACAACTGGTGGTACTACAGCGACGGGAACGAATTCGAGCGCCCGCTCGGCCTGGAGGTCGACTTCATCCCCGAGGGCACCCGCCTCGACGGCATGGTCGCCGGGAACTTCAAGCAGGCGGACGGCATCAGCCTCGTCCTGTACGGCGAGCGCGCGGACGGCGGCGCCTGGACCGCCCACATGCACGGCGGCGCGGGCGACTACGGCTACAACGCCGAGATCCTCGGCGAGGGCGACGACCCCACCGCCACCCGCGACGCGGCCACCGCCGGTGACGTCAACGGCGACGGCTACGCCGACCTGATCACCGGCAACGCCCGGGGCGGCAAGGGCGGTTCGGTCACCGTGCGCCTCGGCGGTGACCGGAAGTTCAGCGCCCCGACGACGTACCACCAGGACAGCGCGGGCATCCCCGGCACCGATGAGACCGGCGACGGCTTCGGCGCGTCCGTCTCCGCCGGCGACGTGACCGGCGACGGCCTGGCCGACCTCGCGGTCGGCGCCCCCGGTGAGACCGTCGGCGCGGTCGCGGGAGCGGGCAGCGTGACGTTCCTGAAGTCCTCCGGCGGGCACTTCACCTCGGGCAAGTCCTGGCACCAGGAGACCTCGGGCGTACCGGGCGTCGCGGAGCCGGGCGACCACTTCGGTACGTCCGTACGCCTCAAGGACATCAACAAGAACGGCAAGGCGGACCTGGCCACCGGTGCCATCGGCGAGGACATCGACACGACCCGGGACGTCGGCGCCGTATGGTCCCTGCGCGGCACGGCGACCGGCCTGACCTCGTCCTACGCCACCTCCTTCAACGGCAGTGACTTCGGCGTCGGGGGCGTGGACGCGGGCTTCGGACACACTCTGCGTTGACCTTCCCCGCCCGCGGGGCGACTTGCCTTCCCTTTAACTCAGTTGGAGACATCTCAGTGACTCAGCACGTGCGCAAGTCCGCGCGCAGGCCCGCGCGGAACAAGCTCATCACCGCGGGCGCCCTCTGCGCCGCCACGGCCCTCGGCCTCACGGGCCTGACGGCGGGCGGCGCCTCGGCCGCCACGCCCTCCCAGCTCCGCGCCGACTACAACGGCGACGGCTACGCGGACCTCGCGGTCGGCGTACCCGGCGCGACGGTCGGCGGCAAGACCGGCGCCGGATACGTCAACGTCGTCTGGGGCGGCAAGGGCGGCCTCGGCAAGCACGGCTCGGTCACCGTCAGCCAGGCCACCACGGGCGTGCCCGGCACCGCCGAGGCGGGCGACAAGTTCGGCAAGGCCGTCGACTCGAACGACATGAACGGCGACGGCTACGCGGACCTGGTCGTCGGCGCCCCCGGCGAGGACATCGACGCCGCCCTGGACGCGGGCACCGTCACGATCGTGTGGGGCTCCGCGAGCGGCTTCAAGGGCGGCTTCACCGCGGCCTCCGGAGGAAACAGCGAAGCCCGCGGGTACGGGGCGGTGCTCACCACCGGCGACTACGACAGGGACGGCGACAAGGACATCGCCCTCAACACCCACTTCGACGAGAGCAGCTCGCTCGCGATGCGGCCGGGCCCGTTCACCGCGGGTTCGCCCGCCACGCTCTCCCGTATCCAGGGCTGGCACTTCGCCGGGCCGACCGTCGTGACCAGCGGTGACTTCGACGGTGACGGCGGCGACGACATCGCCCTGGCGTACGACGGCATGGAGATCAGCGGCACCGAGGTGCTGAGCCGGGCGTCCGGCACGTGGAAGACGACGTGGTCCAGCGGCGAAACCACCTACTCCGCCCTGGCCGCCGGTGACTTCGACGGCGACGGCACCGACGACCTCGCCATCGGCCACGTCCAGCCCAACCCCGAGTCCGAGCGCGCCGCCTGCGAGGACCGCCTCGGCGGCGCCATCCTCACCGTCTACGGCAAGAAGGGCGGCACGTTCGGCGACGGCGGCTCCTCCTGCACCACGCAGGACAGCCCGCAGGTCGGCGGCACCGCGGAGGCCGACGACAACTTCGGCGCGCACCTGGCGTCCGCCAACGTCGACAAGGACGGCATCGACGAGCTGATCGTCGGCGCCGACACCGAGGCCGTCGGCACCGCGAAGAACGCCGGTTCCTACTCGGTCCTCGCCTCGCTCGGCACCGGCGAACACCTCGTCGGCCCCTCCTTCAGCCAGAACTCCACGGGCGTGGCGGGCACGGCGGAGACCGGCGACCGGCTCGGCGCCGCCGTAACCACCGGCGACTACAACGGCGACACCTACCCGGACATCGCGGTGGGCGCGCCGGGCGAGGACGGCAAGGGCGGCGTCTGGTACGCCGCGACCCCGAAGGACGGCCCCAACCCGCCGGTCACCTCGGTGACGCCGGGCAAGCTGGGGCTCTCGGGCGCCAAGGAGTACGGGGCGGTGCTTGGCCGGTAGGCCTTGGACGGTGTCTTCAGTTGGCCGGTAAGTCACCGGCTTCGCCGAGTTCGTCCTCAAACGCCGGACGGGCTGGAGAGATCCAGCCCGTCCGGCGTTGGCGTTTCCCCGCCAAACCCCCCGAACACCAGCAACCTCTCCCAACTCCCCATTCCCGTACAACCCTTGAGGCCCCCCGACGGTCTCCCCTTCGCCGACCACGGCGTGACGCCAGGGCCAACGCCCGGTGAACGCCCCGCCTGCCGCAGGAGATCCGCATGGCCCAGCACAAGCGCACCACCGCCACCAGACCGGGACGCATACGCCTCGCCGCGGCGACGGCCGTCGCTGCCGCGCTCTCCGGTGGACTGCTCACCGCCACGGCGACCACCGCCACCGCCGCGCCGGCCCCCGCCACACAGCCGGACGAGGCCGACTTCAACGGCGACGGCGTCGCGGACCTCGCCACCTCCGCCCCGAGCGCGTACGTCGGCGGGAAGGCCGAGGCCGGCCAGGTCACCGTGACCTACGGCGGCGCCGAGCGGCACCACACCACGTACAGCCAGAACAGCGCGGGCGTGCCCGGCGACGCCGAGAAGGGCGACAGCTTCGGCGCCGACACCGCGTACGGCGACTTCAACCGCGACGGGTACGACGACCTCGCGGTAGCCGCGTTCGGCGAGGACGTCGGCTCGGACGTCGACGGCGGCACCGTACAGATCCTGTGGGGCTCGAAGAACGGCCTGGCCGGGGGGACCACGCTCAAGGACCCGCGCCCCACCAAGCACGACTTCTTCGGCGGGCCCCTCCAGGCGGGCGACTTCGACGGCGACGGCAAGGACGACCTCGCCCTCGGCGCCCGTTCCGGCACGGCCACCATCGACGTGTACGAGGGCGGCTTCACCCGCGCCGGCGGCACCGGCCGCCACTACACCGTCACGCCGCCCATCCAGAGCGGCACCGACGCGGGCCCGTTCAACCTGCACTCCGGTGACGTCAACGGCGACGGCAAGGACGACCTGATCGTCGACGGCTACTCCGTCGCCGGGGGCGAGAACGCGAACCTCTGGCTGCCCGGCAGCGCGAACGGCGTCACGACGACCGGTGTACAGCGGCTGCCCGGCGGCGTCATCACCGACGTGGGCGACACGGACAGCGACGGCTACGGCGACATCATCATCGGCCTGACCTGGGACGACGGCATCTCCGGCGCGCACAAGGGCGGCACCGTGTACGTCGTGAAGGGCAAGTCCACCGGCCCGTACGGCGGCAGCCAGGTCATCACCCAGGAGTCCGAGGGCGTGCCCGGCAGCGGCGAGACCGGCGACGCGTTCGGCACCGAGCTTGACCTCGGGGACATCAACGGCGACGGCCACCTCGACCTGGTCGTCGGCACCCCCGGCGAGGACCTGGAGGGCGTCAGCGACGCGGGCTCGGTCACCGTCGTCTACGGCGCCGCGGACGGTTCCGGCCTCTCCACCAAGAACGCGGTGCTGCTGAGCCAGAACACCCCGGGCGTCCCGAACGCCAACGAGAAGAACGACTTCTTCGGCTCGGAGGTCCACGTCGACGACCTGAACGACGACGGCCGCGGCGACCTCGCGATCGGCGCGTCCGGCGAGAACGGCTCCAACGGCGCCTTCTACCTCCTGGACTCCAAGACGGACGGCACGCTCTCGGGCACGTCCGGCGTCTACACCTCCACCGTGGGCATCTCGGGCACGGGCACCCCGCGCCTCGGCACCAACTTCGCCGACTGACCGCCCCTCCGCCGCCTCCCCACCGCCTGGCCCGCGCCGTCGAGCGCGGGCCAGCCCCCATCCCTCCAGCCCCTCATCCCCCGGAGCCCCCCGTGCGCATCCGTGCCCTCCTCCTGACCGCGTCCCTGACGACCACGGGCCTGCTGGCCCTTCCCGCCGCGCCGGCCCTCGCCGCGCCCGCGAAGCCCACCGCCGACTTCAACGGCGACGGCTACGCGGACCTGGCCGTCGGCGTGCCGTCCGGCACCGTCAACGGCAAGGCGAGGGCCGGTTACGTGAGCGTCGTCTTCGGCGGCGAGGGCGGGCCGGGCCGAAACGGCGTGCGGCGCATCACGCAGGCCACCGTCGAGGTCCCCGGCACGCCCGAGGCCGGCGACCGCTTCGGTGGCGCGGTCGCCACGGCGTACGTGGACGACGACAAGTACGCCGACCTCGTCATCGGCGCCCCCGGCGAGGACATCGACGCCAAGACGGACGCGGGCTCGGTCACCGTCCTGTACGGCACCGGCGACGGCTTCGCCCTGGCCAACACGGCCGCTCGCGGCGACAAGACCGGTGCCGCCTACGGAAACGCCCTGGCCGCCGCCGACTTCACCGGCGACACGGACGTCGACCTGGCGATCGGCGCCAAGGACAAGGTCGTCGCCAACCTCAACCCGTACGCGGCACGGACCGAGCCCGTGATGGCCTACCCCATGGGCGGCCGCGCCCCCGTCATGACGACCGGCGACTTCAACTCCGACGGCCGTCCCGAGCTGGCCGTGGCCTACTACACGCAGAACCAGCCCCACACCCAGTCCCACGTCCAGCTCTACCGCTACAGCAAGGACGAGGCCCGCTTCGGCCTGACCTGGAGCAGCGACAACAGCGCCGCCAACGCGCTCGCCGTGGGCGACTTCAACGGCGACGGCCTCGACGACCTCGCGCTCGGCAACTGCCGGGAGATCGCCGACGAGAACATCGACGACCCGTGCGGCCCCGAGGAGATCGCCAAGGGCGGCGGCATCCACATCCACTACGGGGGCGGCGACGAGCCCATCTGGCAGGGCCAGACCCTCAACCAGGACACCCCTGGGGTTCCCGGCGTCGCCGAGACGGGTGACGACTTCGGCAACGCCCTCGCCGTCGCGGACATCGACGGCGACGGCAAGGACGACCTGATCGCGGGTGCTCCCGGCGAGGCGATCGGCGGGGCGGCGCGCGCGGGCGCCGTCACGGTCCTCAAGGGCGGTCCGAAGGGCATCCTCGACGCGTCGGGGGCGGCGAGGGCGGTCGCGTACCAGCAGAACTCCCCCGGCATCCGCGGCACCGCCGAGCAGGGCGACGCCTTCGGCGCGGCGCTCGCCACCGCCGACCACAACGGCGACGGCCGCCCGGACCTCTCCGTCGCGGCGCCGGGCGAGAACGCCTCGGCGGGCGGCGTGTGGAACCTGCCCTCCGTCACCGCGGGCGGCTCGGTCGTCACCCCGAACTCCCTCGGCCTGCCCGCGTCTTCGGCCCCGTACGCGTACGGGGCGGTCCTGAGCCGCTGAGCCGCTCAGCCGGTGCGGGCCTCGGGGTTTCCCCTAAGGGTTGTCACAGGTCGGCCGCAAAGCCGCTCTCCTCCCGAGGGGGGACGACCCCGCTCCGTGAGACCAGGTACGTTCGATTCGTGGCTGGATTCAGGATCGGACGCGGCCGGGACAACCGCGCCCCGCAAGCGCGACCGCAACAACAACCGCGGCAGCAGCCGTACGGACAGCAGGCCCCCCAGGGCCAGCAGCAGCCGTACGGCTACCCACCCGTGCCGCCGAGCCCGCAGCAGTACGGCGGTGGCGGCCCCCAGTACGGGGGCGGCGGCCCGCAGCAGCGTGGCGGCGGTGGCGGCCAGCAGTGGCCGCAGGCGGGCGGCGGCGGTCACGGGGAGCCGGAGTACTTCGGCGACCAGGGCCCCGGCCATGGTCCCGGCCCCGGCCCTCAGGGCGGCTACGACCCGTACGCGGCCAACAACCCCGGGCACACCCAGGCCTTCTCCATCGGGGACGACCCCTACAACCAGGGCGACACCTACCGTGCGGGCCAGGCCCCCGCGCCCATCGGCCCGCGCCTGCACTGGAAGGACCTGCTGCGCGGCATCGTGCTGCGCCCGGCGCCGACCTTCCTCCAGATGCGGGACTACGCGATGTGGGCCCCGGCGGTCGTCGTCACGTTCCTCTACGGCCTGCTCGCGATCTTCGGCTTCGACGACGCCCGCTCCGACGCGATCAACGCCACACTCTCGGCGGCGGTCCCGTACGTCCTGACGACCGGCGTCGCGATCACCATCAGCGCGTTCATCCTGGGCGTGGTCACGCACACCCTCGCCCGCCAGCTCGGCGGCGACGGCGCCTGGCAGCCGACGGTCGGCCTCTCCATGCTGATCATGTCGCTGACGGACGCGCCCCGCGTGATCGTGGCGATGTTCCTGGGCGGCGGCCAGCCCTTCGTCCAGCTCCTGGGCTGGGCGACCTGGCTGGCGGCGGGCGCGCTGCTGACGACCATGGTGAGCAAGTCCCACGAGCTGCCGTGGCCGAAGGCGCTGGGAGCGGCCTCGATCCAGCTCCTCGCGATCCTGTCGATCGTCAAGCTGGGCACGTTCTAGCGGCCGGAACGGCCCATGACCATGCGGGAGGGCCCGGCGGACTTGAACGTCCGCCGGGCCCTCCCGCGTAGCTGAACGACCCCGGTCAGGCGTCGAGTACCTGCCCCGCCCGCTTCACGACGGGCGGCTCGACGCTCCAGGGGAAGTTGATCCACTCGTCGGTGCGCTTCCACACGTACTCGCACTTCACGAGCGAGTGCGACTTCTCGTAGATGACGGCGGAGCGCACCTCGGCGACGTGGTCGAGGCAGAAGTCGTGCACGAGCTTCAGCGTCTTGCCGGTGTCGGCGACGTCATCGGCGATGAGCACCTTCTTGTCGGTGAAGTCGATGGCGTTGGGCACGGGCGCGAGCATGACGGGCATCTCAAGAGTCGTCCCGACCCCCGTATAGAACTCCACGTTCACGAGGTGGATGTTCTTGCAGTCGAGCGCGTAGGCGAGCCCACCGGCGACGAAGACACCACCGCGGGCGATGGAGATGATGATGTCGGGCTGGTACCCGTCGTCGGCGATGGTCTGCGCCAGCTCGCGCACGGCGCCGCCGAACTTCTCGTACGTAAGGTTCTCGCGTACGTCACTCATACCGCTGCTCACACCTGCGTCCGATGGAAATTGAGGAAGGACCGGGAGGCGGTCGGCCCGCGCTGCCCCTGGTAACGCGACCCGTACCGCGCCGAGCCGTAGGGCTCCTCGGCGGACGAGGTCAGCCGGAACAGACACAGCTGCCCGATCTTCATGCCCGGCCAGAGCTTGATCGGCAGCGTCGCGAGGTTCGACAGCTCAAGGGTCACGTGCCCGCTGAACCCCGGGTCGATGAACCCGGCGGTGGAGTGCGTGACGAGCCCGAGCCGCCCGAGGCTGGACTTGCCCTCCAGCCGGCTGGCGAGATCGTCGGGGAGGCTGACGACCTCGTACGTCGAGGCGAGCACGAACTCCCCGGGGTGCAGGATGAACGGCTCATCGCCCTCGGGCTCCACGAGCCGCGTCAGATCGGCCTGCTCCACGGAGGGGTCGATGTGGGGGTAGCGGTGGTTCTCGAACACCCGGAAGTAGCGGTCCAGCCGCACGTCGATGCTCGAGGGCTGCACCATGGATTCGTCGTACGGGTCGATCCGCACCCGTCCGGAGTCGATCTCGGCCCGGATGTCCTTGTCTGAGAGAAGCACGCACCGAGGATACGCAGAGCGCGCGGGCCCACCACAATCTCGTCGACCGTGAGGGCGTCGCGCGCTGCCTTCCTGCTTACGGAGTTCCGGGCCCCGCCCTACCGCTTCTGCAAGGTCACCGGCACGGAGTGCCGGAGCCGGGCGCAGCGCGGACACCGGATGAGCCGGCCGGGACCGAGCCGGCCCGCCTGCTGCATCGGGAACGACGCGGTGCTGAACACGTGCCCTTCGGCACATCGGACGACGGTGCGGTCCATCAAGTCCTCGAGTCCCTTCCCCAGAGCCGTATGTGAACTCGTACGCCTGAGGCTCGTTTCCGAGCCGACGACGAATGCCACATTACGGTATGAAAGGGACGCCACTCCAGGCGGCACGACTTAAGCCGCGCCCCTCGGACGGCCCACCCACGGTACGCCCCAACTCCCTCCCACCGCACGGCGCATCCGCCTCCCGGACAGCACGCGGGCCCCGGGGCGAGAGCGCCCGGGGCCCGTGATGAGGTAGAGTGTGCGACGTTACGACACCGCTTCTAGCGGGGCGTTTCGCGGGTGTAGTTTAGTGGTAGAACATCAGCTTCCCAAGCTGAGAGTGCGAGTTCGATTCTCGTCACCCGCTCCACGAAGAAGGCCCAGGTCATTGACCCGGGCCTTTCTGCTGTCCGCTTCCGCTCAGCCGTCGCGTGCCACATCCGTGCCAGATGCTTGATCATCCGGCTTCCGTGCCACAGCCCGGCGGGCCTTCCGAACACTCCGATCGAGCATCCCCGCGACCTCTTGCTGACGCTCCTCCTCGGAGTGCTGATAGATCATCGCCGCCTTCTCGGACGACTGGCCGGCGCGAACCATCGTGTCCTTCAGGGTCGCGCCGGATCGGGTCGACAGGGTGTGCCCGGTGTGGCGGAGATCGTAGAACCGGAAGTTGTCCGGCAGACCGGCGACCGTGCGCGCCCTACGCCAGTACTTGCCGAAGGTGCTCCGGCGGAAGGGCGCTCCCCGATCACCGACGAAGACGAGCCCGTTCGGTCCTTCCTCGGCGAACGACTCCATGTGCCAGCGAACCTCACGCTCCAGGAACGCGGGCAGGTAGATCGTGCGGGTACCGGCGTCCGACTTGGTGTCGCCGGGCGCGCGTCGCCCGTTCGTCCTCTCAGGTTCGGCCGTCCGCACCGTGATGCGCAGAGCGTCGAGGTCGACGTCCCGGCGGCGGAGCCCCGCCAGTTCCTCGGGCCGGGTCGGGCCGTAGGCGCCGAGGTAGACCATGAGGCGCCACCGCATGCCGACCGCTTCGGCGAGGGCATCGACCTGCGCGACGGTGGCCGTAGGCCGTTCCTGTGCCTTCTCCGCACCCGCGCCCTTGATGCGGCACGGGTTGCGGCGGATCAGGTCGTCGTCGACGGCGGTCTCCATGATGGCCTTGAGGAGGCGGTACGCCTTGGCGGTCGCTGTCTTGGCACCGGTACGAAGACGCTCGGTGCGCCAGGTGCGGACGCGGGGCGCGGTGATCTCGTCGAGGTCGTCATCACCGAAGGTCGGGAGGATGTGGCGGTCTAGGAGGTAACGGTACAGGTCGCGCGTGAGCACGCTGAGTTCGCGCTCCTCGACCCACTTGTCTGCGTAGGCGCGAAGGTTGACGGCCCCGGCCTCTGGGTCCCGCCAATCACCTCTGCGGATCTCGGTCTGCTTCTCGGCCAGCCAGTCGTCAGCATCGGCCGACGTCTCGAAGGTGAACGGCGCCGGGCGCATCACGCCGTCCGGCCCCGGATACCGCGCCTGGTAGCGGCCGGACGGCAGCCGCCGAATCGCACCGAAGCGGCGACGCCTCCCCCTGCTGTTCGCCATCAGGCAGCCCTCCCGTAGCGAGCACGGGACCGCTTGATCGGCTCGACGGTGTGGGAGGTGATGAACTCCTCGACCGCGCTTTCCGGGATGCGCACGTGGCGGCCGACCTTCACGTACCGGATGCGGCGCTCCTCGATGAGCCGACGCGGGAAACGGGCGGTCGTGCCGAGCAGCTCGGCGACCTGGTCGACGGAGAGATGGCGCTCAGCCACGGGTGGGCTCCCCTTCGGTTCCGGGGGCGGGTTCGAGGGTTTCGGCAAGCCAGGCTTCGGCGTCGGTGAGGCCGGTTCCGGCGTAGACCCAGTGGGCGAGGACGAGGGTCGTGTCTGGGGCGTCCTGGTCGTCGGTGACGGCTTGGGCCCGGCGCCATTCGGCTCGGGCGTCGCGGAGTGTGCCGAGGGTGACGGAGTAGCGGCGACTCTTCGTGGAGAAGTGGCCTCGGAAGCCGAGCATGTGGGCCCAGGCCCGGAGCCGGAGTTCTTCCAGTTCCTTGCGGGCGCCGAGGGCCCGTGCGGTACGGATCATGCGGCGGGCGTGGTCGCTGATGTCGAGCTGGGCGAGTTCGGCGAGGAACTTGAGGGGACGGTCCAGCGCTCCCGTGGCGGTTTCGGCGCCCTTAGTCGCGTACTTGGCGATGTACGCGGCGACGGCCCGCTCAGACAGCTCCTGACCGCCGTCGAAGCCGACGGACCGGATGGTGCGTACGTCGAGTTGGTGGCCGAAGGTGAAGGCGTGCGCGCGGTTGTCGATGACCGGGCCATCCACACGGGCAGCGGTCGCAGCGGCGCGGATGGCGTCGGTCAACAGCTCGGGGGTTGCCCAGGCCGGGGGCGGGGTGTCGCCGCCGTCCGGGCCGTCGATGCGGATGACCGCGTGGAAGTGGACCGCACCACGTTTCTGGTACTCGGCGACCTTGGCGAAGGAGATCCGTGCGTACTCGCGGAAAGCGCGTTGGGTGAGGCCGGCACGCTTGGCGACCTCCCGGCGGAGGTAGATCGAGAAGCGCCGCCAGAGCAGGCCCGCGTGAGCGTTCCAGAGCACGGCTGCTTCGTAGTCGTAGGTGTCCGGGTCGAGCGGGGTGCCGAGGGCGGTGTCGTCCTGGTCGTGGACGACACCGCAACGGCAAGGGCGGACCGTTCGGGCCGGGCCCGTGGGGCGGTTGTGGACCGGGCCGAAGCCGGGGGCCGTGAAGGTGGCGAAGGCGCGGGGGTGGGCGGCGACGCGCTCGGGGACGCCCTTGCCGCCTCGCAGGCCGGAGGTGATCAGGTGCAAGGTGTCGCGACGGTAGACCTCCGCGCAGGCCGGGCAGCGGGTCGTACGGCGGTTGTTGCAGCGGACCAGGAGGTGACCGGCCGGGAGGGTGGCCGAGTCGAGGTGGCGGAGGACGTTGCCGATCTCGCCAGTCCGGGTGTCGACAGCGTGCTCGGTGCGGTGGCCGTCGAGGCGGATCGGGTGCGTGCAGCCGCCGAGGCCGGAGAGCTGGCGCAGGAGCGCGGGCATGGTGCCAGTTGCGGCCAGTTGACCGAGTTCGCTGAGCGGGGGCGGGGTGGTGCGGGTAATGATGGCTTCTCCTTCTGGCTTCGATCAGGAGGGACAGGGCCCCCGGGGCGGCGGATGCTTGGCGGTATCAGGGCCGTCCCGGGGGCCTGGGTGTGTCTGGAGCCGGGCAGGTCAGTGACGGCGCTGGTCGCGGAGCATCGAGCGGATGACCACGGCACACACCGCGACGGAGGTGGCCGACACGGCGACAGCGGCCAGGAGCGCGGTCAGCACGACGCCGCCGACGAGCACGGCCACGACCGCCCCGCTCGTGATGGAGATCTGAGGCGCGGACCGCCGCACGGGCGTCGGGTCGGCCACCGTGTGGTGGTGGACGGGCGGGGGCGTCGGGCTGTCGGGGTACCTGGGCAGGAACACGGCGAAGGTCTCCTTACCTACTCGTCTAGTCATGTGAGCCGTTTACGACGTCCACGCCGGAGCGCGTGCCGGATTCGATGGCCGGGGCCATGAAGGTGTGCGAGAGCCAGAAGCCGAAGAGGGCGATCACCACGACGATCCAGGTGCGGACGCCGAGGAGCTTGACCGCTCCCCAGGCGAAGAGGCCGAGGACGAACACGAGCGGCAGGCTGACGGTCACGGGAGCGGGTCCTTTCAGCGAACGGGGCAACGGTGGGTACGGGCGGCCAACTCGGCGGCGGCGCGGCTGTCGTAGTCGGCGGAGAAGCCGCAGCGCGGGGCCGTACACGCGGCGGTGTGCTTCTCGCGACCACGGCCGTCGTACGCGGTGCCGACCTGGACGGGACCGATACGGGTGACGGAGCGGAAGCGACGGTTGGCGCTCATGTGGATCTCCCTTCGGGACGTTCCGGGTTTTCAGAGCTGAGCGGCGATGGCGTCGGCCATGGGCATCGGGACGCCGAGACGGGCGCGCAGGGTCGTGGTGTCGATGGCAGTGCCGGTGCGGGCGTGGTGTTCGGTGGCGACTTTGCGGGCGTGGTCGACGAGGGCGGCCGGGAGGGCAACGGTGAGCGGAGGGGTCGAGGTGGGGGCGGACTCGGTGGCCGGGGCCGGTGACGACGAGAGCTCCGGTACGGGATCGGGCGCGTCCTCCTGGTCGTCGATGCCATCGGGGGCTTGCTCCCGGACCTCGTCGGGCGGTGTCGGCGTCGAGTGCGCGAGGAGCGTCCCGCCGAGGAAGGCGACCGCAGGCCAGCCCGCGACGAGGATGCGGAGCCAGGCCGGCACATGATTCATGTCGAGCAGTCCGGCGGTGGCGACGTTCGCGCCGAGGGAAGCCGCGAGCGCGATGACGAACCAGCACCAGCCCGCGGCTTTGGCCTCACCGGTCCGCAGTCGACGCCAGGCGGCGACGAGCAGCAGGTCGACCGAGATCGGATAGGCCCACGCCTTCCACCCGTCCTGTCCAGCCGCCGAGGCGACGTCGTGCAGGTGGGCGAAGGACAAGGCTGCCGCGATGACGGCCTGTACGAGCACCGCATCGATACGGGCGAGTTGGGCGCGCATGGTGCGGCTCCTTCCGGATTCAGGCATGGCAGGGGCAGGGACTTGGCGCGAGACGGTCACGCCGACCGGGGTGCAGGAGAGTGCGGCTAAGCCGGTGATCGGTCGCGGCTGCACGACCGGGGCGGCCGCGGACTCGACCGGCTGCGCGGGCACGGAGGGCCGAAAGGGCTTCAGCGCGGGCAGGTCAGAAACCAGGTGGGCCGACGCGCGACAGGTTTCGGCGGCGTCGGACAGGGAGAGATACGGCGTGCGGATGCGGGACCAGCCGCCCGAGGTGTCACCGGCAACGGCGAGGCCGGGCCGTTCGGCAGGGATAGCACAGGCGGCGGAGACCGCTTCGGGGGCGACATCGCCGAGCGCCATTTTCGCGGAAGCTTCATCGTTCACGCGGTGGCAGACGCGGCCGGTCAACTGGGCCCGGAGCATCGTGGCGCCCTTACCGAGCTCAGCGCCGAACCGCTGCCCGCACACCTCCAGGTAGATGCCGGCCGCGCGATCGAGTTGGGCAAGCCGGATGAGCTGAGTGACCATCTCGTCCCGCCGCTCTTCCTCCTTCTTCGTAGCGACGAGGAAGAGTTCCGCCACTTCGTCGACGAACAGGACGACGGGCACGGGTCGTTCCTGTTCGGGAAGCCCCCAGATGTCGGAGGTGATCTCCTCGTTCGGCGTGCCCGGTGCGATCCTCTGGCGTGCCTTGATCAGGTCGTACCGGTCCTCCATCTCCTTGATGAGCACGGGCAACAACTCGGCAGCCTGCTCGGGATCGGTGGCGAGCGCCGACAGCCGCGAGGCGAAGGGCGCCAGCTCCACACCGCGCTTGCAGTCGATGCCGACCAGGGCGACGGGCTGCGGTGCGAGCCCGGCAACGAGGTGCCGCAGGTACATGGACTTGCCCGACAGGGTGGCGCCCAGGGAGAGGCCGTGCGGCACCACGCGGTAGTCGCGTACGAATGGTGTGGCGTCTTCCCGCAGCGCTACGGGCACTTTCAGGAATCCGCCCACCGCTTTGCGCGGCATACGGACCTCTCGCAGCACGTCATAGCCGACGAGTCGCAGGTCGACCACGCCAGGCTTGACCGTGGTCACGTAGACGGCGTGAACTCCCCAGGCGTGGCGCAGCCGTTCGGCCGAGGCGGCCACGTCGGCGGGTTCCTGGCCCGGTGCGAGCCGCAGACGGAGCCGTAAGCCGGTCGTGGTCGGGCGGATGATTCCGCGCCGAGGCGGTACGGGACGGATCTCCCCACGGGTTGTGGCCTTGACCGCCAGGACACGCAGTCGGGACGGCGTCACGGACAGGCCGCAGGCCTCCATGACCGAGCCGTACGAGCTGAGCAGCCGGGCCGTGGATATCGGCAGGCCGACCGCAGACCAGTAGACCCCGGGGTGCTTGGCCCGGGTGTAGGCAGCCCCGCCGCCGAGTGCGGCGACAGGACCACCCACCTCCAGAAGCGTCGTCAGATCGGTCATCAGGCCGAGGCCCCCATGGCGGCCGGGAAGGCGGCAGGAGTGACGGCGGCACAGCGGTAGGCGATGCCGTGCCGCTGCTGGCCGTTGAAGACGCTCTCCCACGGTCGGGCGACGAGTCCCGGCAGCGAGACCGGCGCACCGAGCGTCAGCCCCTCGGACACTCCGCTCTCCGGGATGGTCACCTTGATCAGGGACGACTCGCCCTCCTCGATGTAGACGACGCCGATCGTCATCAGCGATTCACCGCTGGTGGCGTCCTTGGCGATCTCGCCGGTCTGACGGTCGCGGACCTTGGGCTCGGGCGCCTCAGTGAGCAGGATCGTCGCGGCCGAGGTCTCCACGCGAATGGTTCGCAAGGTTCTCCCCATCTACTCGTCTAGACAAGATGCAGCGTTCGAACCCGATCCCCGGGAACGCCGTCCACTGTGCCACACAACTCGCCAACTCGTCTATACGAGTAGGCCTGTTGGCGTATACGAGTTCGGGGTGCGGACCACCGCACGCCACAGCCGTCAGCCCCTCACGTGGCCGGGAGCTGGTACGACAGGACGTAGGCATCCGCCGCCATGACGGTGTCGCAGACCTCCACGGCCCGTCCTTCGGTGTCGTACGCGGTGCGGACCAGGTGGATCACGGGTACACCGGAGGCCAGCCGGAGCGTCTTCACCTCGGACGGTGCGGGCATTCGGGCCCGGATCTCCTCGTCGAAGTGGTCGAGGTGGTGGCCCAGTTCTTCGAGGCGGGCATAGATGCCGCCGGGACCGGGGTTGGGTTCGGCGATCTGCGTACCACGTGCGATGTCGAGCGGGAGGTACGAGGTGGCGAACTCGACCGGCCGGCCATCGAGCAGGTACCGCCGCCGACGAGCGAGCACCCGCCGCACCGAGCCAAGCCGTGTGGAGATGTCCTGACTGGCCTTCTCCTCCTTGACCTCCAGGCTGTCGACCTGGGGGTGGCTGCCCGCGGCGTCGGCCTCGACGACGAAGGCGGACTTGCCCTGATCACGGTGGCGCCGGGCGAAACGGTCGGAGGCCAGCCGCCGGACAGGCGGCCGGGGCCGTACGAAGACACCCTTGCCATGCTCGGCATGGACCAGGCCCTCGCCCTGCAACACGGAGAAGGAGTTCCGAACGGTCATCCGGGATACGCCGTAGTGCTCGACGAGTTCGGCCTCCGAAGGCAGCTTTTCGCTCTCCTTGAATCGCCCACGGTCGATGGCCTCGCGCAGCTGGTCGGCGATCTGTCGGAAGACCGCACGATCACTCGTGGGGTCGATGTCGCCGAGCAGGCTCGGGAGTGACGTCACGTGTACTCCTTTAGGTATCTAGACGAGTGGGCGAGTGTTGTTGCTACGGTGGAAAGCCTAGCTATCCGAGAGGGTCGAGGACCGTGAGCACTGACCGTCCGCACTCCGTGAGCGTTGCCGGAGTCATCGTCGACGATCAGGATCGTGCCCTCCTGATCAAGCGCCGTGACAACGGCAAGTGGGAACCCCCGGGCGGCATCCTCGAACGCGAGGAAACCATCCCCGACGCCCTGCAACGCGAGGTCCTCGAAGAGACCGGAATCAAGATTGTGCTTCCGGCGACCCTCACAGGCATCTACAAGAACATGGCGGGCTTGATCGTCTCCATGGTCTTCCGCTGCGAGGCCGCCGACGGTACGCCCACGACCGGCGGCGAGACCCGAGCTCTGCGCTGGGCGACCCGCGAAGAAGTCACCGAACTCGCCGACGAGGCCTACGCGATCCGCGTCCTGGACGCACTCGACGCGGCTTCCCCACCGGCCATCCGCGCCCACGACGGCGTGAAACTCGTCTAGCTCGAACCCGCTGCACATGGCGGCCTACCAGCACGAAGGAACTTGTATGCACGAGTATACGAGCACTATCCGAGTCTGGGGCCTCACTTGCCCAGGTTTCCCAGAAGAGGTCAGCAGGGCCCGACGCTGGACGCGGGACATCCTTCGTGACTCGCCCCTGGCGGAGGACGCCGAGTTGATCGTGAGCGAGCTGAGCGCGAACGCGCTCCTGCACACGGCCAGCGGTCACCAGTCGGGCAGCTTCTCCCTGGCCATCGAGGTATCCCCGCAGATGCTCACCCTGTCGGTCACCGACGGCGGAGGCACGGGAACCGCCCCCAAGGTCGAGCACCAGGACGAAGAGGCTGAACACGGCCGGGGCCTGGAGATGGTCAGCGCCATCGCGCACCGCGTCATCGTCAACGACAGCGACCACGGCCACACGGTCACCGCGGCTTTCTTCACCGAGGCCGGCAGGGGAGGCCAACGATGCGGATGACCAAGCTCCGACGCGGCTACTGGTGCGAGTGCTGGACGGAGCCCACCGCCACGGACGGCCGTGCGGGGCCCCAGCTACGAGCATCCTTCGACGCCTACTCTGCACCGCAGGCGGATCGGTGGGTAGCGGTGGCCCTCCGCACGATCTCCCCTGCACTGAACACTCACGCTTCAGGCGAAGCCTGGGAGTGGCTGTACGAGGGCCGCGTCCGCACCCGCAGAGCCCTTCTCCAGATGCAGCCCTGCACGGTCTCAGTGACTCACTCGGACACACGCATCACCTGGACGATACGACCAGCCCTCTTCCTACCCCTCGCACACCGCCAAGCGGCAAAACTCCCGGCCTGCGCCCACGACTTCAAGCCTCGGCAGACCGGCTGAGTTACAACTTTCTCTACTGGTTCAAGAGCCCGCGCACGGCGCGGGCGCGCGCCGCCTCTGCGGCGCGGCCTGCCTCCTGTCTGCGCCCCGGCTGGCCGCGCCCGGCGGCGCGCTACGTGCATGCGGGCAGAAGCGAGGAAGTCACCCGCAGGTCAAAGACATGCCTCCGGCGGGGGCGCTCAGGCTCCGAGATGGCAGGGGCGCCGTTTGCGAGTGCCGGCCGTGAGTGGCTGGTGCGGGGGCTCCCATCCCGTCTGCCGTCGACCCAGGCAGAGCCGAGCAGCCGTGGCTCAGGGCGTCAAGGTCGTTCGTACAGTGGCGCGCTCCACCTTGACGCCCTGAGCCACGCCCGCTCCACGGTGTGTGGGTCGACGGCAGACGGGATGGGAGCTGGGGAAGGTTGCTGTTGAAAAATGGGCTCTCTGTCAGCCCATCTGGCTACCATGCACGGCGTGGCGGCATCGAGACCCAAAATGCTTGCTCAGCTACCGAGTGCGCTCGATGGCGCTTTGCTTGCCCATTGAGGCATCACCGCTGCTGTATCGAAAGATTATTCCATGCCTTCAATGCCTCTACAACATCGCCACCAAATACGATGGAGGCGCCAGGCGCTTCTGCCTGCTGAAGCATCGCAAAAAAGACGTCCGCGAAGGGCTGTTCAAGCATAGAGTTCTTCACTTCCTCGACCGCTGAAACGTTCCCCTGAATCAACTGTCCGTTGAAATCGCGCAACATGGACTTATTTCTAATAAACGCGGATGCGCGGCCTCGCTCTAGGGAGATCCGTGAAAGGCCAAAAACCTCAATTGTCGCCATACCTTTCGGGGACCTTGGGATGTACTTGCCCGTGGTGAAGACCAGTCTGATGTGGTCATACGGGTCTTCGCGCGTGGGGTCAATCAAAAGAGGATCACCGCAACTATCGCACGGATACTGGTCCCTCTTCTTGTTGCTGTTGCAGTGGGAGCATGCAAGTAGGTGGTTCATCCATTCGAATGCCCGGTGTGGATTTCTCGACAACGGTTCAAAGTGATCAATGTCTGTTCCGAGGCTGTCCCCGCAGTACATACATCTGTGGACGCCGGGCGCCATGCGTTCGAGTAGTCCGAGGATATCTCTTCGAAGGGTTCGCGCTCCCTTCCATTGCGACCGGGTAAAATCTACTGTGGGGTTGTTGCCTAAGTTTTTCGTTTTCCGGTCTAGGCGCGCGAGAAGCGAAGCATCTGCACTGACGCGATCTAGTTTAATCATCGCTATTAACCAGCCTCGCGGCCACCTCATCAACACGCGCACTGAGAGAGCTCTGCAATTTGTGAGAAAGGGCTTCAAATTGCTTCACTTCTGATTCTGTCGCTTCCCCTGAGAGCACCTTCTCTTCCAATCCCACAAGGTCGCGACGGGCTTCCTCAGCCCGTTTCGAATATGGGCTATCGAGGCCGAAGAGAGACGACAAGGCTGCATCGTCACCGCTGCCGTACACGATGCGTTGATGCAATTCAGCATCAACGATCTGTGCCGGGGCATCCTCGTCTGGCCCAGGCAGGCGAATCAGCCCGGCAGGGTCAGCGGCTTGGCAGATGTATGGGCTATGAGTTGTGACGATGAACTGAATTTTAGGGAAGTGATCCTTTAGCCATTCACCTACACGCATCTGCCAACTGACATGAAGATGTGCGTCGATTTCGTCAATCAACACGACCCCCGCCAGGTCAATTGAAAGTCCATTATCGTGCTGCGTCACGTTGAGATCGCCGTAGTGCGCGAATAGGTGGCGCACAAGATCCAATACGAGGGCAGACACGGTTCTGTATCCGTCGCTCATCTCGCGAAGGGGGAAGCTTTGACCGCCTCGATTAACCCAAAGGCCGCCTGAGTTAACCTCCTCAACCGTGCAGCCGTCAGGCAGCAGGCCTTCGCTCAAGAGATTTAGGACTGTTTCCAGGACCGATTCGGCTTCTGTGTCGCCTTCTAGACGCCGTAGGTGCAGTCCTACTAGCCAGGCGACTCCTTCTGCCAGTGATGCATCCTCATTGAATAGTGTAGAGAAGCGGTTAGCCCTTTCCAATACGTCGGACTTTTCACGAATGTCTGCCATCTCTCGAGAGAGGCGCCTGAATGCCCCATACCCGGCGGCAAATAGAGCATCTGTGACCGGAGTGGGTTGCGCTTCTTCCTCATCATCATCGAGTCGAGGGGAAATCATCACTTCCATCCACTCGGACTGAACGTATGAGCGAATGCCGCCTTTCGACTTTGCTTCCCGTGGGATGGGGAGCTTGATTTCTACTTCAGCGTGAATCCCTGGACTGGCTGGCTTATTTGAGAATACGACAGACTCAGCCTCGTCTGCATCAAGATACAACTGTGCAGCGATCAAGCCATCTTTTTGGTCACTCGAACGCCATGTAGCGTAATTGGGTGCCATTGTCTGAGCGACTTTGGATCCACCTAGCGTCAGTGCGATCGCACGCAGGATTGAAGTTTTCCCAGACCCATTGCGCCCCGCAATGACCGTCCATCCGGCATAGCTGCCATCTGGGCGAAGGAAGTCGAGCTCAACCGTGCGATTTCCGAAGAAGCCTCGAATTTCGGTAATCTTCACGCGCGCTAGGTACATTCTTTACTCCGTTGATTGCAGCTTAGGCTGATTCTAAGGCGGTGCATCGTCTGTGCGGACGTGACACCAGCGGCCGACTGTCCGTCGCGGAAAGTGACGGCAGCGCTGACGGCAACGACGGCGGACGGCAGCGACACTCGGCGACCCGGCACGGTGGCGGCACGGGACGATCTGACCGCCCCACCATGGCATGCCCGCATCTTCCAAGCGCCGCGTCTGGGCCGTCCCTGGGCCGTGCGAAGCCGACGAACGCTGACAGTCGGCACCCACAGGTGACCACCTCCACCCCGCTGTGGCCTGGGCTCCCCGAGTTGATCTGCGACACTGGACGGGTTATGCCGAAGCCCGGAGAACTGAGCTCACGCCCTCCGAGAACCGGATAGTGACCCGTCTGCCTTCCTGCTCGGACCCGTGCCAGAACCGTGCCAGGTTAGCCGGGGAACCACGGGGAATGGCGGGCACGAAGTCGGCCGCGCCGAGGGGTCGTCAGAGTGCTCAGCCGCAGGCCAGAAACCCAACTCCCCCTAGATCACCCGAGCTTCCCAAGCTGAGAGTGCGAGTTCGATTCTCGTCACCCGCTCTTGAATTGAGGCCCAGGTCAGCGACCTGGGTCTTTTTGTTGTGTCGGTCGCCCGGCGGCTGGGGGCGTGTCTGGGTCGGCTGGGGGCCGGGGCAGGGTTCGGAGTTTGGTTACCGGGGACAGGGCCAGGGCGATGAGTACCGCCGCCGAGGCTGTCGCCACGCGGCCCCGGCGCGTCCGGTGCCGGATGTCGTCCGTGGCGCTGAGCGCGGCCCGTCCACGGAGGGACGGCAGCCGGACGTGAGTAGCGCGGCAGCGGGGCGTTAGTGGTGGGCGGCAGGGTTGGGGATGGCAGCGGGGCAGTTGGTCGCTCGGGTCTGCCTCTCGTTCTATCTCTCAGGGGAAGTCCCATGCGTACGTTCCGCAGCCGCACCACCGTTCTCGCCGCCGCCGGCGCCACCGCGGCGCTCGCGCTGTCGCTCACCGCCTGTGGTGGCGGTTCGGGGGTCAAGGCGTCCGGGACGGGCGGGCATGGCGGGTCCGACGGGACCGTTGCCGTTTCCTCGTCCAAGTCGCCGGGCGCGTCCGCGTCGTCCGAGGCGGGCGCCTCGGCCGCGAAGAGCGGCGGCAGCAAGGCCTCCCCCGCCTCCGATGCCACGGGTACCGCCCCCGTCTGCGCCGCCAAGGACCTCTCCATCAGCGCCGCCCGCCACAACGGCCCGCCCTACACCCACATCGTCCTGACCGCGAAGAACACCTCGGGGCACAGCTGCAAGATGACCGGCTATCCGGAGATCCAGTTCCTGGAGAGCCACCGCGAGAACGTGCCGCCCGTCGCCAAGAGCAAGCCCGCCGCGCCCGTCGTCCTCAAGGCGGGGGCCCCGGCGTACGCGCTGGTCAGGCTGTCGGACGGGGGTACCGACGAGGACACCGAGATCGTCAACGGCTTCTCCGTGACGCTCCAGGGCGGGGGCGGCATGGCTGCCGTCACCGCTCCGGGCAAGGGTGGCATCGCCGTGGACCCGGCCAAGTGGGCCACCGGGTACTGGACTTACGAGCTGCGTAATGGCGCCGACGACTTCTGAGCCGTTGCGAGTGTCTGAGTAAGCAGGGGGGCGGGCGTCGTCAGCGTGCCCCGGTGGGCTCCGCGTGGGGTGCGGGGCGAGGGGCCGGTGACGTCGGCGGCAGTGCGGCGGCGGGGATGGGCGCCCTGAGGCCCGTGGCCAGGTGGGCGAGGATGCGGCGGGAGGCGTGGCCGTCTCCGAAGGGGTTCTCGGCGGTCGCCATCCGCGTGTACGCCTCGGGGTCGTCCAGCAGTCTCGTCGCCGCGTCCACGATCGCGCGGGGTTCGGTGCCCACCAGTTGCGCGGCGCCTGCCTCCACCGCCTCCGTCCGTTCCGTGGCCGTGCGCAGGATCAGGGCCGGTTTGCCCAGGGCCGGCGCTTCCTCCTGGACACCGCCCGAGTCCGTCATGACGAGGTCACAGGCGGCGAGGCTCGCGGAGAAGTCGGGATAGTCCAGGGGCTTCACCACGCGGATGCGCGGGTGCGCGGCGAGCGCGGGGAGCAGAACCTCGCGGACCGCGGGACTCTTGTGGAGAGGGAGCAGGATCTCGACGTCCTCCCGGTCGGCGAGAGTCCGTACCGCACCCGCCATGTCGCGCATGGTCCCGCCGTGGCTCTCCCTGCGGTGCAGGGTGAGCAGGATGCGCCGCAGCGACGTGGTGAAGTGGCTGCGGCCTGTTCCCGTGGCGAGCACCCACAGCAGGTTGTCGACAACGGTGTTGCCGGTGACGAACACCGCGCGCTCCGGTACGCCCTCGGATCTCAGGTGGGCGGCAGCACCCGCGGTGGGCGCGAAGTGCCAGCGCGCCATACGGGCGATGAGGATGCGGTTCAGCTCCTCCGGAAAGGGGTTGTCCAGCATGCCCGTACGCAGCCCGGCCTCTACGTGCGCGACGGGCACCCGTTCGTAGAAGGCGGCCAGGGCGCCGGTCAGCGCCGTCGTCGTGTCGCCCTGGACGACGACGAGGTCGGGACGCCGCTCCCGGATCACCGTGCCCAGGCCGTCGACCAACCGGGCGGTGAGGGTGGACAGTTGCTGGCGTTCCCGCATGACGTCGAGGTCGGTGCGGTCACCCGTCCGGAGAAGGTCCAGCATCTGGTGGAGCATCTCGCGGTGCTGCCCGGTGGTCACCACGAGCGGCTCGAACAGCGGGGAGGCGGTTATGGCGCGGGCCACGGGCGCCAGCTTGACGGCTTCCGGCCGGGTGCCGAGGACGAGCATGGCTCGCACGGGCGTGCCCGTCATGACAGGCGCATCGCTCACGTCCGAGAGCCCATGTCCGCGGGCGCCCGCGGGTCCGCCGCCGCCACCAGGGGCTCCTCCTGGGAACGCTCGGTCTTGGCCCACCCCCTGCGCAGCGTGATCATGCGGCCCACGGCTCGCCATGCGGCGATGAAACTGACGTACACCCACAGCACCAGGGCGTGGGAGTAGACCAGCGTCTTCCACAGGGGTTGGTCGCCCGTGCGCCGCCAGTAGACGGCCGCCACGGCCAGGTGCCCGGCGAAGGCCAGCGCGTAGCAGCCCAGGCCGCTCAGCGCCTGGAGCCACAACGGCCCCACCGGGAGGGCGAACAGCCCCGGCCCGTGCCCCTGTACGAGGCGCAGGAGCAGGTACTGCTGGACGACGGACCAGGGCAGGGTGATCAGGTAGGGGATCAGGAGGTATCCCGTGAGTTCGATACGGGTCCCGCGCCGGATGCCGGGGGCGGTCCACAGCTGGGGAAGGCGCGCGAGGGCCGTCATGTGGCCCTGGTGCCAGCGGGTGCGCTGGCGCAGCAGGCGGCGAGGGCTGGTCAGCCCCTGCTGGGAGACGTAGGCGCCCGTCGTGGACGTCACCGTCCAGCCGTGCACCGCGAGGCTGATGCCCAGGTCGAGGTCCTCGGTCAGGGAGGACGACCACGGCTGCTCGCCCACGCTGTCCAGCGCGGACAGGCGGGTGAACTGGCCGTTGCCTCCCATGCTCACCGACCCCGTGGCCACCCGGCCGAACTGGCTGATCGCGCTCAGCCCCCAGAACTCGAAGTCCTGGAACCGGAGGGCGACATGGCCGCGGTCACGGATCCGCACCGCCAGCTGCGCGCCACCGACCTCCGGCGCCTCGAACAGCGCCGCCACGCGGGCGGTGGCCCCCGGCGTCAGCCGGCCGTCCGCGTCGAGCACGCACACCAGGACGCGCGCCGGATCGAGGCCCTCGTCCCGCACCCGGTGGCGCACGTGCCGAAGACCGGTGTTGAGAGCGGCTCCCTTTCCGCGCCGGGCCTCGGGCAGCGCCCGCCGCATCACCTCGATACGGCCCGCACCCGCGGCTTGTGCCAGTGCGGCCGTACGGTCGTCGCTGCCGTCGTCGATCACCACGGCCCGGACGCCGGGCTGGAGGCCGAGCAGGCAACGTACGGTGTTGCCGATGACCCGCTCCTCATTCAGGCAGGGGATCAGGACGAACACCGTCCAATGGCCGGGCGGCGCCACCGGCACTCCGCCACTCAACGCGAGCTGCCCGCGCAGCGATGCGCCGCCGCGGCGGGCGAACAGGATGCCGCTGATGATCACGGGGCCGTTGTAGACCAACGTGACCGCCATGATGAGGAAAGCAACGTCGCGCACGACGGCATCCAACGAGTCCACAACACGCCCTTCAGCCCGCCGAGGCGCTCATGATCCCGCACTCCAGGTGACCGAGCAAACACCTAGCGTGCCTGGAGGGCGGTGCGGCTGACGCGGCCTAATCGGTGGTGTTGCCGTTGCCCCCGCCGCGACGGCTCATTTTGGTGGCCGACGCGGCCAACTCCGCCGCGGCAGTCGTGGCCTTGGCCACGCCGTGGACCCAGCGCGGGCCGCCCCGCGCGGCCCACACGACGGCCCCGAGGCCCGCCGCCGCGATCAGCACCCCCATGCAGAGCAGCAACACCATCATCGACATCCCCACCCCACCTGGCCTGGCCTTCATCGGGCCCTACGTACGGGCCCCGATCCTCTCAGACCTGTGGGCAGAGCTTCACTCCGCGGCGGCCGCCATGGCCGATTCGGTGCCCGCCTCCGGGGGCGAGCATCCCAGTCGTCGCACGGATCGGGACGGATTCCGTGAACCCTGGCAACATCGTCACCATTACCGAACCGGCGGTAGCACGGACGAGGGGCGGGCGGCTATGACCCAAGGGGTGGAAGGCTTGCTGTTAGGCGGCCGCTTCCGGTTGTCGCACGTCCTGGGCACGGGTGGCTTCGGCCGGGTCTGGGCGGCCAAGGACATCGCCAGACGCGAGGCGCGCAACGCGGCAAAGCTCCGGGACCACCCGCACATTGTCAGCGTCCACGACGTCGTCATCGTGGATGAGGCGCCCTGGATCGTGATGCAGCTGGTGACCGGTGGCACCCTCCAGGAACACCTCGTGAAGAAGAAGCGCCTGTCGGTGGGCAGTACCGGGCGCATCGCCGACGCACTCCTGCAAGCCCTCGAAGCGGCCCACCAGCGGGGCATCGTCCACCGGGACGTGAAGCCCGCCAACGTCATGGTGACAGCCGACCGCACCATCCTGCTCACCGACTTCGGCATCGCGACCAGCCGGGGCGACTCCACGCTCACCGCGACCGGCATGGTCATCGGCTCCCTCCCCTACCTCTCCCCACCGCCACCGAGGCCCTCGAACTGCTCAACTCATCGGCCCGGAAGACCAAGCAGTACAGCAAGTCGCAGCTCAGGCCACTCCCCGAACCAGAGGCACCGCGCGACAGGGGGCAGGCCCCTCCCGCTGCTGCGGCATTCGTTCCCGCCTCCAAGGAGCCCTCAAAGGAACCGTCAAAGGAACCGTCAGAGGAACCCTCAGAGGAGAGCGAGTGGGAGAGCGGCCTGCTTGCCCTCGGTGCAGTCCTCCTCGGCCTGTTTCTCTTGCTGTACGTGACTGAAGAATCCTTCGCGAACTGGGTGGTCAGCGGCGGCGTCCACGGCGACGTGTCCTCCGCCCGGGAAGGCGACTGCGTCCACGAAACCAACGGCCATACGACCAACGACCGCGACGACCCACCGTTCGCCGAGTGGGAATGGGTCAAGGTCCCCTGCTGGTCCGCCGCCACCAAGTACCGGGTGGTCCCCCGACCCAGCCACGGGTGCCCCGTGTACTTGCCCTCAGATCCCGAGAATCTCTGCATCAACGTCTGATCCGCCGGCGCCGTGGCCTCCGCCCAGGAAGGCGCCCGCGCCCCCGGGTAGGGTTGGCCGATCCCGTGGCTCGTCCCGGGCACGGGGAACAAAAGGGGATCGGCCACCGCGAGCGGTGACCATCCAGTGGGGGGCATTACATGGCACTTTTCGGAAACGCGCACACCGTCGACCCGTCGAAGGCGCAGGGCGACTACGCGCGTCTACTCGGTCACGGTGAGCAGGTGCACGCCGCGTACCAGCTGATACGCGACACCATGCTGTTCACCGACCGTCGGCTGATCATGGTCGACAAGCAGGGCATAACCGGTAAGAAGGTCGAGTACCACTCGGTGCCGTACCGCAGCATCACGCACTTCGCCGTCGAGACGGCCGGGACTTTCGACCTGGACGCCGAGCTGAAGATCTGGATCTCCGGCAACCCGACGCCGCTCCAGAAGACGTTCACCAAGGGCGTCGACATCTACGAAGTGCAGGCGATCCTCACGCAGTTCGTCGCCCGCTAGGGCTGTCTCCGGGCGCCTCGTTGCATCGCGCCGCGCCGCTCCCTTCGGTCAGGGTCCCGTAGACCTTCGGCCGAAGGGTGCGCGGGCCCGGCCGTCCTTGGCCGTGCCCGGCCGTACTTGGCAGGCCGACGCCTTCCGTCGCCGTCGCGCATGTGTTTGCCTGGGGGCCGTTTCGGCTGTCTGGGGTGGGGGTTGTCGCGTGCGGAGGCTGTGGGGCATGGGGGTGGGCGCCGGGGTGCTGGCGGGCGCGCTGCTGCTGGGGGCGTGCGGCGATCCGGGCTCCGGTGGCGAGACGCGGGCCGCCGCGCCCGTGCCCAAGCGCCCCGGGCCAGCCGACGCCGGCCCGTCCGAACCGGGCCGCCCCGACACCGACCGTCTCGATGCCCGCTCCCCCGCCCCGTCCTCCACCCCTGCCACCCGGCACCGGAAAGCCCCGAAGGTGCTCTACCTCGGTGACTCCCTCGCCATGGAGAACCAGGACGTCCTCGGTGCCCAGTTGAAGGACGAACTCGGCGCCCGCTACCGCAGCGCGCCCTACTCGGGCACCACCCTGTGCGACTACCTCGACGGCACCGGCAAGGACTCCCTCGTCCCCGACCAGCACAAGGCCGCCGCCCTCGTCCGCGCCGAGCGGCCCGACTATGTAGTACTCCAGTTCTGGGGCAACGCGTGGGGCTACACGCCCTGCATGGACGGCATCACGTACGACAAGGCCCGCGAGAAGTACTTCGACCGGTACGCGGCGGGCGCGCGTGCGCTGGTCGGCCAGATCAACTCCGCCGGCGGGGCGGACCGGCCCCGCATCGTCTGGGTCCTCCAGGGCCCCGACCCCATCACCCCCGACCGCGTCCGCCGCGTCAACGGCCTCTACCGGGCGCAGGCCCGCGCCTCGAACGGCCTCGTCGCCGACGCGGGCCGCGCCGTGGCCCCGGCGTCCGCGCGGTACACGTGGACGGAGAAGCTGCCGTGTACCGCGTACGAGACGAAGAACCCCGCCTACTGCACGGAGCCCGGACGGGGGCGGACCGCTCTGCACCGGGGCGACGACTACCTGCACTTCTGTCTGGCGCCGACCACGGCCAAGTCCCGGCCGTGTCCGGTCCGTTCGCCGGGCATCCGGCGGATGGCGGCGGCGATCACGCGGGCGGTCGCCGACGCGTCGGCCTCGTAGCCCGTAACCCGTCATCCGGCATCCGGCATCCGTCTGCCGTGACCCGTTCGGAGTAGGCCCGGTCGCCTCCCCGCAGGGCCCGTCACACGCTGTGAGTCCTGACAGCGAGAGATGGGGTGGCCATGAGCGGCGCGACCACGCACCACGGCAAGCCGGATCACAGCAGGCCGGGCCACGGCGGCGACGAGGACGTGTGGACCACCGGCGGCACCCTGTTCGCGGGGGTCCTGATGCTGGTCAACGGGCTCCTCGGCGCGTTCGCGGGGATCGCGGGCATCGCCAAGGACGACGTCTACACGCGGATCGGCGACTACGTCTACAAGTTCAGCCTCACCGCGTGGGGCTGGATCCACCTGGTCCTCGGCATCGTCATCGTCGTCGTCGGCTGGGGCATCCTCAAGGGCGCGAGCTGGGCGAAGGCCACGGGCGTGGCGCTGGCGGCGCTGGGCATCGTGGCGCAGTTCCTGTGGCTGCCGTACACGCCGGTGTGGGCGTTCATCTCGATCGCGATCGGCGTCTTCGTCATCTGGGCGCTGTGCACGGACCGTCCCGACAGCGCGGGGCCCTGACGGGCGGTCTTGGGCGGCGTCCTTCCTGCGGGTGCGTCGTGGTCGCTCGCGCAGTTCCCCGCGCCCCTTGAGGGGCGCCCAGCCTCGGCCCCCTCAGAACGCGGCAGGACCGCCGTTCGCGGTGACCGTGTCGGCGGTCGCCCGGATGAACGCCCCCACGCGGGGGCCCGGCGTACCCGTCCGGTAGATCAGCGCCACCTCCGCCGCCGGAACATCCCGTAGGGGGACGAACGTCACGTCAGGACGTGAGTAGTACCGCTCGACGGAGGCGATCACCGGGGAGATCCCCCGCCCCGTCGCGATCAGCGTCATCAGCTCCTGGAACGACGCCACCGCCTGGCCGCGACGGATCTCCCGCCCACTGGGCGTACGCGGCGGGACGTGGAAGTCCCACCAGTACGCGGGCGCGCTGTTGACCACGCCGAAGAACGTCTCGCCCGCCATCTCCTCCAGGGACACCGACGTCCGGCCGGCGAGCGGGTGGCCGAGCGGCATCGCCAGGAGCCGGGGTTCCCTGATGACGACGGGCCCGACCGTCAGGTCCGGCTCCTGCACCGGCAGGCAGGTGAAGAGCAGGTCGATCTCGCCGCCGCGCAGCGCCCCCAGCGGGTCCTGGAACTGCGTCTCCCGCATCGTGACCTCGCACCCCGGGCAGCGCTCGCGGAACGTCGCGAGGACCGGCGCCGTCAGCGAACCCGCTCCCGAGCCGAGGAAGCCGACGTTCAGCACGCCCTCGACGCCCCGCGCGGAGTCCTTCGCGCGCGCCACGGCCGCCTCCATCTGAGCGTGCAGCGGCGCGACATCCTCGTACAGCTGCCGTCCCAGCGGTGACATCCGCACCACCCGGCTGGTGCGCTCGAAGAGCGGGGCGCCGATCTTGCGCTCCAGCTTCTTCAGCGTCTGGCTGACCCGCGCCTGGGAGAGCAGGAGCCGCTCGGCGGTGCGGCCGAAATGCAGCTCCTCGGCCAGCGTCAGGAAGGTCTCCAACTCCTGCCGTTCCATTGCGTACCCCCCTGTGACCTGCGTCGATAAGCGCTGCGCGCAGATCGTTTCACGGATCGTCGTTGATGAGCCATCGGGTTCGGCGGATCTTGGGGTTGTCGGTCCGGCACACCGCCGGGACGGCCCCCTCCTCCCAACTCCCTGGAGCCTTCGATGATTTCGCGTGCCCGTTTGTCCGTCGTCGCCGCCGCCTCCGCACTCGCCCTGACCGCCGGGGCCGCACTGACCGGTGCCCACGCCTCCCCGGCCGCACAGGACCGGGGCCCGGGGTGGTCCGCCGCCTGGGCGGCAGCCCCGCAGCGACCCAGCGCCGGTTTCGGCGCCAACTGGTCCGAGGCCGGATTCGACCGCCAGACCCTGCGCCAGGTCGTGCGCGTCACCGAGGGCGGCACCAGAGCCCGCATCCGGCTCTCCAACGCGTACGGGGCGTCGCCGCTGCGCGTCGAGAGCGCCACCGTCGCCCGGACGGAGAAGGGCGCGGCCGTGGAGAAGGGGTCGGTGCGGCGGCTCACCTTCGACGGGAGACGGTCCGTCACCATCCCTGCCGGCGGGCAACTATCCAGTGACGCGGCGGGATTGCGGCTCGACGCCTTCGAGTCGGTGACCGTCACCCTGCACTTCTCGGGCACGACCGGCCCCGCCACCTTCCACGCCCAGTCCTTCGCGACCAGCTACCGCGCGGAGGGCGACCACACCGCCGACCCGGGCGCCGAGGCCTTCGGCGCGTCGACGGAGTCCTGGTACTACCTCTCGGGCGTGGACGTCAGCGGCCCCCGGCCCGCCGAGCGGGACGGCGTCGTCCTCTTCGGTGACTCCATCACCGACGGCTTCGCCTCCTCCACCGACCGGAACCGCCGCTGGTCCGACGCCCTCGCCGAGCGCCTCGCCAAGGCGGGCCACCAGCGGCCCGTCCTCAACTCCGGCATAGGCGGCAACATGGTCCTCAACGACTCGGCCTGGTACGGCGAGAAGAGCGCCAACCGGTTCGCGCGGGACGCCCTCGACCTGCCCGGCGTCGGCACGGTCGTCGTCCTCGAAGGCGTCAACGACATCGGCTTCAGCGAGACCGACAAACCCACCTACAAGCCCGGCCCCGCCGTCTCTGCCCGCCAGCTCATCGACGGCCACCGCAAACTGATCCGCGAGGCCCGCGCCAAGGGCCTGAAGGTCGTCGGCGCGACACTGCTGCCGCTCGGCGGCTCCGACCACTACGGGCCGCGCGCCGCCGCCGTGAGCGACGAGTTCAACGCGTGGGTGCGCACGTCCGGCGAGTACGACGCGTACGTCGACTTCGACAAGGCCCTCGCCGACCCGGCCGACCCGGAGCGGATCGCCCCCGAGTACGACAGCGGCGACCACCTGCACCCGAACGAGGCCGGTTACCGGGCCATGGCCCGCGCGGTCGACCTGGAGCAGCTGTGAGGCCCGCCGCCGGCACCCCGGACCCGGCTCGCACATCGGCCCCGGCCCGCACGTCGGCCCTGGCCCGCGCGCCGAAGCGGCCGGGAGCGATGAGCCGCCGACAGCAGGTCGTCCTCGTCCTTCTGCTCGGCTCGCAGTTCATGGTCGCCGTGGACTTCTCCATCCTGAACGTCGCCCTCCCCGTCGTCGGGGAGGGGCTCGGCTTCCCTCTCGCCCGGCTCCAGTGGATCGCCACCTCCTTCGCCCTCGCCGCGGCCGGCTTCACGCTCCTCTTCGGGCGGATCGCCGACCTCTTCGGGCGCAAGCGGCTCTTCATCGGCGGGATGGCTCTTCTCGGCCTGTCGTCGGCCCTCGGCGGGCTCGCCACCACTCCGGAAGTCCTGTTGGCGGCCCGGGTGTTGCAGGGGCTCGCCACCGCGGCCGTCACCCCGGCGGGGCTCTCGCTACTCACCACGGCGTTCCGCGAGGGGCCCCAGCGGGACCGGGCGCTCGGGCTCAACGGAGCGCTCATGTCCGCCGGTTTCACGACGGGGGCGCTCCTCGGCGGGCTCCTCACGGACCTGCTCTCCTGGCGCTGGGCGTTCCTCATCAACGTGCCGGTCGCCGCGGCCGTCGTCGCCCTCGCGCCCGCGCTGCTCACCGACTCCCGGATCGTGTGCAGGCACCGCCTGGACGTGCCGGGCGCGGTGACGGTCACGGGCGGTCTGCTCGCCCTCGTGTACGGGCTGACGCGGGCGGGCGAGAGCGGCTGGGGCGACCCGGTGGCGCTCACCGCGCTGGTGGCGGGCGCGGCCCTGCTCCTCGCCTTCCGGGGCGTGGAACGGCGATCGGCGGCGCCCCTGGTCCCCGTACGCATCATGCGGCGCCGCACGGTGGTCTGGGGCAACGCGGCCGGGCTCATCGCCTTCGCCACGGAGACCTCGCTGGTGTTCCTCCTGACGCTCTACCTCCAGGAGGTGCTCGGCTACTCGGCGCTCGCGACCGGACTCGCGTTCGGCGTGCTCGGCCTCGGCACGGTGCTCGGCGGGATGCTGGGCGGCCGAGTGGTGAGCCGGTTCGGGGGCCGCGCCACGATCCTCGGCGGCGGCGCCGTGCAGGCCGCCGCCACGGCCTCCCTCGTCGCGCTCGGCACCTCGGGGGGCTGGATCTGGCTGGTACTCGCCGCGGCCTTCGTCGGCGGCGTCGGCAACATGCTGCTGATCGTCGCCTTCATGGTGACCGCCACGTCCGGCCTGCCCGACTCCGAACAGGGCCTCGCGACCGGGCTCGCCACGATGACCCAGCAGGTCGGCATCACCCTCGGCATCCCGGTGATGAGCGCGATCGTGGCGGCCCGGACGGGGGCGGGCGCGGGCGCCGCCCCGGAGGCGGTGCTGTCCGGGGTAAGCGTGGCGTTCGCCGTCAACTCGGCGCTGGTGCTGGCCGCTTCACTGCTCGCGGCGCACCGGTTGGGGGGCGGGGGCCGGGCCCGGGGCCGGGGGGCTCACTCGGTGGTGTAGTACCGGTAGAAGGTCACCGCGAAGACGCCCCCGGCGATCAACAGGGCCATGACCGTGGACCGCAGCACGCTCGCCCCGGCCAGGCTGTAGAGGAACCCGAAGGTAACCCCCGCGAACGCCGCCCAGGACAGGGCGCGCAGCTCGCGGGGGAGCGCGGGCGCCATCCGGTGCACGGCCAGCATGAGGGCGGCGAAGAGGAGCCCGGTGACCACGCCGAACAGGACGTTGCCGGTGGTGATCGGTCCGCCGTCGCGCCGGATCGCGCAGGCCCAGAGGCCGTAGACGACGCCCATCAGCAGAGCGAGGCCCGCCCAGCGGGCGGCGGGGGTCGAGGCCGCCCTTGAGCGGGGCGTGGCGGGTCCGGAGCGCCTGGAGGGCCTGGAGTGCCTGGAGTGGACGGGTGCGGCGTGTGCCATGGCTGGTCCCCTTCCGTGCGGTCGAGCAGTCGTACGGTCGAGCATTCGTACGGTCATGCAGGCGGCGGTCAGTAGTCAGTGGTCGCGGCTCAGGTGCGGTCAGTGGTTGTGCGCGGCGCACGGGTCGTGGTGGCAGTCCCGGTCACGCCACTGGGGGCACGGGTCGGCGGAGGTGCAGCTCGGCACATGGCGGCCGCCGGTGTCGACGTACGCCGCGCTCACCCAGCCGCGGACGCCGCTCAGCCAGTACCAGTGCGGATCGCCGTGGACAGCGGTGCCGTGCGTGACGCATTCGACGCGGTCCTGACTGCCGTGCGGCAGCTTCGCGACGATCTCGCCCCTGGTGGTCGGCTGGTCCCTGACCTTCAGATCGGGACCGGAGACGACAGTGCCCCAGATGACCGAGCCGTCGTTGCCGACGGGCGTGGACGCGGTAGCGCTCGCGGTGGCGGCGGATCCGGCGGTGAGCACGGCTGCCGCGCACGCCGCCCCCAGGGTCAGAGCGATTCGCATGATCGGCCTCCTCGTTCCCTCATCCAGGAAACACCCGTTCGGCCGAGCGCTCCACCGGAGCCACCGGGGCCACCGGAGTCCTCCGAAGCCGGGCAGGGGCCTGCGGCGCCCCGCACCGATGAGTTTCGGCCGCGCGACCGGTCTGTACCCCCGACGACACTCCTTGCGAGAGGGCGGACGGACATGAGCACCCTGGCCATCGAGACCGCGGGTCTGGTCAAGACCTTCGGCGACAACCGCGCGGTCGACGGCATCGACCTCACCGTCCGGGCCGGCACGGTCTACGGCGTACTCGGGCCGAACGGCGCGGGCAAGACCACGGCGGTCAGGATGCTCGCCACGCTCCTGCGTCCCGACGGCGGCGAGGCGCACGTCTTCGGCCACGACGTGGTGCGGGAGGCCGACGCCGTACGCGGCCTGGTCAGCCTCACCGGGCAGTACGCGTCGGTCGACGAGGACCTGACCGGCCTGGAGAACCTGATCCTGCTGGGCCGCCTCACCGGCCACACCAAGAAGGCGGCGCGCGCCCGTGCCGGACAGCTCCTGGAGGCGTTCGGCCTGACCGAGGCGGCCGGTCGGCAGGTGAAGAACTACTCCGGCGGCATGCGGCGGCGCATCGACATCGCCGCGTCCATTCTCAACACCCCCGACCTGCTCTTCCTGGACGAGCCGACGACCGGCCTCGACCCGCGCAGCCGCAACCAGGTCTGGGACATCGTGCGCGCGGTCGTCGCCCACGGCACGACGGTCCTGCTCACCACCCAGTACCTCGACGAGGCCGACCAGTTGGCCGCCCGCATCGCGGTCATCGACAAGGGCAAGGTGATCGCCGAGGGCACCAAGGGCGAGCTGAAGGCGTCGGTCGGCGCGGGCTCGGTGCATGTGCGGCTGCGGGAGGCCGCGCGGCGCGAGGACGCGGCGCGGCTGCTCGGCGCGGTGCTCGACGCGCAGATCCAGCTGGAGCCCGACCCCGTCGCGCTGACGGCCCGCGTCGGCACGGACGGCGGCGCCCGCGACGGCCGCGGCGCCGCAGAGCAGGCCTCGCGCGCGCTGGCCGAGCTGGCCCACGCCGGCATCACCGTCGACAACTTCGCGCTGGGCCAGCCGAGCCTGGACGAGGTCTTCCTCGCCCTGACGGGTGCGGACGCCGGCCACCGCGCCCCCACGACCGACGCGCAGAAGGACTCCCAGAAGGACATGCAGAAGGACTCGCAGAAGGAGGCCGCGGCATGAGCACCACCGCCCCCGCCGAGACCCAGGACCTCGCGCCCGTCAGGACCGAGTCCCTCGCCGAACTCCTCATCGCCACCGAGCGGCCGCCCCGGCCCAGCGCGCTCTCCGCCTGCCTCACCTTCGGCTGGCGCGCGATGCTGAAGATCAAGCACGTACCGGAGCAGCTGTTCGACGTCACGGCCTTTCCGATCATGATGGTGCTGATGTACACGTACCTGTTCGGGGGCGCGCTGGCCGGGTCGCCGCAGGAGTACATCCAGTACCTGCTGCCGGGCATCCTGGTGATGTCCGTCGTCATGATCACGATGTATACGGGCGTCTCGGTCAACACCGACATCGAGAAGGGCGTCTTCGACCGCTTCCGTACGCTGCCGATCTGGCGTCCCTCGACGATGGTCGGCTACCTCCTCGGCGACGCCCTGCGCTATGCCATCGCCTCCGTCGTCATCCTGACCGTCGGCCTGATCATGGGCTTCCGCCCCGACGGCGGCCCGCTCGGCGTGGTCGGCGGCATCGCGGTGCTGCTCGTCTTCTCCTTCGCGTTCTCCTGGATCTGGACGATGTTCGGGCTGCTGCTGCGCACGGAGAAGTCAGTGATGGGCGTCAGCATGATGGTGATCTTCCCGCTGACGTTCCTCAGCGACATCTTCGTGAAGCCCGAGACGATGCCGGGCTGGCTCCAGGCCTTCGTCAACAACAACCCCATCACCCATGTCTCCTCGGCGGTCCGCGCCCTGATGGACGGCACGTCGCCGACGACGGAGCTGACGTGGACGCTGGGGTGGGTGGTGCTGCTGGTGGGGGTGTTCGGGCCGGTGACGATGCGGTTGTACAACCGCAAGTAGCGGGTGCCGCGCCCCCTGGCCCGCTCTGCCTCCGCTCGGCCGGCTCGACATGGCTCGGCTGACTGGCTCGACATGGCTCGGCTCGGCTGCTCTGTCGGCTGATCTCTTTGCCCCATATGCAGTCGCCCCGCTCGCGTCCCGTGCGAGCGGGGCCTTGCCTGGGATGCGTGCCCCGCAGCGTCCGCAGCACCCTGTCCGCCGTTCTCCTGGTCCTGGCCTGCCTCCTCGTGCCCCTCGGCGCGCTCTCCACCTGGTCGCGGTACGAGATCGGGGACGCGGACAACTACGTCGCCACGATGGCGCCGCTGGCCTCCGACCCCGCGGTGCGGTCGGCCGTGGCGGACGCGGTCACCGGCGCGGTCATGGAGGAGATCGACGTGGGGCCCTTGCAGGGGGCGGTGGAGTCCTTCGTACGGGACGCGGCGGGGTCCTTCACGGAGACGGCGGCGTACAAGACCGCCTGGAACGCGGCGAACCGGGCGGCGCACGACGCTGTGCAGCGGGCCTTGAGCGACGACTCCGACGGGGCGGTCACCATCGATCTCGCGCCGATCACTCAGCGGATCAAGCAGCAACTGTCCGACGACGGGGTGCCGTTCGCCTCCAAGATCCCCGTTGAGCACACGGAGGTCACGGTCATGCGGTCCAAGGACCTGGGGTGGCTGCGGCAGGTCATCCAGCTGCTCCAGTCGGCGGGGCTGTGGCTGCCTGTGGCGGCGGTGGTGTGTGCGGTGGGCGGGGTTCTCGCCGCGGTTCGCCGGCGGCGGGCGGTGGTGGTGGCGGGGCTGGGGATCGCTCTGGCGGCGGGCCTGCTCCTGTGTGCCGTGGCGGTCGGCCGGGCGCTCACCCTCTCCGACCTCCCGCCGGACATTTCCCGCGGGGCGGTGGGGTCCGTCTACGACGCGTTGACGGAGTCGTTGTGGGTGGCGGGGTGGGTGGTGCTGGGGGCAGGTGCGCTGCTGTCCCTGGGCGCTCGCCTAGCACCCCGGTGCGGTTGGCCAACGCCCCCTCGCGCAGTTCCCCGCGCCCCTGAGGAGCTTGTTCTATAGCTGCGGGTCCGTCGTGCTTACTCGCGCAGTTCCCCGCGCCCCTGAGGGGCCCGTCCCGAAGCGCGGGTCCGTCGTGCTTGCTCGCGCCGTTCCCCGCGCCCCTAAAGGGGCACGTATTGCGACTGCGGGTCGGACGTGGTTGCTCGCGCCGTTCCCCGCGCCCCTTACGGGGCGCCTCGTCAGCGTCCCCGCCAGGGCCCCGTAGGGGCGCGGGGAACTGCGCGACCAGCCACGACACACCCGCAGACAACCACCAAACAGAACGCCCCGTCAGGGGCGCGGGGGGCGCGGGGAACTGCGCGACCAGCCACCACCCACCCGCACACGCAACCCCGAAGCACCACTCCCTCGTCCCTAGGACTAGGAAAGGATCTGCCACGACATTCGACCAACGCGACCCCGCGAGAACAAGCGAGAGGCCCCCGCCTTGGACAGCGTGACCACCACCCCGCCCACCAAGCCGGAGGCAGAAGCAGGGACGCCCACGCGAGGGAGAAGAAGGAGGCGAGGCACCGCGTGGAGCGGTGGAATCCTGCTGGCCGGCGTCAGCGCCGTCCTGGCCTTCCGCCTCGCCGACTCCGACGGCCCCACCCCCGTACCGCAACTCCTCGCCTTCCTGCCCTGGCTCCTCCTGCCCACCGCCACCGCACTCCTGCTGACCGTCCTCGCCCGCTGGCGCACCGGCATGGTGTGGGGCGTCGCCGCCCTGGGCCTCCTCGCCTGGTACATGGAGCCCTACGGCAACACCGACGCCCCGAAGGGAAGGGCCGTCGCCGAGCTGCGCGTCATGACGTCCAACGTCGAGTACGGCCGGGAGACGGCGGGGCTGCTCCGCGCCGTCCGCGAGGAGCGGCCCGACCTGCTCTTCGTGGAGGAGTGCGACCACGCCTGCTCCGCGACCCTGCGCGAAGAGCTGCCCCGCGCCGCGTACCCCTACCGGGCGTCGGTCGACGCGTACGGCCCGGAGGGTTCCGTCCTCCTCTCCAGGGTCCCCCTCAAGCGCGCCCCCCGCATCGACGCCACCCTCGGCATGCCCGCGGCGGTGGCCGACGTGAAGGGGCACCCCGTGCGCGTCCAGCTCGCCCACCCCATGCCCCCGATGCCCCGCCAGGTCGGCCTGTGGCGCGAGGAGCTGGGGAAGCTCCGGGAGTACGCCGCCGCCGGCGAGGGGCGGTCCACGATCATCGCCGGTGACTTCAACGCCACCCAGGACCACGCCGCGTTCCGCTCCATCCTCGACGCGGGCCGCCTGCGCGACGCCGCCCGCCTCGACGGCTCCTCGCGCGCCCCCAGCTGGCCCACCGCCATGCCCTCGCCGCTCGGCGCGCAGATCGACCACGTCCTCGCGACGCCCGACTTCTCCGCCCGCGACGCCCGTTTCCTGGAGATCGGCGACACCGACCACCGGACACTCGTCGTCACGCTCACCCTGCACCGCCCCGAGAAGGAGAGCTGATCCCGCCCACCCGGCCGCCCCCGCCCTCCCGGGCACCCCGCGCAAAGCGGCGATAATGGGCACATGCCTCGTGAGACCCCCACCGCACCTCCGGTTCCACGCGGCCCCCGGCGCCCCCGCCCACTGACCCCACCGGACTGGCTGGTCAGGTCACTCAGGCCGCAGTCCGCGCCCGTCCCCTGGGCGGCCGTCGCGCGCGCCTCCCTCGCCATGGCGCTGCCGCTCGCCGTCGGCCTCCTCGCGGGACAGCCCACGTACGGCGCGCTCGCCTCCATGGGAGCGCTGTCCGGCGTCATCGGCGACACCGCCGACGCCTATCGCATGCGCGTCCTCAACATCGCCGTCCCGCAGCTCTTCGGCGCCCTAGGCGTCACCCTCGGCTCGCTCGTCTTCGGGCACGGCTGGGTGGCCGTCGGCGCGGTCACCTTCGTGGCGCTCGTCTCCGGGATGATGTCGACGATCGGGGCCGTCGCGTCCGTATCGGGACTGCTCCTGCTGCTCAACTGCGTGATCGGCGCGGGGCTTCCGATGCCCGGCCAGTGGTGGCTCGCCCCGGCCCTGATGACCGGCGGCGGCTTCCTCGTCCTCGCGCTCGGCCTGCTCGCCTGGCCGCTGCGGTCCGGCGTCCCCGAGCGCACCGCGGTCGCCGCCTCCTACCGCGCGGTGGCCGCGCTCCTCGACGCGGCGGGCACGGAGGCGTACGACGACGCGCGCGCCGCCGTGACCACCTCGCTGAACCAGAGCTACGACCTCGTCCTCGCCCGCCGCGCCCGCGACCACGGCCGCAACCCCGATCTGGTGCGCCTCGTCGCCCAGTTGAACGCCCTCACCCCGATCGTCGAGGCGGCCCCCGCCACCCACCTCGCCGCCCGCCACGCGCGCGTACGCCTCCCCGCCGAGGTCCCGGCGGCGGTGCGGTCCCTGGCACAGGCCGTGGAGCGGGGCGGGCAGGACACCACGGCCCTCCCGGTGCCCGGCGACGAGCCCGGTGACCACGCGGCCCGTGCCCTCGACCACGCCGTGCGGCACGCGGTGGAGACGCTGGGCGACACCGACCCGCTCGGCGTCATCGAGACCGACGACCGCCTCGGCCGGCCGGCCGCGCTGCGGGTGCGGGCCCGGCGCGCCGCCCGCAACGTCGTACTCTCCGGGGCGTCCTGGCGCTACGGCCTGCGGCTCGCGCTGTGCATCGGCGTCGCGCAGGCACTGGTCTCGCTGATCGACGTGCCCAGGTCGTACTGGGTCGCCCTCACCGTCACCTTCGTACTGAAGCCCGACTTCGGCTCGGTCTTCTCCCGCGCCGTCCTGCGCGCGCTCGGCACGGCCGCGGGCCTGGTGGTCGCGGCCGCCGTCCTCGCCGAGGTGCCGCACGGCTGGTGGGACGTGCCCGTGATGCTGCTGCTCGCCCCGCTCATCCCCGCGCTCACCACCCGCGGCTACGGCTATCAGACGGCGGCGATCACGCCCGTCATCCTGCTGCTCTCCGACATCCTCAACCACCAGGGCCTCGGCCTCGTCGTCCCGCGCCTGGTCGACAGCCTCATCGGCTGCGCCATCACGCTCGTCGCGGGGTATCTGCTGTGGCCCGAGAGCTGGGGGACGCGGATCGGCGACCGGCTCGCGGACGCGGTCGCGGACACCGCCGGGTACGTGGAGTGCGCGTTCGGCGCCACCGTCGAACCGGCCGCGCGGGCCCGCCTGCGGCGCCGTCTCTACCGCGACCTGTCGGTGATCCGCTCCGAGTTCCAGCGGGCCCTGACCGAGCCGCCGCCCACCGGAACGCGCGCCACCGCATGGTGGCCGCTGGTCGTCGCCGTCGAACGCATCCTGGACGCCACGACCGCCGCCCGCGTCCGCATCAAGCACGGGGCGCGGCCACCGGACCCCGCCGAGGTGGCGGAAGTGGCGCGTGAACTGCGGGAGTTGGCGGAGGGCCTACGCACCTCGGACGTACTGGAAGAGGTGCGCTCACACTTCACGGTCGGCCCCAAGGAGAGTGTCCTGGAACCGCTGCGCCAGGAGGTGGGAGCGGCACGAGCGATCGCGACCCCGAAGACGCCATAAGCGCCCCGCCGCTCCCTGACGACAGCTGAGCCCCCGCTAGCGCACCTTGTTCAACGCCTTGGCGAGCCCGCCGGCCCAGAGCTTCTCGACCTTCCCGCGCTCGGCCGCGTCCGGCTGCGCGTTCGTGCAGGAGGGGCCGGGCCCGCCGCCGGACATCAGCTGGCTGCACGGCCCGTCGTAGGTGTCCGGCAGCCCCAGCACGTGCCCGGTCTCGTGCGTGGTGACGCGCGTCGAGTCGTACTCCTTGTTCTGGGCGTAGTCCAGGAAGATGTAGCCCTTGCCGCGGCCGTCGGTGCTGGCGTACGAACCGCGCCGGTCATTGCCCTCGCGGTACGAGAAGCTGGCGCCGGAACTGCCCTGCTGGAGCTTCACGTTGGAGACCGCGGAGTTCCATATGGACGTGGAGGCGGCTATCTGCCGGGCGAAGGTGGGCGCTCCCGAGGCGTCGTAGACGACCGTCACGGACTTGGCGCCGGGGTTGGCCGCGCGCTTCTCGGCGACCGCCTTCACGACGGCTTCGAAGAACGCCTTGTTGGCCTTGGCCTCCCGCGCCGATCCCTCGTACGGGGCGTACGAGGATGCGGCGGACGCCGAGTTCGCGCCGAGGCCGGCGACGGTGAGACCGAGGACGGCCGCGACGGACAGGGATCGGGACAGGTTGCGCTTGCTCATGTGTGGGGGGCTCCCTACTCGTTCCAACGACCGTGGGGGGTCGATGAAAGATGAACTTTTCGGTGGCTGTGAGTCTCGGGGAGCCCGAGCCGCGCGGGGATGATGGCAACTCCCGATAGCGCGGGGCTATCACCCGGCCCCGACCTGCCCAGAACGGCTGGTTCTCATGGGGTTTGGGTGTCTGGTGCGGCAGCCGTACCGCCTCTACGCTCATCGACCATGGAGCTTGAGGTCAGGCACCTCCGCGCGCTGTGCGCCATCGCCGACGCCGGCAGCCTGCACAAGGCCGCTCGCCAGCTCGGCATGAGCCAGCCGTCGTTGACGACCCAGCTGCGGCGCATAGAGAACGCGCTCGGCGGCCAGCTCTTCTCCCGCGAACGCACCGGCTGCCGCCCCACACCGCTCGGCCGGATGGTCCTCAGCCGCGCCCGCCCCCTGGTCACGGAGATGCGCGCCCTGGTGGCCGAGACCAAGGCCGCCGCCGCGGGCTCGGGCGACGGGCCGCGGCTGCGCATCGGCTCCACGGCGAGCCGCGCCATACCGGGCTGGCTGCGCAGACTGCGGGTGCGCCTGCCGGGGACCGAGATCTCCCTCCAGATGGACGTGTCCGCCAACGCGCTGCTGCGCATGGCGGCCGCGGCGCAGCTCGACGTCGTGTTCGTGCACGAGGTCGAGGGCAGCCCGCTGCGGCTGCCCGAGTCGCTGCGAAGACGGGTCCTGCTCGACCGCGAGCCGCAGTTCGTCTCCCTCGCCGCGGACCATCCGGCGGCCGAGCGTCCCGTCGTACGCCTCGGCGACCTCGCGGCCGACCGCTGGATGGTCGACCCCACCGTCGACGGCGAGTGGGACGGCCTGCGCCGCGTCCTGTCCGCGGCCGGGCTCAACCCCACTGTCCTGCACGGCGATTACCTCACCGCGGCGTCCCTCGTCGCGACCGGCGAGGTCGTCACGCTCTGCCAGCCGACCTCGCGGGGCCGCGCCGACATGGCCGTACGCCCCCTCTTCGGCGACCCTCTCGGCGTACGGCTCCTGGTTGCGGCCCGCACGGAGGACGAACTGAACGCGGTCTACGGCGAGCTGGAGGCCGCCTACTGGGAGGCCGCGCGGCAGTCCGCCGCCTATACGGAGTGGCTCCTGCGGGCCGGCGACCCGCGAGGCGCCACCGGCGGGCCCTTGGTCCCCGCCACCCGGTGACCTTCGGCCACACCGCCCCCCACCTGCACTTTTACCCGTTTTACGGTACTGCGCCCAGGCATGAGGGCAGTTGTTACCTTTCCTACGGATGACGCACACATAGCGCCCGTAGCTTCATGGCCGTCGCCCCACAAAGGGGCACAGAGACGGACAACTCGAAGCTCGAACGACCAGTCACGAGGGGCCACTCATGCGCGCCACCCGCCGTATCCTCCGTACCGCCGCCATCGCCACCGGAGCCATCGCCGCTCTCGCCGTCCCCGCCACGGCCGCCTTCGCCGCGGACGCCCCCTCGCCCTCGCCCTCGCAGGACCGGACCGCGTCCGACGCGCGGGACGGGACGGATTCCGAGACCCCCGCGCCGCCCGGCAGCTGGGAGTCGAAGGGCACCACGGACCTCGGCCACGGCTGGTCCGCGAAGGTCGACGTCAACGTGTCCGCCCGTACCGCCAAGGCCGCGCTCTCCCTGAACGGCACCGCGAAGGGCTCGCTCACCGCGTACGAGAGGGCCGCGAGCACCACCGTCGACGGCAACACCTTCACCCTGACGCCCGACGGCACCCTCTCGATGTCGGCCAAGCCGGCCCCGCCCAAGCCGAAGCCGGAGCCGAAGCCGGATGCCAAGCGCGTCTACCAGACCACGGTGAAGCTGGCCGACGGCTCCCTCGCCAAGATCTACAAGCTCGGCCCGCACCACTACCAGGCCGACATCGTCGCCCACGGCAGCAGGCTCGACACCCTCGACGCCAACGGCAGGGCCGCCTATGGCCAGGACAACGGCCTGCACGTCGCCCTCAACCCCGATGGCACGATCAAGTCCTGGGTCGAGGGCAAGAACCACCACAACACCGGTACGAAGCCGGGGCCCCGGAACGGCTCCCACCAGGTCGTGCCGAAGGGGGGCGTCAAGGCGGGTGCCGAGGGGGTCACCCCGGATTCCGCCACCGACGCCCCGCTGGTCGCCGCGGGCGGCGGCATGGCCGCCCTGGGCGCGGGCGGCCTCGGCTTCGCGCTCTACCGCCGCAGGCAGAACGGCTGAGCCGAGCCCGGCCCGCGATCAGACACCGACGTCGATCAGACGCCGATGTCGCGGCCGTCCTTGCGCCACACCGAGACGACCGACGGCCGGACGATCCTGCCCGGCCCGTCGGGCCAGGCGCTCGCGGGCTTCTCCACGGACGCGCCGTCGACCTCGCCCGGGTGCTGCACGGCGACGACCACGCGCCGCTCCTGGACGAGCGGCCCGCAGGTCTCCGCACCCTTCGGCATGGTCAGGAACTGCTTCAGCTCGCCGCGCCGGTCACCCCGCGTGGCGACGCCGAACAGGCCGTCGTGGGAGCCGAGCTGATTGCCGTCGGTGGAGATCCACAGGTTGCCGTGCGGGTCGAAGGCCACGTTGTCCGGGCAGGAGATCGGCGAGACGCGGTCCTTGGGGAAGCCCGCGAAGTACGTCGAGGGGTCGTTCGGGTCACCGGCGACGAGGAAGAGCGACCAGGCGAACGTCGTGGCGTCCGCGCGGTTGCGGCGCTCGGTCAGTTCGAGGACCTGCCCGTGCTTGTTGAGGTTGCGGGGGTTGGCCTCGTCCACGCCCGGCTTGCCGGGCTTGCCGCGGTCGGAGTTGTTGGTGAGCGCCACGTACACCTTGCCGGTGTGCGGGGACGGCTCGATGTCCTCGGGCCGGTCCATCTTGGTGGCGCCGACCTTGTCGCCCGCGAGGCGCGTGAAGACGTACACCTCCTCGGCGGTCATGCCCTCGACGTGGCTGACGGCCTTCCCGCCGGGTCCGGCGGTGGCGAGCGGGATCCACTTGCCGCCGCCGTCGAACTCGCCGTCCTCCGGAAGGGTCCCCTTCCCGTCGATCTCGCTCGCGGGGGAGTCACCGGTGAGCTTGGCGACGTACAGCGTGCCCTCGTCGAGGAGCGTGAGGTTGTGCTCGTGCGCGGCACGCGACCTGCCCTTGGCGACGCGCTTGCTGCTGACGAACTTGTAGAAGTAGTCGAACTTCTCGTCGTCGCCCATGTAGACCACGGGCCTGCCGTCGTGCGTGAGGCGCGGCTGCGCGGCCTCGTGCTTGAAGCGGCCGAGCGCGGTGCGCTTGCGCGGGGTCGAGTCCGGGTCGTACGGGTCGAGTTCGACGACCCAGCCGAAGCGGTTCGCCTCGTTGGGCTCCTTGGCGAGATCGAAACGGTCGTCGAACCGCTCCCACTTCCGCTCCGACGCCTCACCCGCGACGCCGTACCGCTTCAGGCGGGCGGCGGCCGTCGGGTCGGTCACCTTCGCGGCGTTGGCGAAGTACTGGTTGAAGTTCTCCTCGCCGTGCAGCGTCGTGCCCCAGGGAGTGGTGCCGCCCGAGCAGTTGTTGAGCGTGCCGAGGACGGTGGTGCCGCGCGGATCGGCCTTCGTACGTACGAGGGGGCTGCCCGCGACCGGTCCCGCGAGGCGGAACCGGCTGGTGGCGGTGAGCCGCCGGTTGAGGTGGTGCCGGCTGACGGCGCGCAGGCCGCCGCCCTTGCGCTCGCCCTCCACCACGACGACGGACAGGCCGTGCGCCGCCCACGCGATCTCGACCTGCTCGCGGGTCGGGTTCTCGGGGTCGTACCCCTTGAACATCAGGATCTCGTCGGTGTACTCGTGGTTGGCCACGAGGACCTGGCGGCCGTGCTCGCCGTGCTCGCCGCGGAGGGGGAGCAGGGAGAGGAAGTCGTTGTTGTAACCGAACTGGCCGGCCTGCGCCTTGGCGGTCTGCTGGTCCGCGTCGAAGGCTGGCGCACCGCGCAGGATCGGTTCACCCCAGCGGATGACGACGTTCTGCTCGTAGCCGGTGGGGACGGTGACGGCGTCGGTGGTGTTCGGAGCGACGGGCGCGAAGCGCAGCCCGCGCGCCCCCTTGTCCTTCCCGCCCTTTCCGCCCTTGATCCCGTCGGGGGTGGCGGCGGCGGCCTCGCTCGCGCCGGGGCCCGCTATGACCGCGCTGCCCGCCGCGGCGGCGACCGTCACGACGGCGGCGGCGCGCATCATCGAACGGCGGCTGAGCGCACCGGCGATGACGTCGCCGACGTACTCGTTGTCGCTGGTGTTGGGCACCTCGTTGAAGCAGGCGTCACCGCAGCGGAAGCGGCAGGTCAGGGCGGAACGGCCGCCGCTCCCCTGATGCGAGGTGATGATCGGCAGCAGCTTGGGCACGGATCCTCCGTCGTCGTGGCGTGGCTTGGCGTGGCTTGATTCCGCCGTGACGTTAGGTGTGGGTTCCGGCAGGGCGGCGGCGTCCGGGTGAACGGCGGGTGAATCCGTGGCACATGGGAGGAAGTTGACCCGGAAGCGGCCGGGGATGGCTCGGCCGGGTGATGGGCGGCGACCCTGCCCAAGATCACCCAGGGCGGCGGCTAACCTTACGTGTCCGCCCTGGCCAGGGATTTCGGGAATCAACTCACGCGAAGGGTTGCGCACATGGGCATTCTGGATCGCCTGCGGAACGCGTTCGGACGGTCACGCAAGGAGAGCGTTCCTGAGGCGCGGGAGCCTGAGCGTGCGGCTGCGCCTGAACCGGAGCGGGAGTCCTCGGCGCCGGGCGCCGTCTCACTCCCCTCCCCGTCCCCGGAGCCGACGCCGCCCTCCAAGGCCTCCGTCCCGTCCCCGAGCCCGGAGCCCTCGCCTTCGGCGGTGAACGATTTGGTCGCGGCCGCGTTCGACAATGTCTCGGTACCGGGGCCTGCGGCGCGGGAGCGGAAGCCTGAGCCCGAGCTGGAGGCTGCCCCGAAGGAACTGCCTGCGGCGCGGGAGTCGAAGCCTGAGCGCGAGACTGAGCCTGAGCTGGGGGTTGCCCCGGAGGCCCGTCCAGAGGCCGAGGCGGCTGAGCCCGCCGTCGCGGAAGCCTCGGGCCAGGCCACCGCCTCTCCCGCCGCCGACGAAGTTGTGCCCACCCGTCCCGCCCTGCGGGACGCCTGCCCACAACAGGAGCAGACCCCCGCCGCTGAGGCTGCCACCGCTGACGCCGAAGGCGAGGCGCCCGCCACTGTGGGCAATCGTCCCGCTGGGCGGGACGGGTGGGCACAGCCCGAAGGCGCCGGAGCCGATGAAGCGACGTCAAGCACCACCCCCTCGGCGGAGCCGGAACCCACCGCGGAACCCGAAGCCCCCTCGGCAGAGCCGCACGCCCCCGCGGCAGAGCCGCACGCCCCCGCGGCGGAGCCCGAGGCCCCCTCGGCAGGGCCGGAAACCCCGGCGGAGCCGGAAAGCGGTGGGGGGAAGCCCGCCGTCCCCGCCGCAAGGGTGAGGTCCAAAGCCCCGGGGCTAGCCACCGCGTACAAGGCCGCAGCCACCACCCTCAAGAAGCACGGCCTGACAGGAACCCGAGCCCAGGTCTACCTGGTCCTCGACCGCTCCGGATCCATGCGCCCGTACTACAAGGACGGCTCCGCCCAGAGCCTCGCCGAGCAGGTGCTCGCCCTGGCCGCCCACACGGACCCGGACGCCACCGTCCACGTCGTCTTCTTCTCCACGGACATCGACGGCACCGGCACCCTCACCCTCACCGAGTACGAGGGCCGCGTGGACGAGCTGCACGCCGCCGCGGGCCACATGGGCCGCACCAGTTACCACCGGGCGATCGAAGAGGTCGTATCGCACTACGAGAAGTCGGCCCACGAGGGCCCCGCCCTCGTGGTCTTCCAGACGGACGGCGCCCCGGACGCGAAGGGCCCGGCGACCCAGGCCCTGGCGGCGGCCGCCGCGCACCCCCTCTTCTTCCAGTTCGTGGCCTTCGGCGAGCACGACGCGAAGGGCTTCGACTACCTCCGGAAGCTGAAGGCGCAGAACGCGGCGTTCTTCCACGCGGGCCCCGCCCCGCGCGAACTCACGGACAAGGAGCTGTACGAGGGCCTGCTGGCGTCCTGGCGCCCGTAGTGCCCAACGCGGCCCCGACGGGGTGGTCCCGGAACCTCCGGGTCCACCCCCCGATATCGATGTGAGTCGATCTTCATCCGGCCGTTAGGATTTCGACCATGGCGGCCACTGGATCCGAGAAGCAGGGAGCGGACGAGAACGCGAAGGCGTTCTACGTCTCGACCCCCATCTACTACGTAAACGACGCTCCTCACCTGGGCCACGCCTACACGACCGTCGCAGGCGACGTGCTCACGCGCTGGCACCGTCAGCGCGGCGAGAAGGTGTGGTTCCTCACCGGCACGGACGAGCACGGTCAGAAGATCATGCGCACGGCCGAGGCGAACGACGTCACCCCCCAGGAGTGGTGCGACAAGCTCGTCACCGAGGCCTGGAAGCCCCTCTGGGAGCACCTGAACATCGCGAACGACGACTTCATCCGTACGACGGAGAAGCGTCACACGGACCGCGTGCAGGAGTTCGTCCAGGATCTCTACGACAAGGGCGAGATCTACAAGGGCGGCTACGAGGGCCCGTACTGCGTGGGCTGTGAGGAGTACAAGCTCCCCGGCGACCTCGTCGAGGCGGAGGACGGGACCAAGCTCTGCCCCGTCCACAAGAAGCCGGTGGAGATCCTCAAGGAGGAGAACTACTTCTTCAAGCTGAGCGAGTACGGCCCGAAGCTGCTGGAGTTCTACGAGGCCAACCCGGGCTTCATCCAGCCGGAGTCCGCGCGCAACGAGGTCGTGAACTTCGTGAAGCAGGGCCTCCAGGACCTGTCGATCTCGCGCTCGACCTTCGACTGGGGCGTGCCGGTCCCGTGGGACGACAAGCACGTCATCTACGTATGGATCGACGCGCTGCTGAACTACGCGACGGCGGTCGGGTACGGCTCCAACCAGGAGAAGTTCGACGAGACCTTCCCCGCCGACGTCCACCTGGTCGGTAAGGACATCCTCCGCTTCCACGCGGTGATCTGGCCCGCGATGCTGATGGCGCAGGGCCTCCCGCTCCCCGGCAGGGTCGTCGCGAACGGCTGGCTGATGGTCGGCGGCGAGAAGATGTCGAAGTCGAACCTCACCGGCATCAAGCCGCAGGACCTCACCGGCCACTTCGGCGTGGACGCGTACCGCTGGTACTTCCTGCGCGCGATCACCTTCGGCAGCGACGGCTCCTTCTCGTGGGAGGACTTCACCGCCCGCTACACCTCCGAGCTGGCCAACGACTACGGCAACCTCGCCTCCCGCGTGGCCGCCATGGTCGGCAAGTACTTCGGCGGCACGCTCCCGGCCGGTGACGCGTCCGGCGACGCCGAGAAGGCCGTACGGGAGGGCCTCGCGAAGGCCGTCTCCGAGGCCGACCGGCTGATCGGCGACGAACAGGACTTCCAGGCCGGCATCCTGGCGATCTTCGACTTCGTGAAGCAGGTCAACGGCTACATCACGGAGCAGGAGCCGTGGAAGGTCGCCAAGGACGATTCGGACGAGGGCCGGGCGCGTCTCGGGACGATCCTCTACACCTCCGCCGAGTCCCTGCGCGCGATGGCCGTCCTGCTCAACTCCGTCATGCCGGAGACGTCCCAGAAGCTGTGGGACTCCCTCGGCGCGGAGACCTCCCTCGGCGCGCTCGCCGAGCAGCGCGTGCAGGACGCGGGCACGTGGGGCCTGCTGCCCGCGGGTACGACGGTGACGAAGGGCGCGGTGCTCTTCCCGCGCCTGGAGGAGAAGCCGGAGGCGTAGCGTTCGCATAGCGGTACGGCCGTAGAAAGTCCCGGTGGCACCCCGTACTTGACGGGGCGCCGCCGGGACTTCCACGTATCGGTTCTTCGATCTCCGATCGGCGGCCCAGAGGAGGCCAGGGTGCGCGGAAGAGGCACACGGTTGCTCGCGGGCGCCATGACCGTGACCTGCATGGTGCTCATCGGCCCCAGCGCGCCGGGCGATGTCTTCCTCAGCAGGTCGCTGCCCGCCGAGGCCGCCGGGGACGTCGTGCCGAACCGGGTCATGACGTGGAACATCTGCAACCCCTGCGGCGAGGGCAACGCCGGCCGGGCGGCGGAGATCGCCAGGTACGCGCCCCAGGTCGTCGGCCTGCAAGAAGCCTGCGTACGGGACGTCGAGAAGATCCGCGACTATCTGAAGGGCCTGCACGGGCTGGACTACCACGTCGAGTACGGGACAGTCCTGCGCAACCGGGGCCGCTGCGGAGGATGGCCCTGGCGGCCGGGCGCGTTCGGCCAGGCGATCCTCTCGGCGGCACCGATGACGGACCGCGTGAACGCGGAGTACCCCGACGGCGGATCCGAGGACCGTGGCTACCTGGCCGTGACCACCGCGGTGGGCGGCAGGTCCACCCGCGTCTTCAACACCCACCTCGCCCAGCGGCGGCAGGAAGCGGTCCGGGCCGAGCAGACCGGCGTACTCGCCAAGGCGGTCGCCCGGCACGACCGGGCGATCGTTCTCGGCGACTTCAACGCCGTACCGGACACGCCCGAACTCACCGCTCTGTGGTCACTGGCCACCGACGCCGACCCCCACTGCCTCCCCATGGGCGCCAGTTCCGCGGGGGACGGCGACACCGGAAGCGGCGTCTGCGAGACCACCACCGACTGGCACGCCAAGTTCGACTACGTCTTCCTGCGCGACTTCGTCCCGCTCAAGCACGGCGTGCGTCCCAGCCCGTACTCGGACCACCACCTGCTGCACACCGACCTGGCCCCCGCCCCTACACCCCGTACGTCCCGACGAGCCGCGCCAACTGCCGTCCGGCCGCCCGCAGAGGCTCCTCGCTCCGGCTGACCTGCGCGGTCACCTCCGCGCCCTCCAACGTACTGATCACGGTCATCGCCAGCTCCCGCGCGTCATCGGGGGCGATCCCCGCCGCGGCGAGCCGCTCCTCGACGATCCGCTCCCAGCCGCGCAGGGCCTGCGCGCAGACCCGCTGGATCTCGGAGTCCGTGCCGAGGGTCTCCAGCGCCGCGGCCGTGACCGGACAGCCGTCGACCCAGCCCGACTCCCGCAGCGCGACGGCGAGTTCGGCCGCGCACCGCTCGACGGCCGCGCCCGGACCGCCCTGCCCCTCCCCCGCAGCGGCCAGCCCTTCCCGCAGCAGGTCCGCGAACTCCTCGGCGCTGTAGGAGAGGGCGGCCACGGCGACGGCTTCCTTGCCGCCGGGGAAGAAGTGGTAGACGGAGCCGAGCGTGGCGTCGGCCTCCTTGGCGATCTGCTTGATGCCCGTACCCACGTATCCCTGCCGCTGGATGAGGCGCGCGGCGACGACGACGATCCGCTCCCGAGTACCGGGAGTCGCACTCTTTTCCTCGCTGCTGCGGCCTGCGCTGCTCTGGGTCATGCCCCCACCCTACCCACTCCTAAGTAGAGCGTTCGTTCTAGAGCTGTGCTACGTTCTCCCCACGCCCTAAATAGAGCGCTCGTTCTAGTCACGAGTAACGTCACTTGGAGCTGAAGAACATGCCGCAGACGTCACGAACCGTCACCGTCATCGGTCTGGGTCCGATGGGCCAGGCCATGGCCGCCGCCTACCTCGACCGGGGCTACCGCGTCACCCTCTGGAACCGCACTCCCTCCCGCGCGGACGCGTTGGTGCGGGCCGGCGCGACGCTGGCCGCGAGCCCCGAGCAGGCCCTGGCCGCGTCCGACGTGACGGTCCTCAGCCTTACGGACCTCGACGCGATGTACGCGATCCTCGAACCCGCCAAGGCGGCGCTCGCGGGCCGCACCCTGGTGAACCTCAGCTCGGACACCCCGGAGAAGGCGCGGGCGGGCGCCCGCTGGGTGACGGAACTCGGCGGGACGCACCTCACCGGCGGCGTACTGTGCCCGCCGCCGCTGATCGGCACGGCCGAGGCGTCGGCGTTCTACAGCGGCCCGCGCGAGGCGTACGACACCCATCGCGACGCCCTCGAAGTGATCACCGGCAAGACCGACTACCGGGGCGAGGACCCGGGCCTGGCCGCCCTGATGTACCAGCTGAACATGGCTGTTTTCTGGCCATCGATGATCGCCTTCTGGCAGACCGTGGCCCTGGCCGGCGCCCACGGCCTCACCGCCACCGAGATCGCCCCCTACGTCACGGAGAACTTCGCGGGCATGGGCCACTTCGTCGACTTCTACGCCGCCCGCATCGACGCGGGCAACCACGAGGGCGATGTGGACCGCACCGCGATGGGCCTGGCCAGCATGGACCACGTCGTCCACACGGCAGCGGACGCGGGCACGGACACGGCGTTCCCGGAGGCGGTGCGGGAGATCTTCCGCCGCGTGGTGGAGGCGGGCCACGGCGCGGACAGCTTCAGCAGGGCGGTCGAACTCATGAGGAAGCAGTGACGCCACACTCGAAAGGGTGATCGCAGTCCACTCATCGGATTTCCGCACCCGGCCCCGAATAGCTTCCCCCCATGGTCACCTCACACCACGAGGCCTCCCACCGGATCTTCCAGGAACGCCCGGAGATCCTCGGCCCCGTCTTCGGACTGCTCGGCATCCCGCCGCCCGCCAAGGCCGTCGTGGAAGTCCTCACGCCCGACACCACTGAGATCCGCCCGATCGAGCGCCGCGTCGACAGCGTGCTCCGCGTCGAGCCGTCGGACGGCCGCGACAGCTTCCTCCTCGCCATCGAGGCCCAGGGGCGGCGCGATGCGGACAAGGCGAGGAGCTGGGCGTACTACGTCGCGTACCTGCAAGCGAAGTACGACCTGCCGGTACTGCTGCTCGTCGTCTGCCAGGACAAGTCGACGGCGAACTGGGCGGCGGGCCCGTTCACCTGCGGAGCCCTGGGATGGACGGCGCTCACCACCCATCCCCTCGTCCTCGGGCCCGAGAACGTACCCGTCATCACGGATCCGTCCGAAGCGGCACGGGACTTGGCGATGGCGGCGTTCTCGGCCCTGACACATGGCCGCAGCAAAGACGCCGGCGCCATACTGGAGGCGCTGGCTCGTGCCCTGCGAGCGACCGACAAGAAGTCCGCCGACTACTACAGCGATCTGCTGGACGTCGGCCTGGGAAACACCCCGGCCGCAGCGGAATGGAGAGAACTCATGACGTTCGTCAGCTATTTCCCGGGCCGGGGCACCTTCCGTGAGGAGGCCTATCTCGAAGGCAAGGAGGAGGGAAGGGCCGAGGGCGCGACCGAGGCTCTGATCGAAGAGCGTGTACGCACCGTCATCCACCTCCTGGAACACCGCCTCGTCCCCCTCCCAGGCTGCGCCCGCGAACGCATCACCACCTGCACCGACCCCGACACCCTCGCCCGCTGGCAGGACCTGGCCTTCACCGTCCACACCGTCGACGAGCTGTTCGCCGAGGACACGCCCCCGGAGGCAACGGCGTAGCAAGCCCCCGGCTCGGTGTGGACCCGGCCGCGCCGGCAGCGCGAGCAGCTGAGCCGAGCCGGGAGCAGATCGCGGGCGAGGCCGTGCGGCTGCTCGACACCGACGGGCTCTAAGCGCTCAGCATGCGCAAGCCCGGCACCCGTCTCGACGCGGGTGCCACCTCCCTCTACCGCCACGTCGCCAACAAGGACGAGCTGATCCAGCGGGTCGTCGACTGGCGCGACGCGGCCGCCCGCAGCGGCAGGACCCAGCGCGAGTTCCCCGCTACCCTGCGCGGCTCGGAGCAGGTGAGCGGGGAGCGGGAGCCGGGGGGGGCAAGGACCCGGCCAGGGCCCCCGAGGAGAACTTCGACTACGGACTCGGCGTGCGGCTCACGGCGATCTGAGTGCCGCCTCGCGGCCAACTGGGCGCGGTCCAGGGCGAACTGAGTACAGCTCACCGTGCGCTGAGCGCTTGCTCACGGTGAGCTAAGTCATGCGCGGTCATGGCTTAATTTGACGCCGCCTTCACACTCGCCTACGTAAGCTTCACTACATGGCCACGACTCCCTCCCCCGACCGGCGGCGCACCGCCGACGAGGTCAACGAGGAGATCCGTGCGCTGTGGCTGGGCGCCGGCGGACGCCTGAGGCCCGACGAGCGACGGGTGTACGAACAACTCGTCACCGAATGGGCCGAAGCGGAAGCCAACTCCTCCCCCACGCACGCCGCGTGATCTGAAACCCCCTGGCAGGAGCGCCCCAAAGGGGCGCGGGGAACTGCGCGACCAGCCACAACGCACCGGCACTCGAGGACGAACACCGGCAGACGCACAAGAAAAGGCCCCGGAACCGACCAGGTTCCGGGGCCTTAAAGCAATCGCTACTGCGCCGCAGGCTTCGGCGCCGCCGGCTTCCGCAGGGAAATGTTCAGCTCCCGCAGACGCGACTCGTCCAGCTCGGTCGGCGCCCCCATCATCAGGTCCTGCGCGTTGCCGTTGAGCGGGAACGCGATCGTCTCGCGGATGTTCGGCTCGTCGGCCAGGAGCATCACGATGCGGTCGACGCCCGGCGCGATGCCACCGTGCGGCGGGGCGCCGAGGCGGAACGCGCGCAGCATGCCGGCGAACTCGTGCTCCACGGTCTCCGCGTCGTAACCCGCGATCTCGAAGGCCTTCAGCATGACCTCGGGCTCGTGGTTCCGGATGGCGCCGGAGGACAGCTCGATGCCGTTGCAGACGATGTCGTACTGCCAGGCGAGGATGTCCAGCGGGTCCTTCTCCTCAAGGTCCTTCATGCCGCCCTGCGGCATCGAGAAGGGGTTGTGGGAGAAGTCGATCTTGCCCGTCTCCTCGTCCTTCTCGTACATCGGGAAGTCGACGATCCAGCAGAAGCGGAAGACGCCCTCCTCGAAGTGGCCCGCACGCTTGGCCGCCTCGACGCGCACCGCCGACATGATCTTCGAGACCTCGTCGAACTCGCCCGCGCCGAAGAACACCGCGTGACCGGCCTCGAGGCCGAGCCGCTTGGTCAGCTCCGCCACGTTCGCCTCGGTCAGGAACTTGGCGATCGGGCCCGACAGCGAACCGTCCTCGGCGACCCGCACCCAGGCCAGGCCCTTCGCGCCCTGCTCGACGGCGTAGTCACCGAGGCCGTCGAAGAACTTGCGGGACTGCGAGGCCGTGTCCGGCACCGGCAGCGCGCGCACGTGCTTGCCCGCGAATGCCTTGAAGTCGGAGCCCTCGAAGATGTCCGTGATGTCGTGCAGTTCGAGCTTCGCGCGCAGGTCCGGCTTGTCGTTGCCGTACTTCAGCATCGACTCGCGGAACGGGATGCGCGGGAAGGGAGACGTCACCTCGCGGCCGTTGCCGAACTCCGTGAACAGCTCCGTCATCAGCTTCTCGATGGGCTGGAAGACGTCCTCCTGCTCCACGAAGCTCATCTCGACGTCGAGCTGGTAGAACTCGCCCGGCGAGCGGTCCGCGCGCGCGTCCTCGTCGCGGAAGCACGGCGCGATCTGGAAGTAGCGGTCGAAGCCCGAGATCATCAGCAGCTGCTTGAACTGCTGCGGCGCCTGCGGCAGGGCGTAGAACTTGCCCGGGTTGAGGCGGGAGGGGACGACGAAGTCGCGCGCGCCCTCGGGGGAGGTCGCGGTGAGGATCGGCGTCGCCATCTCGTTGAAGCCGAGGGCCACCATCTTGGAGCGGATGGAGGCGATCACGGCCGAGCGCAGCATGATGTTGCGGTGCATGCGCTCGCGGCGCAGGTCCAGGAAGCGGTACTCCAGGCGTCGCTCCTCGTTCACCCCGTCATCGGCGTTGATCGTGAAGGGCAGCGGGCCCGCCGCACCGAGCACCTCGACCTCGACGGCCTCGATCTCGATCTCGCCGGTCGGCAGCTCCGGGTTCACGTTCTCCGCGCCGCGCGAGACGACCTTGCCGTCGACGCGGACGACCGTCTCCTTGGAGAGCTTGTCGAGCGTCTCGGCGGCGGGCGTACCCGGGCGGGCCACCAGCTGCGTGATGCCGTAGTGATCGCGGAGATCGATGAAGAGAATGCCGCCCAGGTCTCGGCGATTGTGCAGCCAGCCGCTCAGCCGGACGTCAGTGCCGACGTCAGAGGCGCGGAGCTCGCCGCAGGTGTGGGACCTGTACCGATGCATCGTCGTTCATCCAGTCTTCGCGAATAGGGGAGAGAGCAGACCCCCCAAGGCTACCGTCCGGGCGAAGATCGCTTTCCGGATATCCGCCGGGGCCACCCCGTCCAGGGGCCCGTGGCGCCGGGGCTCGGTGGCGGCGGGCCCGTACATCTTCCTAAAGTGGGTCAATGCGCACCGACGATCCCCCCTCGCAGGTGGGGAACGATCCCCTCTCGAAGGTGGGGGACGAGTCCCTGCCTCCCGTAGGGGATGTCCTGGCCGCCATCGCGACCGGCCTGTGGCGGTGGGACAACGCGTCCGGGACCGTCACGCTCGACGCCGAGGCGGCCCGGCTCCTCGGTCTGCCCGCGCGCGCCCAGACCCTCACGGAGGCGGCCGTGCGCTCCCGCTTCCACCCGGTCGACTGGAACGAGATCTACGGAACCGTCCAGCTCGCCGTCGCCGAGGGCACCCTCGCCGAGGCCCGACTGCGGATCATGGACGACACGGGGCGCCGGGTCCTGCGTACCGTACGCAGCCGCTCCAAGCCCGTACTGCACGACGCGACCGAGGCGTACGAGCTGATCGGCACCCTGCAAGAGGTGTCCGAGCCCACGCCGGGCACCGCCGCCCGCACCCCCGTCACGGGTGACTGGCGGCGCTCCCGCGAGGCGTTCCTGCTGGACGCCGGACGGGCGCTGGCCGAGGCGCGGTCGACGGAGGAGGTGCTGCGGGTCGCCGCGGGGCTCTCCATGCCGGGGTTCTCGCCGGACGGGCTCGCCGTCTTCGGCGTGGCGGGCGACCGGCTCTCGATCATCGGGCACCACGGCCACCAGCCGGGCGACGACGGCCCCTTCTCCGCGATGCCGCTGGACACCGACTACCCGGCCGCCGAGGTGGTGCGCACCGGCCGCGCCGTCTACCTCTCCTCCCCGGAGGACTACCGCCGCCGCTATCCGGCGGCCTGGCCGCTGGCGCGGCGCTTCGAGCGGCAGTCGTGGGCGTTCCTGCCGCTGACCGTCGCGGGCCGCACGATGGGCGCGTGGATGGCCGCGTTCGCCTATCGGGTGTCCTTCACCCCCGACGAGCGTTCCGTCCTGACGACGGTCGCCCGGATGCTGGCGCAGGCCCTCTCACGGGCCGGGGTCGCGGAGTCCGAGCGGGAGCTGACCGAGGGCCTCCAGCGGTCGATGCTGCCGATGCTCGGACCGCGGATCCCCGGGATGAGCGTCGCGGCCCGCTATGTGCCGACCGGCGGCGGCCTCCAGGTCGGCGGCGACTGGTACGACATGATCCCGCTGCCCAACGGCCGCATCGCCTTCGTGATCGGCGACGTCCAGGGGCACGACGTGCGCGCGGCGGGCCTGATGGGGCAGCTGCGGATCGCCCTGCGCGCGTACGCCTCCGAGGGGCACCGCCCGGACGCGGTGCTGTCGCGGGCGACGCGTTTCCTCGCGGGGATCACGGAGTCCATCACCTACGGGTCGAGCGGCAGCGGCGCCGACGAGTCCACGGTCTACGACCCGCGCTTCGCGACCTGCCTGTACGTCGAGGCCGACCCGGCGACCGGCGTCCTGGAACTGGCCCGCGCCGGCCACCCCGAACCCGCGATACGCACGAGTGACGGAACGGTTCTGCAACGGCCCACCGCGGGCGGTCTGCCGCTGGGCATCGACCCGGACGCGGACTATCCGACGACCCGCCTCGTCCTTGAGCCCGGCGAGACCATGCTGATCTGCACCGACGGCCTGATCGAGACCGGCGGCCACGACCTGGACAGCGGCTGGGCGCGGATCAGGTCGACCCTGGAGGGGTATCTGGGCGAGGACGAGGAGGACGGCCTCGAACTCCTCGCCGACCGGCTCGTGCAGACCGTGCACGGGCCCACCTCGCACTACACCACCGGCCCGCTCGCCGACCGCCGCGAGGACGACATAGCGGTACTGCTGCTGAGCAGGACGAGCCGCCCCGAGCACCGCACGGACGCCCGCCGCACGGTCCTCACGGTCGCGCAGGCGGAGCCCGAGCGGGTCGCGGGAGCCCGCCGCCACCTGCGAGAACTGCTGCACGACTGGGCGGACGACGACCAGGTCGACTCGGCGGTCCTGATGGTCTCGGAGATGCTCACGAACGTCCTCGTGCACACGGACGGGGACGCCCTCCTGGTCGCCGAGGTCACCGGCGAACCGGGCGCGCGCCGGCTGCGTGCCGAGGTCGCGGACGCCAGCGACGACCTGCCGCACAAGCGCCAGCCGGGCGAACTGGCCTCCTCCGGGCGCGGCCTCGTCCTGATGGAGCTGCTCGCCGGGGCGTGGGGCGTGGACCCGCGCGGAGACGGCAAGAGCATCTGGTTCGAGCTCTATGAGGGCGCGGGGGCCCCTGACGGTTCGGCGGGGGGTCTGTAACGCGCGGGTTGTCGTGGGCTGGGCGCGCAGTTCCCCGCGCCCCTTCGGGGCGCTCTCCTCGGGGCGCTAGAACGTAGCGGAGTAGCGGGAGCGCAGCTCCGACAGGACGCCGAAGGCCGCTGCCGTAAGGGGTACGGCGAGCAGCATCCCGAGGATCCCTGCCACGGACGCGCCCGCCGTGATGGTCAGCATCACCACGGCCGGGTGCATCTGCACCGTCCGGCTCTGGATCACCGGCTGGAGGACGTGCCCCTCCAGGACCTGCACGGCGAGCACCACCCCGAGCGCCCACAGCGCGATGACGAAGCCGCGGTCGGCGAGGGCGACGAGGACGGCGATCGCGCCGGACAGGAACGCCCCCAGGTACGGGATGTAGGCGCCGACGAAGACGAGCGCGCCGAGGCCCACCGCCCCCGGCACATCGAGGATCAGCAGGCCGACGGTGATGCAGAGGGCGTCGATGAAGGCGATGATCGTCGTGCCCCGCATGAAGCCCTCGATGGCGCCGAAGGCACGGTGAGCCATAGCCTCCACGACATCGGCGGAGTCCCCCGGCGACAGCGAGCGCAGTGCGGCCATCGCCTTGCCGGAGTCCCGCAGGAAGAAGAAGACCAGCAGGAGGGCGAGTACGGCCATGGCGATGACCTCGCCGACGACGCTGAGCCCGCTGAGCACCCCCGAGGCCGCGGTCCCGCCGAACTTGCCGAGCAGTTCCTTGGCGTTCGACGCCAGGTCGTCGAGCGAGGTACCGGCGGCCCCGAAGTACTTGGCGAGGTCGGTCGCCGCGGTCCGCAGGGAGGCGATGATCTGGTCGCCCGTGTCGATCAGGGCCTTGGCCACGATGTAGGTGACCCCGCCGACCACGGCGACGACGGCCGCACAGGTCAGCCCGGCGGCCAGCGACCGCTGCACCCGCATCTTGAGCAGCCGCCGGTAGAGCGGCCCGAGGAGCGCGGTCCCGAGGAGGGCGAGCAGGACCGGCGTCACGGCCGTCTGGAAGGTGACGCACAGCCAGACACCGACGGCGGCCACACCCACGACGAGCAGCACCACCGCGCACCAGGCGGCGAGGCGCCGGACGGGTTCGGGGAGAAGGGTCAGCACCCTCCCACCCGAGCACGCCGCCCGGCGCCGCGCACGTTATGTACGGCTACATGCCGTGCACGGCCGGAACCGTGCCGAGCAGCCCCTTCTGAAAGTCCTCGAAGGCCTGCCGCAACTCGGCCTGACTGTTCATCACGAACGGGCCGTAGTGTGCCATCGGCTCACGGATCGGGCGGCCGCCGAGGAGTACGACCTCCAGGTCGGGGGCGTGCGTGTCCTGTCGTTCGTCCGCGCGGACGGTCAGCGAGGAACCTGCGCCGAAGACCGCGGTCTGGCCGCTGTGTACGGGGCGGCGCTCGGCGCCGACCGTGCCGCGCCCGGAGAGGACGTACGCGAGTCCGTTGAAGTCCGCCTGCCAGGGCAGCGTCACCTCGGCGCCGGGTCGCACGGTCGCGTGGATCATCGTGATCGGCGTGTGCGTGATGCCCGGGCCCTCGTGGCCGTCCAGGTCACCGGCGATGACGCGGAGCAGCGCGCCGCCGTCGGGGGAGGCGAGCAGCTGGACCTGGCCGCCGCGGATGTCCTGGTAGCGGGGGTCCATCATCTTGTCCTTGGCGGGCAGGTTCACCCACAGCTGGAGGCCGTGGAAGAGGCCGCCGGACATGACGAGTTCCTCCGGCGGCGCCTCGATGTGCAGCAGGCCGGAACCCGCCGTCATCCACTGGGTGTCGCCGTTGCGGATGGTGCCGCCACCGCCGTTGGAGTCCTGGTGGACGAAGGTGCCGTCGATCAGGTACGTGACGGTCTCAAAGCCGCGGTGCGGGTGCCACGGAGTGCCCTTCGGCTCACCGGCCTCCCACTCCACCTCACCCATCTGATCCATCATGATGAACGGGTCGAGGTACTTGTAGTTGATCCCCGCGAAGGCCCGGCGCACCGGGAAGCCCTCGCCCTCGAAGCCGCTCGGCGCGGTGGTCACGGCGAGCACGGGGCGCGCCACGGCATCGGCCGGGGCCACCACTCGGGGCAGGGTCAGCGGGTTCTCGACGGTCACTGCGGGCATGGTCGGGACCTCCTTGTGCGCTCACTTTAGTTGAACATAGAACTTTCTGCCACTTGAACGAACGAAACCCGGAGGGCATTCCCTCCGGGCTTCTCCGGTCTGCGCGGGTGGCTGGTTCTGTCCCGTCCCCTTCCGGCTCGGCCTCCGGTCCGGCCTCCGGTCCCGTCTCCGGTTACGGCCCGACCGGCTCCAGCTGGAGGTAATCGAGATTCCAGTTCTGGAACGCGCCCGCCTCCAGGGACACGCGTACGGTGTGGCGCCCGCGCGTGAGGCGGCGCGGGTCGCGGCTGTCCTGGAGTGCGAAGGCGTAGTGGGCCGTCGTGTTGGCCACGTGCACGGGCCTGCCGGGCGGGCCGCCGTCGTAGGCGATCCGATAGGTCCCCGCGGGCGTGTACGGGGACGACGCCCGCGCCTTGAGCGTGTAGCTGCCGTCCTTCGGTACGTCCACTCCGTACGTGATCCACTCCGCGCCGCGCATCCAGCACACCACCACGGCGCCGTCGTGGTCGCACACGTCGACGTGGTCGCCGCGCCGCCCCGGCCCGTCCCCCCGGTTCCCCGCATCGGTGTCGTGGTAGGAGACGCCCGCGCCGCCGGGGGCGTAGTTCTCCGCCTGGACGCGTACCGCTCCGGGCGGCACCGCGTCCGCGACGCCCTTGGTGAGGTAGGACTCCAGCGTCTCGACGTTGTCGGTCTGGATGATCGTCGCCTGGAAGCCGGCGATGAGCGCCGCCCAGCCGCGGGCGGGGTCGATGAGGGAGGCCTCGTCGGTGAACTTGGCGGCGTAGTCGTTCCGCATGGTGTTGAACCACACACGGCCGGTCGCCCGCAGCCCCCGGAGGAAGGCGGGCTGGGCCACCCTGTCGCGGACGTCGTCGAAGACCACCTCGAAGGCGGGCGGCCTGCTCCTCCCGAACTCCTCGACGGATGCCGCGTTGGTGTCGTCCACCAGGTGCATGTACAGCGCGCCCCGGTGGCGGTCGAGGAACGCCCGCACCTCGGGCACCGGAGCGGGTGACTTGAAGAGGCCGTTGCGCACGGTGCCGGTCTCCTCCAGCACCCGCCAGACGGCCTCGCGGTCCTTCCACGCCTGGTCGAGATTGACCAGGCCGAGCGTGCGGGCGGTCTGTATGGCCTCGGCGAGCGTGGGGATCCGTTCGCCGGTGAGTGGTGCCTGGCGGCCGCCGAGACCCGCGCGCAGGCGCAGGCCGCGCAGCTGGGCGTGGGTGAGGTCGGCGACGCGGCCGGTGCCGTCCGTAGTGCGGTCCACGGTCGCGTCGTGCATCAGGACGGGCACCTTGTCCCTGGTCAGTCGGACGTCCACCTCAACGATCTCGGCGCCGTCCGCGAAGCCCGCGCGGATCGCGGCGAGACTGTTCTCGGGCGCCTTGCGCCACTGCCCCCGGTGGGCGGCGGTCATCACCCGGGCCCTGGGCCCACGGTCGAGGAAGTCACGGTGGGCACGGTCGGCGGGACTTTCGGCGCGCGGCTCGGTGCGGGGTAAGGGGGCCGGGGGCTGCTCGGTGCGGGGCAAGGG
>NZ_JODF01000041.1:0-62412 GCF_000717945.1 Streptomyces sp. NRRL S-920
GATGCACCCCTACTACGCCGCCGAACGCGGCCTGGTCGACGACGTCATCGACCCCGCCGAGACCCGCGAGACCCTCATCAACTCCCTCGCGATGCTCGCGGGCAAGCACGCCGACCGTCCCGCCCGCAAGCACGGCAATCCCCCGCAGTGACGCCCACGACCGGAGGTCCCATGCCCACAGCCGACATCCGCATCGAGAAAGGCGAGGTCACCGCCGACGAGCTGGCGGCCCTGACCGTCCTCCTGCTGTCCCGCGCGGCCGTCCCGTCCCGGACCACCGCCACCGGCACCACCGGGCCGAGCACGTCGTGGCGCCACGACCGGTACCGGGCCCCGCACAGCTGGCAGGGCTGACGGCCGCCGCCGTGACGCATGAGTGCGCGCCCCCGGATGTCCGGGGGCGCGCACTCATGCGTGCGGGTCTCAGCCCGCGATGGTCAGCTGCATCAGGGCCTTGGCCGTGTGCATGCGGTTCTCCGACTGGTCGAAGACGCGGCTCTGCGCACCCTCGAACACCTCGTCGTCCACCTCGCGGATGTCGGGGTGCGCGATCGCGGTCTCCGTGTCCAGGAGGTGGAAGGCCGGCAGGCAGTGCAGGTAGATGCTGTCCTCGCGGCCGGTGAGGGCCATGAGGTCGCTCGTCACCTTCAGGTCGCGCAGCAGGTCGATGCGCTCCTGCGTCTGGTCCTCCTCGCCCATGGAGACCCAGACGTCGCCGTAGACGCAGGCCGAGCCGCTCAGCGCCTCCTCGGGCGACTCCGTGACGAGCACCCGGGCCCGCTCCGACTCGCGCCCGGCGAGCAGCTCCTTGATCACCTCGGGGTCGGGCTGCAACGGCTTCGGCGCGAGGATGCGCAGGTCGAGGCCGAGCTTGGCGGCGGCGATGGCCAGGGTGATGGCCATGTTGTTGCGGCCGTCACCGACGTACGTCAGCGGGAGGCCCTCCAGGTCGCCGAAGTTCTCGCGCAGGGTGAGCAGGTCGGCGAGCACCTGGGTGGGGTGGTAGCTGTCGCACAGGCCGTTCCACACGGGGACGCCCGCGTACTGGGCGAACTCGGCGACCGTGGCGTGCTCGTAGCCGCGGAACATGATGCCGTCGAAGACGCGGCCGAAGACGCGCGCGATGTCCCGGACGGACTCCTTGATGCCGAACCGGATGTCCTCGCGGTTGAAGATCTCCGGGTGCGCGCCGGACTGCGTCGAGGCGACGACGAAGGAGACGCGCGTACGGGTGGAGGGCTTCAGGAAGATCAGGGCGATGTTCTTGCCGGCCAGGGCGGGTACGTTCACCCCGAGGGCGGTGCGCTCCTTGAGGTCGGCCGCCTTGACCAGCAGCTCGCGGATCTCGTCGCCGCTCAGCTCGCGCAGGGACAGCAGGCTGCGCCCCTTGAGGCCCGAAATCGTCACGGCACTACCTCCGAAGTCTGACCAGCCCCGACAGCACCGAGTCGGTGGAGCTGGGTCAAGGGAACTGGGTCAAGGGAACTGGGTCGATAATCATGCAGACCTTTACATTAACATGCAGTCGCAACGGGTCAACCGCGTGCGCCGCAGGTCACACATGCGAAAGGGGCCGGACTCCGACGAGTCCGGCCCCTTCCCCCTTCAGCTCACCGCTCGGCCGACACCGCCCAGCGCAGACCGTCCGCCGAGGGTACGAGACCGCCTTCGAACAGGGCGTCCGACGGATCGAGGTCGCCGCCGAGCGCGGCCTGCACCTGGATCTGGGTGCCCTGCTCCATGACGCTGCCCATGATCTCCGACTGGTACAGCGGCGTGGCGTCGTCCCCGCCGGTCCGGTCCACCTGGGCCACCGACCGCTCCAGCTCACCGGCGGTGTTCTTGAACCGCGTCCGCACCGACTCGGCGTCCACGAAGGCGCCGTCGAGGGAGGCCACCCCGCCCACCAGCTCGACGAACGCCTCCAGCTCGGAGTCCGCGAAGCTGTTGACCTTCTTCGCCTGCCAGAAGTACGACTCGTGATCGCTGTTCATGTCGTAGAACGACACCAGGAACTCGTAGAACAGGCCGAACTCGTGGCGGTAGCGCGCGTCGAACTCGGCGAAGCTCTCCTCCTCGCCGATGTCGCCCGCCAGCACGGAGTTGATGGACCGCGCGGCGAGCAGCGCGCTGTAGGTCGCCAGGTGCACCCCGGAGGAGAAGACCGGGTCGAGGAAGCAGGCGGCGTCCCCGACCAGCACCATGCCCGGACGCCAGTAGCTGTTGTTGCTGTACGAGTAGTCCTTGCGGACGCGCACCTGGCCGTAGACACCGTCCGTGACGCGCTCGGCGTCGGACAGCAGGTCGGCGATGCGGGGGCACTTCTCGATGAGCTGCGAGAGCGCCTCGGACGGGTCGCCCTGCACCGACTCGGCGAACTCGCGGTGCACCACCGCGCCCACGCTGGTGAGGGTGTCGCTCAGCGGGATGTACCAGAACCAGCCCTCGTCGAAGGCGGCGCAGAAGATGTTGCCCTGCTTCGGCGCGGGCATCCGCTTGCCGCCCTCGTAGTACCCGAAGATCGCGATGTTGCGGAAGAAGTCCGAGTACGTGCGTTCGCCGCCCGCCTGTCGGTGGATCCGGCTCTTGTTGCCGGACGCGTCGACGACGTAGCGCGCGTTGACCGTGTGCCGGGTGCCGTCCGCGTCGGTGTAGACGACGCCGCGGACCCGCTCGGCGTCCTCGATCACCTCGGTGACGGAGCAGTTCTCACGCACGTCCACGCCGAGCTTGCGGGAGTGCTTGAGCAGGATGTCGTCGAACTTCATCCGCTCGACCTGGTACGCGTGAGAGGTCGGACCGGCCATCCGCGGCGAGATCGCGAAGGCGAACGACCACGGCTCGGGGTTGGTGCCCCAGCGGAAGGTGCCGCCGAGCTTGCGCGTGAAGCCGGCCTTCTCCACCTCGTCGGCCACGCCCAGCATCCCGCAGATGCCGTGCACCGTCGCGGGCAGCAGCGACTCGCCGATCTGGTACCGCGGGAAGGTCTCCTTCTCCAGCAGCAGCACCCGGTGACCCTGCTTGGCGACGAAGGACGCGACGGTCGAGCCGCTCGGGCCACCGCCGACCACGACGACATCGAACTCTTCTGTAGACAACGGTCAATCTCCTCAACTTGTCGGGCGTGGACGCGGTCGCAGCACCGGCCGCTCGCGCTTGCGCGCCACGGCCAGCCGGCCCGAGAGCTTCTCGACCGTGGTCGCGTTGAACAGATCCGGGATGGCCAGCTCGACGCCCAGCGTCGAGCGGATCCGGGACACAAGGCGGGTCGCGAGGAGCGAGTGGCCGCCCAGCTCGAAGAAGTCGTCGTCGATGCCGACCGCCGGTACGCCGAGCAGCTCGGCGAAGAGCCGGCACAGCACTTCCTCGCGCTCGTCGCGCGGCCCCCGGCCCGTCCCGGCGCCGGCCCGGCCCGGTGCGGGCAGCGCCCGCCGGTCCACCTTGCCGTTCGGTGTCAGCGGCAGCTCCTCCAGCACGACCAGGGCCGAGGGGACCATGTGGTCGGGCAGGGAGGCCTGGAGGTGGGCCTTGACCGCGGCGCTCAGGGAGACGGCCTCCGCGGCCAGGGACGGGTTGTTGGTCAGCGGCCGGGGACCGGAGTGCCGCGGCAGGTACCCGGTCGTGGGCACCCCCGTCGCGTTCCGCTCCACGAACAGGACGTCGAGCGTGCCGTCCTCGCCCGGCGGCAGCACCAGAGCGCGGTATCCGGCCCGGTCGGCGGGCCCGGCGAAGTCCCCGGGTTCCGGGAGCGTGTCGTCGCGCCGCGCCAGCCTGTCCCTGGCCTCGTCCGGCGTGCCGCCGTCGGCCAGGACGCGTACCGCCGCGAGTTCGTACTCGACCCGCGTGTCGGGCACGCCGCGCAGCCGCACGGGCGCGGGGTGCGCCGCGGCCAGCCGGTCCGCCAGCGCGTCCAGGCCGGTGACGTCATCGCCCCAGGTGACCTCGTGGGCACCGTCGGTGTCGGCGTGTTCGTGCGGCTGCTTGTGGAGGACGACGTCGAACCGGTGCGCGGTCAGTTCGTTGCGGAAGTCCGACCGCTTGACGCGCAGGTCCGCCGCCGCGTCGAGGCCGGTGAAGAACGCCGGGTCGATCAGCAGTTCCTTCTCCAGCGACACGGACTGCTCGATCGCCGCGCGCAGCGCCCTGCCGTCCGACGTGCCGCCCGGGCGGCCCAGCTCGACGGCGGTGCGCAGCGCTTCGAGGAGGTGGATGTTGCGCACGTCGCCGACGAACACCCGGCCGCCCGGGGCCAGCAGCCCGAGCAGTCCCCGCAGGGCCTTCTCCAGGTAGTCGGCGTTCGGGAAGTACTGCACGACGGAGTTCAGCACCACGGTGTCGAAGTGGCCCCGGGGCAGCCCGTCGAGGTCGTGGGCCGGCTGGACGCGCACCTCGACGCGGCCGTCGAGCCGCGGGTCCTCGGCCACCTGGCCGCGGACTCCCTCGACGATCTGGGGCGAGATGTCGGTGCCCCAGTAGCTCTCGCACTCCGGTGCGATCTTCGACAGGAGCAGTCCGGTGCCCATGCCGATCTCCAGCACGCGCCTCGGCCGCAGGGCGAGGATCCGCTCCACGGTGTCGTCCCGCCAGGCGCGCATCTGCTCGACGGGGATCGGCCGGCTGTCGTAGCTGCTGTTCCAGCCGGAGAAGTCCTCGCCGAACTCGGCCGCCTGCCCGCCGGTGTAGAGCGAGTCGTAGGTGAGCTGCCACTCCTGCACCTGCCGCTCGTCCCGGTCCCTCGCGACGGCGGGATCGTCACCGCTCGGGACGAGGTAGCCGACCAGGCGCCTGCCGCCCGGCTGGTCCTCGCGGGGCACCACGACGGCCTGCGCCACGCCGGGGTGGGCGGTCAACGCCGCCTCCACCTCGCCGAGTTCGATGCGGAAGCCGCGGACCTTGACCTGGTCGTCGGAGCGGCCGACGAACTCCAGCTGGCCGTCGCCGCGCCACCGGACCACGTCCCCCGTCCGGTACATCCGCTCCCCGGGGGCGCCGAACGGGCAGGCCACGAACCGGCCCGCGGTCAGTCCCGGGCGCCGCAGATAGCCGCGCGCCAGGGCCTCGCCCGCGATGTACAGCTCGCCCGCCACGCCCGGCGGAGTGGGCCGCAGCCGGTCGTCGAGGACGTAGAGCCGGGTGTTGTCCAGCGGCCGTCCGATGGGGGGCTGGGTGCCGTCGGGGACGAGCTGGTCGCTGACCGTGGCGCAGACGGTGGCCTCGGTCGGGCCGTAGGCGTTGACCATCCTGCGGCCGGGGGCCCAGCGGGTGACGAGGTCGGGCGGACAGGCGTCACCGGCCATGATCAGCATCATCGGCGCGGGCAGGCCGTCGTCCGGCAGGGCCGCGAGCACCGGCGGCGGCAGGGTCACGTGGGTGACGCCCTGCTCGTGCATCAGCACGCTCAGCCCCGGCCCCGGCAGCGTCTTCTCGCGCGGCGCCACGATCAGCGTCGCACCGGCCAGCAGCGCCATGCACATGTCGGAGAACGCGCCGTCGAAGCTGGGTGAGGCGAACTGGAGTACGACGCTGTCCCGCTCGACCTCCAGACGCTCGATCTCGCTGCCCATCCGGCTCGCGATGCCCGCGTGGGAGACCACGACGCCCTTCGGTACGCCCGTGGAGCCCGAGGTGTAGATGACGTAGGCGGCGTGGCCCGGCCGCAGGGGCGCGACGCGGTCGGCGTCCGTCAGGTCCTCGCCCGGCAGCAGGGAGACGGCCGAGCGGGTCTCCTCGTCGAGGACGATCCGCTCAAGGCCCGCGGGCAGCGGGACCGTGCTGTCCGCCGCGGTCAGTACGTATCGCGGCGCGGCGTCGCCCAGCATGAACGCGACGCGTTCCGCGGGGTAGTCCGGATCCACCGGCAGATAGGCGCCGCCCGCCTTCAGCACCGCCAGCATGGCCGTGGTCAGCTCGATCGACCGGGGCAGCGCGAGCGCCACGTAGTCGTCGGGGCCCACGCCGTGCGCGGCCAGGTGCCGGGCCAACCGGTTGGCGTTCTCGTTCAGCTCCCGGTAGGTGAGCGCGGTGCCCTCGCCGCGGACCGCGACCGCGTCGGGGACCGCGGCCACCTGCGCCTGGAAGAGTTCCGGGAAGACCGTCGGGGTGACGTCCCGGTACGTGTCGTTCCACTCGTGCAGCACCAGCCGCCGCTCGGCGGGGTCGAGGACGTCGATGTCGGCGAGACGGGTGTCCGGGTCGGCCGTCATCACCTCGAAGACCTGGACGAGCCGGTCCAGCATCCGCTCGACGGTGGCCGGGTCGAACAGCTCGACGGCGTACTCGACCACACCGGTCAGTCCGTGCGGGGCGCCCTGCTCGTCGAACTGCTCGAACACGCTGAAGGCCAGGTCGAACTTGGCGGTGTCGGTGTAGAGCTGCTTGGCCTCGACCTCCAGGCCGGGCAGCCGGAACTCGACGTCGGCCAGGTTCTGGAAGGCCAGCATCACCTGGAACAGCGGGTGGCGCGACGTCGACCGGCTCGGGTTGAGGATCTCCACCAGCCGCTCGAACGGCAGGTCCTGGTTGGCGTACGCGTTGAGGTCCGTCTCCCGTACGCGGGCGATGAGTTCGCGCAGGGAGGGGTCGCCGCCCAGGTCGGTGCGCAGCACCAGGGTGTTGACGAAGAACCCGACGAGTTCGTCCAGGCTCTCGTCGGTGCGGCCCGCGATGGCCGTGCCGATGGGGATGTCCGTCCCCGCGCCCAGCCTGCTGAGGAGTGCGGACAGGCCCGCCTGCACCACCATGAACAGGCTCGCGTCGCTCTGCCGCGCCAGCTCGGTGAGCCGGGTGTGCAGGCCCGCGCTCATTTCGAAGCGGGCGGTGGAGCCCCGGTAGCTGGCGACCGCGGGGCGCCGGCGGTCCACGGGCAGCGGCAGCTCGTCGGGCGCGCCGTCCAGGGCCTTCGCCCAGTACCGGATCTGCTCGTTGATCCGGCTGTCCGGGTCGTCCTCGGTGCCGAGCAGCCGCTGCTGCCACAGCGTGTAGTCCGCGTACTGGACGGGCAGTTCGGGAGCGCCGTCGTCGAGCCCGGCGGCCCGTGCCCGGTAGGCGGCCGCCAGGTCGTCCGAGAGCGGGGCCATCGACCAGCCGTCGCCCGCGATGTGGTGGATCACCAGGGCCAGTACGTGCTCGGTCGGGGAGAGCGCGAAGAGGTGCGCGCGCAGCGGCGGATCGACGGCCAGGTCGAACTCGCGGCCGCAGAACGCGGCGACCTCGGCGTCGAGGCCCTGCTCGGTGGCGTCGGTGCACGGCAGTTCGGGCCGGACGTCGAGGACCCGCTGGAACGGCACCCCGTCGACCTCGCCGAACACCGTGCGCAGGGCCTCGTGCCGGTCGGACAGGTCCCCGAGCGCCGCGGCGAGCGCCGCGCGGTCGAGGTCGCCGGTCAGCCGCAGCACGGCCGGCATGTTGTACGTGGCGCTCTTGCCCTCCATCTGGCCGAGGAACCACAGGCGGCGCTGGGCGAAGGACAGCGGCAGCCGGTCGGGCCGCTCGGCGCGGGTCACGGCGGGCCGCAGCGAGCCGCCGACCTCGTCGAGGCGCCGCGCCAGCTCGGCCACCGTGGGCGCGCCGAAGATGTCGCGGACGGTGAGTTCCACGCCGAAGGCCGGTCTGATCCTGGCCACCAGCCTGGTCGCGAGGAGCGAGTGCCCGCCGAGGTCGAAGAAGTGGTCGTCGATGTGCACCTTGGGCGCACCGGTGACGTCCGCGAACAGGCCGCAGAGGATCTCCTCGCGAGGGCTGCGCGGGGCACGGCTCGGGCCGGTGCCCGCGAACCTGGCGGCGGGCAGCGCGCGCCGGTCCAGCTTGCCGTTGGGCGTCAGCGGAAGCCGGTCGAGGACCACGACCGCCGCGGGCACCAGGTGCCGGGGCAGGACCTCGGCGACCGACCTGCGGGCCTCCACGGGGTCGATGACGCGCCCCTCGTGCGGCACGGCGTAGGCGATCAGGCGCCGCTCGCCGGGGACGTCCTCGCGGGCGACCACGGCGACCTCGCGCACGGCGTCGTCGGCGGCGAGCACGGACTCGATCTCGCCCGGTTCGATGCGGAAGCCGCGGATCTTGACCTGGTCGTCGGCGCGGCCGAGGAACTCCAGCTGCCCGTCGGCGCGTCGGCGGACGAGGTCGCCCGTGCGGTACATCCGCTCGCCCGGGGCCTGCGCGGCCTCGGCCGGGCAGGCGAGGAACCGCTGCGCGGTCAGCGCGGGCTGTCCCTGATAGCCCCGGGCGAGGCCCGGCCCCGCCAGGTACAGCTCGCCGGTGACGCCCGTGGGCACCGGGCGCAGGGCGCCGTCCAGGACGAGTACCCGCATGTTGTCGATCGGGCGGCCGATCGGCGGGGTCGTGCCGCCGGTCAGGGGGTCCGACATGGTCGCGCAGACCGTGCTCTCGGTCGGACCGTACGCGTTGAGCATGCGGCGGCCGGGCGACCAGGCGGCGACGACCTCGGCCGGGCACGCCTCGCCCGCCAGGTTGAGGGTGAGGTCCGCGGGCAGTTCGCCGGGCCGCATCGCGGACAGGACGGCGGGCGGCAGCGTCACATGGGTCAGGGCGTGCTTGGCGGCCAGCTCGGTCAGGGTGATGCCGGGGACGAGCTGTTCGGCGCGCGCGAGCACCAGGGCCGCTCCGGACAGGAGGGCCATCGACACCTCGGAGAACGCCGCGTCGAAGCTCGGCGAGGCGAACTGGAGCACCCGGCTGTCCTCGTCCACCGCCAGCCGGGCGATCTGCCCGAGGGCGAGCGAGGCCACGCCCGCGTGGGTGACGACGACGCCCTTCGGGCGGCCGGTGGAGCCCGACGTGTAGATGACGTACGCCGGGTGGTCCGGCAGCAGGGGGGCGAGCCGGTCGGCGTCGGTCAGGTCGGTGTCCTCGCCGGTGTCGGCGTGCGCGGCCGCCCGGTCGTCGAGGGCGATCCGGGGCAGGTCGTCCGGCAGGCCCGCCGGGCTCCGCTCGTCGACGACGACGCAGGCGGGCGTGGCGTCCGCGCACATGAACGCGAGGCGCTCCGCCGGGTGTTCGAGGTCGAGCGGCAGATACGCGCCGCCCGCCTTGGACACCGCGAGCATCGCGGTGATCAGCTCGATCGAGCGCGGCAGCGCCAGCGCGACGACGCTCTCGGGGCCGACGCCGGAGGCGACGAGGGTGCGGGCGAGCCGGTTGGCGCGGCCGTTGAGCTGGGCGTAGGTCAGCTCGGCGTCCTCGAAGAGGAGGGCGGTCGCGTCGGGGGTGCGCGCGGCCTGCGCCTCGAAGAGGGCGGGCCAGGTCGCCGTGGGGTGTGCGCGGGCCGTGTCGTTCCACGCGTGCAGCGCCTGGTGGCGTTCGGCGGTATCGAGCAGCTCGATGCGGCCGACCTGTACGGCCGGGTCGTCCGCCATCGCCGTCAACACGCGCAGCAGACCGCGCTGATGGGTCTGGAGGTCCTCTTGCCCGTACAGGCCGCTCGCGTCGAGGTCGACGCGCAGCCCCTGTCCCTCACCGCGGTCGTAGACCGTGATCGACAGGTCCTCGACCAGGCCGCCCGCGAGGTTGTGGGAGGTCATGGGGTGGCCGCCGAAGCCGCGGTCGTAGCTGAACGGCAGGACGTTGACCACCGGGCCGACCAGGGACTCGTCCTCCAGGGACAGCCGCTGGTCGCGGCGCATGTCCTCGTAGCGGTACCGCTGGTGGCGCAGCGCCTCGCGGGCGCGGGACAGCACGTGCCGGGCGAGGTCGGCGCAGCTGAGCCCGCTGGTCACGGTCAGCCGCAGCGGCAGCAGGTTGGAGACCATGCCGGGCGTCTTGGCGCCGGGGCCGGGCCGTGCCGTCACCGGCAGTCCGAGCACGAGGTCCCGCGCTCCGGTCAGCCGGTGCAGATAGGCGGCCACCGCGGTCAGTACGACGGTGGGCAGCGCCCGCCCGGTGGAGTCGGTCAGCCGCTGCTGGAGGTCGGCGCCGAGCTGTGCCGAGCAGCGCGCGGGCTCGCCGGACGCGCCGGACGACCGCTCGGCGAGGGTCACCGGTTCGGGGCGGTCGGCCAGTTGGGCGTCCCAGTACTCCTGGTCGGCGGCGAAGGCGTCGGAGGCGCGGTAGTCGGCCTCGTCGTCGAGCAGTGCGCGCAGCGGCAGCGGCTCGGGGCGGTCCGCCCGCTCACCGGCGAGGAGTGCCGAGTACACCTCGGCGACGCGGCGGACCACCATGGCCCCGCTGTAGCCGTCCAGGGCGGCGTGGTGGAACTGGAAGTACCACTGCCAGCGGTCCGCGGCCAGCTCGAACAGCAGCACGGTGTGCAGCGGGCCCCGGGTCAGGTCGACCGGCCGGTCCAGGTCGGCGCGCATCCGCTCCAGGGCGGCGCCCGCGGGGTCCGGCAGCGCGGAGACGTCCACCACGTCCAGGGCGGCGTCGACGTCGTCGGGCCCGGCGACGAACTGCCGCGGCCCGTCCGCCTCTTCGGAGAACCGCACGCGCAACGCGTCGGTCTCGGCGACGACTTGGCGCCAGGCGGTGCCGAACACCTCGGGGTCGACGGCTCCGCGGATGTCGAAGTACTCCGCGATCCGGTAGCGCCGGCCGCTGGAGTCGAGTTGATGTCCGTACCAGATTCCGCGCTGTGCCGCGGAAAGAGGCAGCAGGTCACCGCCGACGTTGTTCATGTTCATCCCCGAGGTAGTGGCCGGTGGTCCAGGGCGGTGGACGTCAGGAGGCTTCGCGCAGGCTCTTCGGCCGCATGTCCGTCCAGTTCTCCTCGATGTAGGCCAGGCAGGCCTCGCGGCTGCTCCCGGAGAGCTGCGCGGTCCACCCCTCCGGTACGTCGGCAAATGCCGGCCAGAGCGAATGCTGTCCTTCACCGTTCACCAGAACAGAGAAGACCGCCTCGTTGTCGTCGAACGGATTCGTCATGGGACTCCCCTATCGCATCGGCGCGCTCGAACTTCAGAATTGCCGCCGCGACGGCGTCCCAGCAAGTGGAAGGACGGTACGGGACGGAACGAGACAGCGGCAGTTGTGTACGCGCGCGGAGCCCGGCTTGTAGTCTGCCGGGCGGACCTGAACTGCTTTTCTCTTCTGAATTGGGGTCAGTGAATTGCTTGCTGGGAAAAGGAAAGAACCCGGCCGGCGGGTAGTGATTACCGGGCTCGGCGCAGTTTCCAGCATCGGCACCTCCGTCACCGAATTCCTCGCCGGACTGCGCTCGGGTCGCAGTGCGGTCCGGCCGATATCCGCGTTCGACACCACCGGCTTCGAGCACGCCAACGGCTGCGAGATAGCCGACTTCGACCCGGAGCGCTGGATCGAGCGGCTCGACCCCGAGGAGCTGGGCCGGGCGGCCCGGTTCGCCGTGGCCGCCGCGAGGATGGCCGCGGACCACGCCGGGCTGACCTCCGACGTGCTGGCCGGCAGCCGGGTCCTGGTGGCCGTCGGCACGACCGACGGCGAGACCCGCGACCTCGACCGGCTGGTGGCGCAGGACCTCGCGGAGCCGGGTGCGACGGACCCACGGATCGCCCGCCGGGCCTCCGCCTCCCGCCTCTCGGCCTCCGTCGCCCGCGAGTTCGGGCTCGCCGACGCCGAGGCGGTGACCATCCCGACGGCGTGCGCCGCCGGCAACTACGCGATCGGCTACGGCCTCGACGCCATCCGCGCGGGCGACGCCGACCTGGCCTTCTGCGGCGGCGCGGACGCGGTCTGCCTCAAGACCTTCGCCGGGTTCTACCGGCTCGGCACCATCGCCCCCGACGTCTGCCGCCCCTTCGACCTCGACCGCAAGGGCATCCTCACCGGCGAGGGCTCGGGGATCCTGGTCCTCGAGAGCCTGGAGTCGGCGCTCGCCCGCGGCGCCCGCATCCACGCCGAGGTGCTGGGATACGGCCTCAACTGCGACGCGTACCACCAGGTCGCGCCGCTGGAGGAGAGCGTCGCCGACTGCATGCGGCTCGCGGTCGAGGACGCGGGCGTCAAGCCGTCGGAGGTGGACCTCATCTCGGCGCACGGCACCGGCACGAAGGCCAACGACAGCACCGAGGCGAGCGCGATCCACGCGGTCTTCGGCGACCGGCCGCCGCGCACGGTGTCGATGAAGTCCATGCTCGGGCACACCATGGGCGCGGCCAGCGCGCTGGCCGCGATCGGCTGCACGCTGGCCCTGGAGCACGGCTTCATCCCGCCGACCATCAACCACACCACGACCGACCCCGACTGCGGCCTCGACTGCGTGCCCAACGAGTCGGTGGCGGCGGACCTGCGGATCGTGCAGAACAACGGGCTCGCCTTCGGGGGCAACAACGCGGTGGTCATCTTCGGCCGCTACGACGGAGGAGCAGCGTGACAGGCATACGACCCGTCATCACGGCATGGTCGGCGATCTCGCCCTTCGGGTTCGGCGCGGACGCCTTCCGGGCGGGGCTGCGGGGCGGCGTTCCGGCCGCCGCCCCGGGTGCCGGGGCCGCCCGGCTGGTTCCGGACTTCGACGGCCGTGCCGTCCTCGGCAAGAAGGGCACCCGTTCGATGGACCGGGTCACCGCGCTGTCGGTGGCGGCGGTCCGCGAGCTGGTGGACCAGCCGGACGCGCCCGCCGCCCCGGCCGGTGGCCCGGCCCCCGGCCTGGTGCTCGGCACCACCGGCAGCGTGCAGTCCACGATGGACTTCACGCGCAGCTCGCTCGACGGGGAGCGGCCGTTCTACGTCGACCCGGCCCGTTTCCCCAACACGGTGATGAACTGCGCGGCCGGCCAGTGCGCGATCTGGCACGGGCTCAAGGGCCCGAACGCGACGATCGCGGGCGGCCGCGCGGCCGGTCTCCTCGCGCTGAACTACGCGCGCAGGCTGCAAGCGGGCGGCCGCGCGGGAACGCTGTACTGCGGCGGCGCCGAGGAGTACTCCGACGCGCGGGCGCGCCTGCACCAGCACGCGCAGGACACCCCGGGCACCTCGGGCACTCAGGCCACCGCGGTTCTCGGTGAGGGGGCGGCGGTCCTGCGCCTGGAGCCGGGCGGATCCGGCGCCGCCGAACGGGACGGCCTGGCCGAGGTCGTCGCGCTGGAGTTCGGCGTGTACGAGGACGCCGGGGAGATCGCCGCGACCCTGCTGCGCTGTCTGCGCCGGGTGCTGGAGCGGGCCGGGGCACGACCCGAGGACGTCGCGCTCGTCGCCCCGGGCGCGGCCGAAGGACCCGAACAGGACGCGCTCCGCGAGCTGTTCGGCCCCCGGCCGCCCGCGCAGACCGACTGCGCCGCGCTGATCGGCGACCAGGCGGCGGCCGCGGCCGCCTTCCAGGTGCTCACCGTGCTCGTCAGGGCCGAGGACGACCCGGCGCTCGCCGGCCGGCTGGCGCTGGTCACCGCGGTCGACCACGACGGCACTCTCGGCTGCGCGCTGCTGCGGCCCTACCCCGCACGCTGACCCCAGGCACCGGCCGGACCACCACCACGGCCCATCACCACGGCGAGGACTCCTTGACCACCACCAGCACCGAAGAGCAGTGGGACGCCATCGTCGTGGGGGGCGGCCTCGGCAGCCTGACCTGCGCCGCCTATCTCGCCGCCGCGGGACAGCGGGTGCTCGTGCTCGAACAGCACGACTGGGCGGGCGGCAACAGCCACGTCTTCCGCCGCCGCCGTGCCTACGAGTTCGACGTCGGCGTGCACTACCTGGGCGACTGCGGGCCCGACGGCGTCATCCCGGCCATCCTGTCGGGCCTCGGCGCGGGCGGCCGGGTGCGCTTTCGCGAGCTGGACCGCGACTGCTTCGACGAGATCCGCGTCCCCGGGCTCACGCTCGACGTGCCCGCCGACTGGGACGCGTATCTGACCCGGCTCCAGCGGGCGCTGCCCGAGGACGCGGAGGGCCTGCGCACCTTCACCGGGATCTGCCGGGCCGTCGGCGGTGAACAGCGCTGGGCGCTGCTCACCGATGCCACGCTGCCGCAGATCGCCGCGGGCACCGAGAACGTACGGGCCTGGGGACGGCGCACGCTGGCCGAACTGTTCGACCACTGCGGCCTCTCCACCCGGGCCCGCACGGTGCTCGCCGCCCAGTCGCCGAACTACGGCATGGGCCCGGACATCGCGACGGTGGCCACCCACGCCACGGTGACCGACCACTACCTCCGCGGCGCCTACGTCCCCGAGGGCGGCGGGCAGGTGCTGGCCGCGACGCTCGTCGAGGTCCTGGAGGCGCACGGCGGCGAGCTGCGCACCCGCAGCCGGGTCGCCTCGATCGACGTCACGGACCGCACGGCCACCGGTGTGCGCCTGACGGACGGGACCTCGTTCAGCGCGCCGCTGGTGATCTCCGGCGCCGACTACCGGCGTACGGTCCTCGACCTCGTCGGCGAGGAGCACTTCAGCCCGCGCATCGTCCGCGCGACCCGGGAGGCGACGATGGGACTGCCCTTCGCCACCCTCTACGTCGCCCTCGACCGGCCGCCGGCGCGGCGGTCCGAGGCCAACCTCTGGTGGTACGACCACGAGGACATCGGCGACCTCTACCGCGGGCTGCACGCGGGCGAGCAACCCGACGACGTGCGCTTCCTCTTCGTCTCGTTCGCCTCGCTGAAGGAGCCCGGCGCGCGGCACCTGGGCCCGCCGGGACACGCGAACTTCCAGCTGATGACGATGTGCCCGCCCGGCTACCGGCACTGGGGCGTCGAGCGGGGGCCGGCCGAGGGAGGCCGCTACCGCCGCGAGCCCGCCTATCTGGCGGAGAAGCAGCGCTTCACGGAGGCCGTGCTGCGGGCCGGGGAGCGGGCGCTCGGGCCGTTCCGGGACCACATCACGCATCTGGAGCTGGCCACCCCGCTGACCCAGGAGCGCTACACGCTCTCCACCGGCGGCTCCCCGTTCGGCCTGGCCACCTGGGGTGCCACGGGCGCCAGGCCCGACACCGCGACCGGCGTCAAGGGCCTGCACGTCGTCGGCCAGAGCACCCGCTACGGCAGCGGCATCACGGGCGTGATGGTCAGCGGCATCGCCTGCGCCTCCCGGATCCTCGGGCGGCGGCTGCTGACCGCGGCGCACACGGGCGCGGTCCTCGGGGACCGGGACAGGCTGCCCGCGCGCGCCGCGGACTGGGATCCGCTGGCCGTCTCCCGGGGAGCGGCGAGGCGGGACGCGCGCGGACTGGCCAAGGTGGACTGACGCCGAAGGGGCGCGAAAGCGCGAAGGGCGTGTCCGCGACATCACCTCGTCGCGGACACGCCCTCGGTGTGTGCGGTCAGCGCTTGACCGCGAGCGTCAGGCCGTCGGCGAACGGCAGCATGCACAGGTCGACCCGGTCGTCCGCGCGCAGCTTGTTGTTGAAGGAGCGCAGCGCCCGGGTCTCGGAGTCCTGCACCGACTCGTCGATGACCCGCCCGGACCACAGCACGTTGTCGGCGGCCAGCAGCCCGCCCGGCCGCAGCAGGGTCAGGGCGTACTCGTAGTACGTCTCGTAGCCCTCCTTGTCCGCGTCCAGGAACACGAAGTCGTAACCGCCGGCCGCGCCCTCCTCCTCGACGAGGGCGGCCAGGCTCTGCCGGGCGTCGCCGATCCGCAGGTCCACCTTGTCCGCGACGCCCGCCCGCGCACAGTGGCCGAGCGCGGTCCTCGCCCACTCGTCGCTGATGTCGCAGGCCGTGACGCGGCCGTCGGCGGGCAGGGTCAGCGCGGTGCGCAGCAGGCTGTAGCCGGTGAAGACGCCGACCTCCAGAGTCCGCTTGGCGCCGATGGCGCGCAGCAGCACGGACAGGAACTGGCCCTGCTCGGGCGAGACCTGCATGTTGCGCTCGTCGAGCCGCGAGGTCTCCTCGCGCAGCTCGGCGAGCGGCGCCGGTTCGGACAGGGAGACGTCCGCGATGTAGTCCTGGAGTTCCTCGGTGATGCTGACCTGGATTCTCATGTCTTCGCTCTCAGTGTGATGTCGGCCGGCCGGGCATGGGTCACCGCCGGGTCAGGAAGTCACAGCCGGGTCAAAAACCGCCGCACCTCGGCGACCATGTGGTCGACCGACTCGGCGGCGAAGAGCACCGGCATGCAGTCCGTGTCGTCGAAGTCCTGCGCCACTATGTCCGCGGTGTCGAACGGCCGCAGCTCCACCTTGTCCAGCGACTCCATCTCCGCGACCGAGGACAGCAGGGCCGCGCCGCACACCCGGGGCCGGCCTGCCTCGTACACGACACCGGTCTCGATGGTGAACCAGAAGACGTGGACGAGGTCCCGCAGGGCCTGAGGTGTGGTGATCCGCCGGGCGGCCTCGCCGAAGCTCCGGTACAGGTCCGCGAAGACGGGGTCGCCCAGCATCACGGCGTGGCCGACCAGTTCGTGCAGGACGTCCGGTTCCGGGGAGTGGTAGGGCGAGTCGGGGCGCCGCAGGTACTGCGTGGCGTGGAACCCGCCGTCCGCGAACGCGCCGAGGAACTCCTTGACGGGGACGGTGCCTTCGGCGGGCCGCAGGTGGAAACCGGTCAGGCCGGTCAGCACCGGGGAGACCTCGGCCAGTTGCGGGACCCGGTGCCGGTGGAGGACGACGGCCTCGGCGGCCCGCCGGTAGTTCGCGCACGCCACTTCCGCGTGCAGGGAACCCAGTTTGGCGGTGACCGTCTCCCAGAGGGCGTCCTCCTCCTCCGTATAGGCAATGTCCGGCAGCGGTTCACCGGGCTGCCATTCCCTTGCCTTTTGCTGACGCGTGGCCTTCTGGCGCTCATATTCATCAGTCATCGCGTCTTTTTCACCCATCCCCTCGAAGTTGCGGCGCAACTCCCCCTCATTACCGATTACGCACGCTAACCCACGGCCCCGCGGGCGGGATACGAGGAGCGGCTGTCTCGTTCCGTCCCGTGCCGTCCATGACCTTGCGGGACAGCGCCCGCCCGCATGAGATCTGAACTACTGAACCGATGCTCAACTCGCATGCGGAGAAATCCACATGCCGGAGAAAGAGGTCACGACTGTGGCAACGACCACCGACGCCAATTTCGCGAAGATTAAGGAAATCGTCTGCGAAATCCTTGAGCTGGAAGAGGAAGAGGTCACGACCGAGGGCCTGTTCAACGAGGAGTACGGCGCCGACTCGCTGCGCGCCATCGAGATCCTCGGTGCGCTTGAGCGTGAGTTCGGGGTGGTCATCGACCAGGCCGAGCTGGGCCGGATGACGAATCTCCAGGGCGTCTACGACGTGGTCTCCGAAACCGCGGGCTGGGCGAAGAAGTAACCCCTCCGCACAGGGAATGAGGAGCTGATGGCGTCACGTGACAGGCGGGTGGTCCTGACCGGCCTCGGAGTGCTGTCGAGCATCGGGACCGGGGTCGAGGAGTTCACCGCCGGCCTGCGGTCCGGGCGCAGCGGTGCCGGGCCGATCACGGTGTTCGACACCGCCGGCTTCGAGCACTCCACCGGCTGCGGGCTCGGCGAGTTCGACGCGGAGGCCTGGATCCAGAACCTTCCCGTCGACTCGCTGGGCCCCGCGACCCGGTTCTCCGTGTCGGCGGCGCGGATGGCGGTCGCGGACGCCGGTCTCGACCTCGGGACGCTGCGCGAGCGGCCCGGCATGATCTCCATCGGCACCACCGACGGCGAGTCGCGCGATCTGGACGAGCTGGTGGAGACCCAGCTGGCCCACGGCCACGCGGCGATGGACCCACGGGTCGCGAGCCGTCTGCGGGCCGCCCGGCTGTCCTCGGCCGTGGCCCTGGAACTGGGCCTCACGGACGTGGAGGCGGTGACCATCCCCACCGCGTGCGCCGCCGGCAACTACGCCATCGGCTACGGCTACGACGCGGTCCGCTCCGGGGACGTCGACTTCGCCCTGTGCGGCGGCGCGGACGCCATGTGCCGCAAGACCTTCGCCGGTTTCTACCGGCTCGGCACCATCGCCCCCGACCTCTGCCGCCCCTTCGACGCCGACCGCAAGGGCATCCTCACCGGTGAGGGCGCGGGCGTACTGGTCCTGGAGGACCTGGAGTCGGCGCTCGCCCGCGGGGCCCGCATCTATGCCGAGGTGCTCGGTTACGGCCTCAACTGCGACGCCTACCACCAGGTCGCGCCGGACCTGTCCAGCGTGGCCCGGGTGATGTCGCTCGCGCTGGAGAACGCGGGCGTGCAGCCGCACGAGGTCGACCTCATCTCGGCCCACGGCACCGGTACGAAGGCCAACGACATCACGGAGTCGCAGGCGATCCGGGAGATCTACGGCGACGAGCCGCCGCGCACGGTGTCGGTCAAGTCGATGCTCGGGCACACCATGGGCGCGGCGAGCGCGCTGGCCGCGATCGCCTGCGCGCTGGCGATCACCCACCGCTTCATCCCGCCGACCATCAACCACAACCGCACCGACCCGGAGTGCCGGATCGACTGCGTGCCCAACCACGCCGTCGAGGCGGACCTGCGGATCGTGCAGAACAACGGTCTCGGCTTCGGGGGCAACAACGCGGTCGCGGTCCTGGGCCGGTACGAGGAGTCCCGTTGAGCGAGCACGCAGGCTGGCCGATCGCCGGAACCGGCGCGGTGGCCGCCATCGGCCGGAGTCCGGCCGAGATCTTCGATTCCCTGTGCGCGGGCACGTCCGGCCTGCATCCGATGCGGGGCTTCGAGCGGTCGTACTACACCGGCGACCGGCTGTACGAGATCGATGACCGGGGCGCCACCGGGGACGTACCGGGCCGGGCCACCGCCTTCCTCCTCGAAGCGATCGCGCAGGCGCTCGCCGAGGCCGGTCTCGACGAGCGGCTCGGCGACATCCCGGTACTGGTCGGCACCGGGCTGCGGGAGCTGCGCTCGGTCGAGCTGTGGGCCCGCGGCGAAGTCCCGTACGCCGCGGGGGAGCTGCACTTCGGCACCGCGCTGCGGGAGCGCTTCGGCGCGACCATGACCCACACCTTCTCCAATGCCTGCTCGGCGTCGCTCTACGCGCTGTCGCTGGGCACCGACCTGCTGGCGGCGGGCGCCGAGACCGTGGTCGTGGCCGGTGTCGACGCCGTCACCGAGAGCATGGTGGGGATCGCCGACCGGCTCCAGTCGGTGGCACCCGACGCCGTACGCCCCTTCGACCGCAACCGGATGGGCACGATCCTCGGCGAGGGCGCCTCGGCCGTGGTGCTGCGCCGCACCGAGGACCCGGCCCGTCCGGCCCTCGGCCGGGTGCGCGGCGTCGCCGTCAACTGCGACGCCCACCACACCACCGCCCCGGAGCCCGGCAGCATCGCCACCGCGATCCGCGACGCGCACCGCAGGGCCGGTGTCACCCCCGAGGACATCGACCTGGTGATGCTGCACGGCACCGGGACCCACGCCAACGACGCCGCCGAAGCCCGGGCCATCCGGGCGGTGTTCGGCCCCGCCCCCCAGAAGGCACTGATGACGGCAATGAAGTCGATGACCGGCCACACGTCCGGAGCCTCCGGACTGCACAGCCTGATCGTCGCGCTGCGGGCCATGGAAGGCGGTCTCGTCCCGCCGACGCTCGGTCTGGACGAACCGATCGAGGACGTCGAGGAGTTCCGGATCGTGCGGGACGCGGCCGCACCGGCGGACCTGGCCCTCGCGCAGGTCAACGCCTTCGGCTTCGGCGGGATCAACGCGGTCGCACTCGTGGCCGGCCGGCGATGAGCGCGGTCGTCACGGGCGTGGGCCTGGCCGTGCCGGGCGCGCGGACCGCCCCGCAGCTCACCACGCACACCGCCGAGGGCGCCGAGCCGTTCGACCCCGCGGCCCTGATCGGCAAGAAGGGCCTGCGCTATCTGGACCAGGCGACCCGGCTCGCGCTCTGCGCCGCGCGGGACGCGCTGAACGCCGCCGGTCTGATGACCGGCGACGCACGGCTGGCCACGCCCCCCGGCGGCGGCGCCCCGGCCGTGGCCGCCGAGCTGCTGGTGCCCGGCGAGTCGGTCGCGGTCGTCGTCAGTTCGAACTTCGGCAACCTGGACTCGGTGTGCGAGGTCGCCACGGCCATCGCCGCCGACGGCGGCACCCGGCTCCTGAGCCCCGTCTACGCCCCGCGCCTCTCGAGCAACGTCACCGCCTCCGAGATCGCGATCAGATTCGGGCTGCGCGGCCCGAACCTCATGCTGTGCAACGGCCCGACCTCCGGCCTCGACGCGGTGCACTGGGCCACGGTGCTGCTGGCGGCCGGCCGCGCCCGGCACGTCCTGGTGGTCGGCGCCGAGCCCGCCAACGACGTCGTACGCCGCCTCACCGGGCACGCGCACCCGCTCGACGGCGCCGCGGCGCTGGTCCTCGAGTCCCCGGCGGCCGCGGCCGGGCGCGGTGCCCCGGTGCTCGCCGGTCTCGACGGCTACGTCCGCACCGGCTCGCTCGCCGACTGCCTCGCCGCGCTCGGCGGCGCCCCCCATGCCTGGCTCGCCCCGCGGCAGGCGCCGACGGACGTCCTGCCGGGCGTGCCCCGGCACGATCTGGAGGACCGCTGGGGCGCGGCGTCGGGCGCGCTGGGGGTCCTCCAGTGCGCCGCCGCGGTGGGGCACTTCGCCGCGGGCGGCGGCGGCCCGGTGTACGCGGTCGCCGGTACGGACGTCGACGACGCGGTCGCCGGGCTCGTCCTCACCGCGCCGGGCGGCGCGGGGAGCGAAGACGGGGTGGCCCGCGCGTGAACGTGGCGTCCCCGGCCGACGGCATACGGCCCGTGCTGCTCCGTCAGCGCACGATCAGCGACGGCACGGGGCCCCGCGTACTGCTGCTGCACGGCATGGCCGACAGCGCCACCGTCTGGGAGCGGCTGCTCGCGCTGGCCCCCCGGCACGCGGAGCTGCGCCGCGCCGAGATCCACACGGCCGAACTGCCCTGGCGCGGCACCGGACCGTCCGACTGGGCGCACCGCCTCGACTCCGCCGCCTGGCTCGCCGAGACCCTCGACGAACTCGCGGACACCGTGGGCCCGGCCGACGTCGTGGTGGCGCACTCCTTCTCCGCCATGCTGCTGCTCGACCTGGCCTGTGGCGCGTCCGCGCGCACCGGGCTCGCCGGGCGCCCGCTGCAAGGGATGCTCCTGCTGTCCCCCTTCTTCCGGCCCCGGCCCGAGGACTTCGACTGGCACACCATGGCGGGGCTGCCCGAGCAGTTCGTCCGCACCATGGAGGAGGGCATCCGGGTGGCGGCCGGACCGCGGTCGAAGCCGGAGCTGCACCGCGCCCTGGCGGAGCGGCTGTGCGAGACGATCGGCCCCTACGGCTGGTCGCGGTTCTTCGAGCTGTACCTGCGCACGCCGTGGCTGCGCACCACCGAGGTGCGCACACCCGTACTGGTCGTGTCCGGCGCCGAGGACCGCATCGCGGTGCCCGGGGAGGCACAGGACCTGGTCGCCCGGATGCCCTCGGCGGCCCTGCACACGATCGAGGAGACCGGCCACTTCCCGATGGCCGAGCGGCCCGCGCGGTTCGCCGACGCGCTCGGCGGTTTCCTGCGACGCATCCGCGCCACCCCCGAAGCGGCCGGGGAACGGCCCCGTTCAACGCTAATGGAGCGAATCTGATGGCTGACATCGACACCGCGGTCAAGAACGTGCTCACGGAGACCACCACGGTCACCCTCACGCCCGGCTACGAGGGCGCGAACATCGGCACGTACATCGGCTTCAAGCACGTCAACTACCTCGTCGAGAAGGCGGTCATCGAGCACTTCCGGCGCCAGGGCCTGCCGGTCGGCGAGCTGTACGAGAAGTACGGCCTCGGCTTCGACCTCGTCGACCTCGAAGCCCGCCTGCGCGGCGGGGTGTTCGTCGACGACGAGGCCTCGCTGGAGGTGCGGCCGGTGACGGGCGACGACGACACCGCGTTCCGGTTCAAGGTGGCGATCACCGTCCTGCGCGACGGCGAGCCGAAGAAGATCGTCACCGCCTCGGCGGCGGCCGTGCTGCGCCGGGACGAGGACGACCGGCGGCTGCCGGGCCGGGTGCCGGCCCCCGCCGCGCTCGACCGCTTCACCGTGGCCACCCTCGGCACCCCGGAGCCCGGCGACGCCGTCCCGGCCACGGGCGAGGCCCTGCCGTCCGGCGGCTCGACCGACCAGGACCCCGTACTCGACCAGCTGCTCGCCGGGCGCAACGGCCACGGCTGGAAGTTCCGCGTCCCGTACCCGTACGTGCACTTCTTCAGCCGCATGCACATGTCGTCGTACCTGCGGCAGATGGAGGAGGCCAAGCACCGCTTCGTCGACGCCCGCGGCATCTCCATCGGCGCGCAGCTCGCCGAGCGCAACTGGATCCCGGCGGTCACCCACTCCCGCATCGAGATCCTCGGCGAGGCCCTGCTCGAAGAGGACCTCTACACCGTCTACACGGTCGAGAGCATCTTCAAGAACCTGCTCTACACCTCGCGCATGGACTGCTACGTGGTGCGCGAGGGGCACCTGGTCAAGATGGCCACGGGTGTCATCACGCACGGCTACGGCGTCGTGGAGAACGGCAACCAGGCCCGGGTCGTCACCTGGGACGACCGGATCGACCGGGCCATCAAGGGCCTGCCCGGCGAGGAGTCGTGACGACGCCCGTCATCACCGCCTGGTCCGCGGTCTCGCCCTTCGGCCTCGGCCGGGGGGCCTTCGCGGCCGGTGTCGCCGCGGGCACGTCCGCGGTGACCCGGCCAGATGACTGGCCCGTCCCGCGGCAACGGGTCGCGCAGGTACCGGGCTTCGTCACCGCCGAGGTGCTCGGCCGCAAGGGCACCCGGTCGATGGACCGGGTCTCGGCGCTGACCGCGGCCGCCGCCGACGAGCTGCTCGGCGCCGACAGCCGCCACCGCGAGGTCGCGGCCGGTGAGCGGGCGGCGCTGGTGCTCGGCACCACCGCGGGCAGCAGCACGAGCATGATGGACATCACCCGGGACACGCACACGCGCGCGATGCCGTTCCACATCGACACGCCGCGGATCCCCAACGCCATCATGAACAGCTCCGCCGCGCAGTGCGCCATCCGGCACCACCTCAAGGGCCCCAACACGACCGTCGCGGGCGGCAGGGCCGCCGGACTGTTCGCGCTGCGCTACGCCCTGCGGCTGCTCTCCTTCGGCCACGCCCGCTCCGTGCTCTGCGGCGGCGCCGAGGAACTCACCGAGGACCGCGCCTGGCTGGAACACCTGTCCGGTGACCCGGACCGGCCGACCACGCTCGGCGAGGGCTGCTCACTGCTGCTCCTCGAACCCGCCGCGCCCCCGGACGCGCCGGTGCTCGCCGAGGTCCTCGGCGTCACTCTCGGCGTGTTCCGCGACGGCGAGCAGGACGCCGCGCTCGCCGACTGCCTCGACCGCGCCCTGGCACGGGCCGGGGTCGCGGCGGCGGACCTGTGGGCCGTCTCCCCCGCGGTCGGGCAGGGCGAGGTCCGCCTCGACGGACACGCCCCGCTGATCCTGCCCGGCGAGGAGGCCTGGGGGGACGCCGGCGCCGCGGCCGCCCCGTTCCAGATCGCGTCCGTGCTGGCCGCGGCCGAAGGGGACCCCGCAGCCCGCGGACGTGTGGCGGCGGTGCTGTCGGCCGACCGGGACAACGTTCTCGGCTGTGCCCTTTTCCGAATCGCGAAGGAACCAGGGAGTACCCATGCCTGAAACCCCGTCACCGGTCGCACTGGTGAGCGGCGGATCCCGTGGCATCGGCCGGGCGGTCGTGCGCCGTCTGGCCGAGGACGGCTACGACGTCGCGTTCTGCTACGTCAGCGCCGAGGAGCCGGCCAGGGAGCTGGAGAAGGAGATCGCCGAGCTGGGCCGGCGTGCCGTCGCCACCCGGGTCGACGTGACCGACGCCGAGGCCGTGCGCGCCTGGGTGCGCGAGACGGCCGACGAACTCGGCCCGATCGACGCCGTGGTGACCTCCGCGGGCGTCACCAGGGACAGCGCGCTGGTGCTGATGGCGGACGAGGACTGGCACACCGTCCTCGACATCAACCTCGACGGCATGTACAACGTCTGCCGCTCCGCGATCTTCGACATGATGAAGAGCCGCTCCGGAGTGATCGTCAACCTGTCCTCGGTGGCCGGGGTGAAGGGCCACGCCCGGCAGACCAACTACGCGGCAGCCAAGGCCGGGATCATCGGGTTCACGCGCTCGCTGGCCAAGGAGGCGGGCCCCTACGGGATCCGCGCGAACGTGGTCGCCCCCGGGTTCATCGACACCGACATGACCTCCGTACTGCCCGAGAAGGCGACCAAGAAGGCCATCGAGGAGACGGCGCTGCGCCGCATGGGCCGGCCCGAGGAGGTGGCGGACCTGGTGTCGTTCCTGGTCTCGCCCCGCGCGGCCTTCGTCACCGGCACGGTCCTCGAGATCGACGGCGGCATCTCGCTCTGACCCGAGCGGCACCCGCTCCGACCGAGGGCACCCCGCTCAGCTCCGAGCGGCTCTCGCTCCGACCCGAAAGGAAGCCACCGACATGGCCCGCAAACCACCGCGCTGGTACTTCTCGCTGCGCAGCCCGTACTCGTGGTTCGCCTACCGCGACCTGATGGACCGCTACCCCGACGTGGCGGACGCGATCGAGTGGATCCCGTTCTGGGAGCCGGACAGTCACACGCAGGCGCTGCTGGACGAGGACGGCGTCCAGTTGCCGATCGTCGACATGTCCCGTGCGAAGAACTTCTACATCCTCCAGGACGCCCGGCGGCTGGCCGAGGCCCGCGGACTCGCCGTCACCTGGCCGGTGGACCGCGACCCGAACTGGGAGATCGCCCACCTCGGATACCTGGTGGCTCAGGACGCGGGCCTCGGCCGGGAGTACGTGGCGCTGGCCTACCGCGCCCGCTGGCAGCAGAGCAGGGACATCACCGACCGGGCCGTCATCGCCGAGATCGCCGCCGAACTCGGCCTGGACCCCGCTTCGGTCGCCGACGCCTCGGACGACCCGAAGCTGCGGCGGCTGGGGGCCGAGGCGCTGACCCGCTCCTACAAGGACGGCCTGTTCGGCGTCCCCTTCTTCATCCATGGCCACGACAAGTTCTTCGGCGCCGACCGGCTGCGCGCCTACGTCGCGAAGGTCCGGGGCGAGGAGCCGGGCCCCGACACCTACCTCACCTGGCTGGACGAGGCGGGCCTGGAGCCCGAGCCGATACGGGCCGGCGGGGACGCCGGACACGCGGGCGGCTGCGGCTGACGCCGCGACCACCGCGCAGACCAACAATGGAAGGGATTCCCATGACCGCCGAAGCCACCCTCGACACCGCAGAGCTGCGCGAACTGATCGCCGATGTCCTGGAGGTCGACGGCGAGTCGATCACCCCGGAGATCGACTTCGTCCGCGACCTCGGCGTCGACTCCCTCCTCGCCATGGAGCTGGCCGTCACCCTGGAGCGGCACTACCAGGTCAAGATCGAATCGCATGAGATCGGCGAGGTGCGGACCCTGTCCGACATCTCCGCGCTGCTGCTCCGCAAGCTGGGGAAGTCGGCGGCGTGAGCGAGGACCACCCGGCCGAGCGGTACCTGCTGGTCGAGACCCAGTCCGGCACCACCGCGGAGCGCTTCCTCGCCGACGCCGCCGCGCTCGCCGGCGCCGGTGAGCAAGTGCGCCTGTTCCTCGCCTCGGACGGCGTCGCGCTCGGGATCCGCGGGGCGAGCGCCGGGCTGCCGCGGTTCCTCGGCGCGGGCGGGCAGGCCTGGATCGACGAGTTCACCCTCGCCCACCGGGCGCTGCACGCCGCGCCGCTGGCCCCCGGCGTGCGCACCACCGGCATGGGCGACGTGGCGGACTGGCTCCTTGAGCCCGGCACCCGGGTGGTGTGGCACTGACCATGGCCGTGACCGTCGAACGCCGCACCTGGGACGTGCTGGTCGTCCTCAGCGCGCCGCCCCACACGTCCGATGCGCTGACCACCGTGCTCCGCCTCGCCCAGGCCGTACTGGACAGGGAGCACACCATCAGGGTCTGGGCCTGCGGCTACAACACCATCCTGACCCAGGGCTCGCTGGGCGACACCAAACCCGCCGACCTGCGCGACCCGGCGACACCGGCGCCGACGGCCGGGGCGTTGATCCGGGGCCTGCTCACCGCCTACAAGGGCCGGTTCAGCTGGATCGTCTGCACGGCGTGCAGCGCGGAGCGCGGCGCCGGGAACCACATCGCCGAGGTCCGGCTGCGCTCCGACGCCCGCCTCGCGGCGACGATCGGCGCGGCCCGCCGGACCATCTATATCGGAGGTGCGTAGGTGGCCTACCTGGTCATCATCGACCGCGGCTACCGCGGCAGCGCGGAGGCCCAGTTCTTCGACGCGCTCTACGGCGTCGAGATGCTCGGCGAGCAGCTCGGCGGCATGGACGTGGTGCTGCGCGGCACGAGCGTGACCGCCGCGCTGGCCGGCGCCGCGCCGCCGCCCGCCCTGCGGGTGGGGCCGACGGTCCTGAACACCCTCGGGGACCCGCGGCGGTCCGTCGGCGCGCTGGTGGACAAGGGGGCGGCGGTCTACGTCGACGAACCCGGCCTCGCCGCCCTCGGCCTGGCCGACGCCCCGCTGCTCCCCGGCGTCACCAGGCTGGACACCGCTCGGCTCGCCGCTCGCTGGGGGGAGTACGCCGGGGTGTGGTTCCTGTGAACGGGCGACGTGCGGTTCCCGTGCGCGGGCGACGGGGATACGCCCGGCCGCTCGACGGCACCGACCGGATCACGGCCCGCGCCGAGGCGGACGAGCTGCTGATCGAGGCGGCCAAGGTGGTGCGGTCCACCGACCCCTACCTCGCCGGGCACTTCCCGGAGGTCACCCTCTACCCGGCGATCTTCCTGCTCGACGGCATCCGGCAGGCGGTCGGCGCCGAACTCCACCGCTCCCCCGCGCTCACCGCGCACCTCGGCCCGGACGGCCCTGACGGCACGGACAGCGCGGAAGGCGAGTGGCTCGAACTGGGGTCGCTCGACTCCGCGCGGGTCCTCAGGCCGATGCTGGAGGGCGACGAACTCCGGCTGCTGATCCGGGTGTCGGCCGGTCGTCCGGGCGCCCTGCGGGCCGCGCTCGACTGCCGTCGCGGCGACGGCGAGCAGGTCGCGAAGATGACCGTCGAACTCGTACGGGGAGGAACCTCATGAACTCCGGGTACGCGCGGCTCCTCGCGCTGCTCCCGGTCCGGCACCCGATGGTGCTGGTGGACCGGGTGCTCGACTTCGACCACGGCCGCGCCATCGAGACCGCCAAGGCCGTGACCGGCAGCGAGCCGTGCTACCAGGACATGGCCGAGGGCCTGCCGGCCGAGCGGTACGCCTATCCCCGGTCGATGGTCCTGGAATCCTTCGGGCAGTCCGCCGCGCTGCTCTGGCTCGGCAGCCGCGGCCCGGAATCCGAGGAGGACCGCCTGCCCATGGTCGGCCGGCTGCGGCACTGCGCGTTCAACGGCGCAGCGTACCCCGGTGATGTGATCCGGCACCGCGTATGGGTCGAACGGCTGGTGGACGACAACGCGTTCATGGCGGGCGAGAGCCGGGTCGGCGATCAGGTGCTCCTCACCGTGGGTTCCCTGATCGCCGTGGCCCGCCCGGCCGCCGTGGTCACCGGGGCGGCGACCTCCGCCGCCGCCCCGAACGCCTCAGGCGAGCATTAGCGTGCGGGCCTCACCGGCGTTGCGCTCCATGGCCCGCGCGAACGCCTGCAACACCCGGGGCATGGTGAACCTGCGTCCGCCCGCCTCCGCCACCAGGTGCTCCGACTCCAGCTGCGCGGTCAGCCGGTCGGCCTCGGCGAGGGGTATCCCGGCGAGCGCCGCACCCGCCTCCAGCGTGAACCCGGTCTCGTCCACGAGGCCGATCTTCCGGAAGAAGCGCTTCGCGTCCAGGCCGAGTCTGCGGTACGAGAACTCCAGTTCGTCCTGGATGGAGCTGCCGCTGTCGCCGTCGAGCGCGAGGGAGAGCAGTTGGCCGCCGTCGCGCATGGAGCGGACGAAGCTCTTGAAGCCCTGTCCGGGCCGGTCGGTGAACTTCACTGCGGCCAGCCGCAGCACGAGCGGCAGATACCCGCACAGCTCGGCCAGTTCCTCCAGCTCGGCGCGCGCCTCCACCAGGTGGGCCTCGTCGATGACGGCGCTCAGCACCGCGCAGGCCGCCTCCGAGCTGAGCGCCTCGAGGACCAGCCGCTGCGCGGCCTCCCTGGCCACGAGACCGGACATGCGGTTCCGGCTGGTGACGATGGTCCGGCAGTGCTCGCCGGTCGCGAGGAGCGGGCGGACCTGCTCGGCGTCGCAGGCGTTGTCGAGGACGACGAGCATGCGGCGCCCGGCGATCAGCGAGCGGTACCGCTCCACCCGGCGCCACGGGTCCTTCGGGCAATCGTCCTCGTGCACACCGAGGCTGCCGAGGAGCACGCCCAGGGCCTGCTGGCTGTCCAACGGGCCGTGCGGGCCGCGCAGATCGACGTAGAGCTGGCCGTCCGGGAAGTCGTCGATCAGGCGGTGCGCCCAGCGGACCGCGAACGCGGACTTGCCGACGCCGACCGAGCCCGTCACGAGGAAGACACCGCTTCCGGACTGCCGCCGGAACAGCTGTTCCGCCACGTCCAGTTCGGCCGCCCGGCCCGCCAGGAACGGCGCCCCGAGCGGGAGGTGCCGGGGCACGCTCCACCTCTGCGGCTCCTCGGCGGGAGGCACGTCCCGGGCGGGCCTGCCCTCGGCGCCCTCCGTCGCTCCCGTGGCGTAGAGCGCTCGCCAGTGGGCGAGCCAGCGCTCGGTCGCCTCGGCCACCTTCTCCTGCGGCTGCCCGCCGTACACCAGGCAGGCCGTCACGAATGCCGAGACGAATTCGGAGCGCGGCAGCTTGTCGCCGCGCAGAATCGTCGAGACCGTGCTCCGCGGCAGCGCGTCGACCTCGTCCCCATTGGCTGCCCTGGTCGTCCCGCCCAGTTGCTGTAGGCGGCGCATAGAAGGCTGCCCGACGTTCAGTCGAAGTTCACGCAGCTGCTCTACGAATTCCGATGCATTTACAGGTGTCACCACGACAATCACCCCCGAAATTGTCGAATTTTTAACTACAAGTTGTGGGCGCTTCGCCCACTCAGTGCCGGACCACGGGTCCTGATCCCGATCGGTCCGCCATACCCTTGCCGAAGCTTCTCGCCGCCATCCCGAACAGCACCCCACCGAGAATGAACCACGGGTTCCACACCGCGAGCGTCCAGAACTTCTGCGCGGCACTGACCTCGCCGACAGCCGAAACACCGGCGAGGAGCAGCACTTCGACGAGCACGCCCCGGAACAGCAGCAGTGCGCAGATCGCGAATCCGACCAACTGGAGCAGCCGCCACCGCCGCCCGCGCACACCGCGTCGCCTCAGACCCAGCGCGATCGCCGAGCCGATCAGGCACAGGAGGCCCACGCCCCAGAGCCCGCCGGCCACGAACCAGGCCGGCCGCTCGGAGGCGAGTCGCTCACCGGACGAGACGTCGAGACCGACTTCCCCGCCGAGAGCCCAGAAGAAATGCAGAGCAGCGAAAATTACCGCCCAGCCGGCAGCAAGATACCCATGGCAGCGTGACCCACTGAACCGCAACCCCCGACCCCCGTATTGCGACTGTCCCCCGAATTGTTCTCGGTGGTGCCGACGTTCTCTCATCGGCAAGGGACAACGCAAGCATACCAGTGCGGCAATACTTGTGAACTGCGCCACGATGACGGTTTGCCGGGGGCCGGGCCTCCTACCTGCCTCACCAATCAGTTGTCCAGAGTTTCGCCTGAAGTGCCGGGGCGATTTGCTCCAGTGCCTTCGGTTCCGTCATCTGATTGTGTTCGCAGTCGACCTCGACCTCCGTGATCTGACCTGTGATCAGGGACTGCCAGGTCAATGCGAAGTCCGGTTCATTCGGGTGGGTGCGCTTCGCGGTGAAGAACAGCAGGTCGGTGTCGACAGGACGGGTGAACGGCACCTGGAGCATCCCGGTGGCCCTGCGGAGGATCTCCGGCAGCGCGGCCAGGCTGCTCTCGCCCAGACCGGCGAGCGGATGGTCGATCTCGCGCAGGAAGGCGTGCACCTGGGCGAAGTCGAGCTGCTCGCCCTCCACTTGGGGCAGGTCCAGACCGACGTAACGCAGCGCCTGGAACATCACCCCGGCGTCCGGGTCGGTGTAGTCGGCCCCGGGGACCGTGGTGTCGAGCATGGCCAGCAGGTGCACATGCTCGCCCTGCTCCCGCAGCAGCCCGGCGATGACATGGGCGGTCGCGCCGCCGGAGGACCAGCCGAGGAGCTGGTACGGCCCGTGCGGCTGCACCTCGCGGATGTGGGCGACGTAGTCGGCGGCCATCTCGTCGATCGACGCGGCGTACCCGCCCTGCCCGTCCAGGCCGCGGGCCTGGATCGCGTAGACCGGCTGGTCCTTCCCCAGGTGCCGCAGCAGACCCGAGTACACCCAGCCGAGCCCGGTCGCCGGATGCACGCAGAACAGCGGCGGGCGGCTGCCCTCGGCGCGCAACGGCATCATCACCTGGAGCGAGCCCGCACCGGAGTTCTCCTGGCCGCTCGCGTCGAGGCGGTCGGCGAGGGCCGCGACCGTCGGCGCTTCGAACAGGGTCCGCACGGCGAGGTCGACGCCGAGCCGGTCCCGCGCCTTCGCCACGAGCCGGGTGGCGAGCAGGGAGTGCCCGCCCAGCTCGAAGAAGCTGTCGTCGATGCCGACCTTCGGCGCCCCGGTCACCTCGGCGAACAGGTCGCACAGCGCCTGCTCGCGGGCGTCGCGCGGCCCGCGTCCGTCGGCGGACCGCGTGGCCCCCGGCGCCGGCAGCATCCGCCGGTCCAGCTTTCCGCTGGCCGTCAGCGGCAGCCGCTCCAGCGGCACGACCGCCGACGGGACCAGGTGGCCCGGCAGTTCCCGGCGCGCGAACTCGATCAGCGCGGCCGGCTCCGCCTCGCGGCCCTCGACGGCCACGGCATAGGCGACCAGGGCGGTGTCCCCCTGCTCGTCCTTCCGGGCGATCACCGCGACCTGGGCGACGCTCTCGTGCCGGGCGAGCACGGCCTCGGTCTCGCCGGGTTCCGCCCGCTGGCCACGGATCTTGACCTGGTCGTCGACCCGGCCGATGAACTCCAGCTGGCCATCAGCGCCCCAGCGCACCAGGTCGCCGGTGCGGTACATGCGCTCCCCCGCGCCGCCGAAGGGGCAGGCGACGAAGCGTTCGGCGGTCATCCCGGGCCGCCCGAAGTAGCCCCGGGCGAGACCGGCTCCGGCGAGATACAGCTCGCCGGTGACGCCGGGGGGCACCGGGTTCATGCCGTGGTCCAGCACGTAGGTGCGGTAGTTGGTGAGGGCCCGGCCGATCGGCGCCACCCCGGCGGCGTTGCCGTCGTCGTACCACTCGGTGGCGTAGACGGTGGCCTCCGTCGGGCCGTACAGGTTCGCGATCCGCACGCCGGGGGCGGCGGCCCGCAGGTCGTGCACGAGCCGTGGCGTGACCGCCTCGCCCACCAGGATGACGGTGCCGATCCGCAGGCGGCCGCCGGTGGCGAGCGCGGCCGCCATCGCGGACGGTGCCGTGCAGACCAGGCTCGCCTCGGGGCGGTCCTCGTCGGCGAGGGCGAGGACGTCGCGCACCACCTCGATGGCGCCGCCGTGCAGCAGCGGCAGGATCAGGTCCGACACCGAGACGTCGAAGGTCGCCGAGGTGGTGGCCAGCGTGGCGGCGAACACGTCCGCGGAGAAGGCCTCTCCCGCCCACGCCGACAGGTTCGCCACGGCGCGGTGCGCGACCACGACGCCCTTGGGGCGCCCGGTCGAACCCGAGGTGTAGATGACGTAGGCCGCGTCGTCGGGGCGCAGCGGCGCCGTCCGGTCCGCGTCGGTGAGGTCACCGTCGTCGAGGCGGCTGAGCGCGGCCTCGGTCTCCGGGTCGTCGAGGACGATCCGGGGCAGGCCCTCGGGCAGCACGGCGGCGCCCGCGCGGTCGGTCACCGCGAGCACCGGGCGGGCGTCCTCGACCAGGTAGCGCACCCGCTCGGCCGGGTGGCCGGGGTCGATCGGCACATACGCGGCACCGGAGTTGAGCACCGCCCACATCGCGACCGGCAGCCGCTCGTCCCTCGGCAGGGCCAGCGCGACCCGCCGCTCCGGGCCGCAGCCGTGGGCCACGAGGAGCCTCGCAAGACGGTTGGCACGGGACCGCAGCGCGTCGTAGCTCAGCCGTGTCCCACCCGCCCGTACCGCGATGGCGTCGCCGTCGCGGGACGCGGACGCGGCGAACAGCTCGGGCAGGGTGGCCGAGGGGACCGGCGCGGTGGCGCCGTTCCACTCCTCCAGGATGCGCTTGCGCTCGGCCGCGCCGAGCAGTTCGACCTGGCTGATCCGCTGCTCCGGGTGGCCGGTGATCGCCTCCAGCATCAGCAGCAGCCGATCGGCGATCATCTGCACGGTCTCCCTGTCGAACAGGTCGCCGCTGTACATCAGCGCGCCGCGGGCGCCGCCCTCCCGGCCGTCCTCGTGGTAGCGGGCCGTCAGGTGGACCGACAGGTCGAACATGGTGGCGTCGGTGCCGACCTCGAAGGCCTGTGCGGCGAGGTCGGGCAGCCGCAGCTCGGTGTCCCGCGTGTTCTGGAAGGCGAACATCACCTGGAACAGCGGGTGCCGGGCCGCGGACCGGTCCGGGTTGAGCGCCTCGACCAGGTACTCGAAGGGGAGGTCCTGATGGGCGTACGCGTTGACGTTCGCCTCCCGCACCCGGTCGATGACCTCGCGGAACGTCGGATCGCCGCTGGTGTCGGTGCGCAGGACCAGCGTGTTGACGAAGAAGCCGACGAGGTCGTCGAGGGCTTCGTCGGTGCGCCCGGCGATGGGTGAGCCGACGGGGATGTCGGTGCCGGCGCCGAGGCGGGTCAGCAGGGCGGCGAGCGCCGTCTGGACGACCATGAACGCCGTCGCGTTGCAGTCGACGGCCAGCTTGTTGATCCGGGCGTGCAGCTCCGGGCCGTAGCCGAAGTCGACGCTGCCGCCGGCGTAGCTCGGGGTCTTCGGCCGCTGCCGGTCCGTCGGCAGCGGCAGCTCGTCCGGGATCCCGGCCAGCGCCCGGCGCCAGTAGGCGACCTGCTCGTTGACGAGGCTGTCCGGGTCGTCCGTGCGGCCCAGCAGATCACGCTGCCACAGCGCGTAGTCCACGTACTGCACGGGCAGTTCGGTCCACTCGGGCGTCCGGCCCGCGCAGCGCCTCGCGTACGCGGCGCTCAGGTCGCGGGCGAGCGGGACGAGCGACCAGCCGTCGCCCGCCACGTGGTGCAGGACCAGGACGAGCATGTGCTCGGTCGGGGAGAGCGCGAGCACCCTGACCCGCAGCGGCAGGTCGGTGCGCAGGTCGAAGTCCCGCTCCGCGATCCGGGCGATCGCGGCGGCAAGCTCGTCGCGGCCGACCTCGCGCACCTGGAAGTCGGGCCGTATCTGCTCCGGGTCGAGGATCCGCTGGTGGGGGACGCCGTCGGTCTCGGGGAAGACCGTGCGGAGCGTCTCGTGCCGGACGGTGACGTCGGCGACGGCCGCGGCCAGCGCCTCGTGGTCCAGGGGGCCCGTCAGCCGTGCCGCCATCGGCAGGTTGTAGGCGGCGTTCGAGCCTTCCAGGCGGTTGAGGAACCACAGCCGCTGCTGGGCGTGGGACAGCGGCACCCGCTCCGGGCGCGGTCCGCGCACGATCGGCGGCCGCCGGCTGTCGCCCGAGCGGTCGAGGATCTCCACGAGACCGGCCACCGTCTGCGTCGTGAACAGGTCGCGGATCGCCAGGTCGACACCGAACGTGACCCGGACCAGGGAGATCAGCCGGGTCGCCATCAGGGAGTGGCCGCCGAGGTCGAAGAATCCGTCGTCGATGCCCACCTCGGGCAGGCCGAGGATGTCCGCGAAGATCCGGCAGAGCGTCTCCTCGCGCTTGTCGCGCGGCCCGCGTCCGGCCTTGCGGCCCTCGTGGTCGGGTGCCGGGAGCGCCCGCCGGTCCAGCTTTCCGTTCGGGGTCAGCGGCAGCTCGTCCAGGACGACGAAGGCCGCCGGGACCAGATGCTCGGGCAGCAGGCCGCCGAGGAACTCGCGCAGCGCCGTCGGCTCGGGCCGCTCCGCGCCCGCCGGGACGACGTAGGCGAAGAGCCGGGTGTCGCCGGAGGGGTCCACGCGCGGTACGACGACGGCGTGCCCGACGCGGTCGTGCCGGGCCAGGGCCGCCTCGATCTCGGCGGGCTCGACGCGGAAGCCGCGCACCTTGACCTGGTCGTCCGCGCGCCCGAGGAACTCAAGCTGGCCGTCGGCCCGCCAGGCCGCCACGTCGCCGGTGCGGTACATCCGCTCCCCGGGGCCGCCGAAGGGGCAGGCCACGAACCGTTCGGCGGTCAGGCCGGGGCGGTGCAGATAGCCGCGGGCCAGCTGGGCACCGGCGATGTACAGCTCGCCCGCGACGCCGGGCGGGACCGGGCGCAGCGTGGAGTCGAGCACGTACAGGGCGGTGTTCCACACCGGGCCGCCGATCGGCACGGAGACCGCGCCGGGCTCGTCGCGGCACTCCCACGCGCTCACGTCGATCGCCGCCTCGGTCGGCCCGTACAGGTTGTGCAGGCCGGTCCCGATCGTCGTGCGGGCCCGCTCGGCCAGTTCGGCCGGCAGTGCCTCGCCGCTGCTGATCAGGCGGCGCAGGTGCGGCAGCGCGGCGGCGGCGGGTTCGGCGGCGAACACGGCCAGCATCGACGGCACGAAGTGGGCGGTGGTGACGCGCTGTTCGCTCATCAGTTTGGCCAGGTACACGGGGTCCTGGTGTCCGCCGGGCTTGGCGACCACCAGCGTGGCGCCGTTGAGCAGCGGCCAGAAGAACTCCCATACCGACACGTCGAATCCGGCGGGGGTCTTCTGGAGCACCCGGTCGGTCCCGTCGAGCCCGTACTGGTCCTGCATCCACATCAGCCGGTTGACGATGCTCGCGTGCGAGACCACCACGCCCTTGGGCGCTCCGGTGGACCCGGACGTGTAGATGACGTACGCGGGGTGCTCCGGGAGGCAGCGGCCCGGGGCGGCCGCGAGGGCGTCGCCCGTGTGCTGTGCGCCGAGGAGGGGGTGGTCCTCGGTGAGGGTGAGCACCGGGCGGGCGTCGTCGAGCAGGTACTGGATGCGCTCGGCGGGGTAGCCGGGGTCGACCGGCAGGTAGGCGGCGCCGGTCCTGAGGACCGCGAGCAGCGTGACGACGAGGGTCTCGGAGCGCGGCAGCACCACGGCGACGCAGGTCTCCGGTCCGGCGCCCTGCTCGGCGAGCAGCCGGGCGAGCCGGGCCGCGCGCTGATCCAGCTCGGCGTAGGTGAGTTCGGTGCCCTCGAAGACCACCGCCGTGCGGTCGGGGGTTCGGGCCGCCTGGGCGGCGAACAGGTCCACCAGGGTGGTGCGCGGCACCTCGTGCGCGGTGTCGTTCCAGCCGCGTACGACCTGCTCGTACTCGGTCTCGTCCAGCAGGTCGGCCGCGCCGATCCGCTGCCCGGGGTCGTCGGCCAGCGCGGTGAGGATCCGTGCCAGCCGGTCCGTCAGCCGCTCGACGTCCGCCGCGTCGAAGAGGTCGGTGGAGTACTCGACCATGCCTTCGAGGCCGCCCGGGGCGCCGTCCTCGGCGACGGTCTCGCGGAGGTGGACGGCGAGGTCGAACTTGTTCTGCACGATCCGCTCGACGGGCTCGGCGCGGGCGGTGAGGCCGGGGAACGCCGGTTCCGGCGGGGTTCCGTGCAGCGAGAGCAGTACCTGGAACAGAGGCATCCGGCCGGCCGAGCGGTCGGGGTTGAGGAGTTCGACCAGCCGCTCGATCGGCACGTCCTGGTTGGCGTAGGCGTTGAGGTTCGTCTCGCCGACGCGGTCGAGCAGCTCGCGCCAGGTGGGGTTGCCGCTCGTGTCGGTGCGCAGCACCAGTGTGTTGAGGAAGTCGCCGACGAGGTCGTCGAGCGCGGTGTCGGTGCGTCCGGCGACCGGCGTGCCGAGCGGGATGTCGGTGCCGCAGCCGAGCCGGGTGAGCAGGGCGGCGAGGCCTGCCTGGGCGACCATGTAGAGGCTGGTGCCGGAGGCGGTGGCCAGCTCGGCCATGCTGCGGTGGGTCCGCCGGTCGATGCGGAACGACAGGGTGGCCCCGTGGTACTCGCCGCTCGTGCCGCGCGGCCGGCTGCCGGGCAGCCGCAGGTCCTCGGGCAGATCGGCCAACGTCCTGCGCCAGAACGCGATCTGCTCGCTGACGAGGCTGTCCGGGTCGTCCTCGCGGCCGAGCAGCTCCCGCTGCCACAGCGCGTAGTCCACGTACTGCACGGGCAGCGGCGCCCAGCGCGGCTTGCGGCCGTCGCGGCGGGCGGCGTAGGCGTCCGTGAGGTCGCGGGTCAGCGGGCCCATCGACCAGCCGTCCCCGGCGATGTGGTGCAGCACCAGCGCCAGCACGTGGTCGTGCGGCGACAGCGCGAACAGGGTGGCGCGCAGCGGGAGTTCCTCGGCCAGGTCGAAGACGTGGCCGCAGGCCTCCGCGAGGTGGGCGGGCAGTTCCGCGTCGGTGGTTTCGATGACCTCCAACTCGATGCGGGCCTGCTCGGGGGCGACGATGTCCTGATAGGGGGTGCCGTCGAGGTCGGGGTAGCGGGTGCGCAGCGACTCGTGGCGGTCGGACACGTCCTGGATGGCGGCGGCCAGTGCCTCGCGGTCGAGCGCACCGGTGAGCCGCATCGCGATCGGCATGTTGTAGGTGGCGCTTCCGCCCTCCAGCCTGCTGAGGAACCACAGGCGCTGCTGAGCGTGCGACAGCGGTACGCGCTCGGGGCGGCGCCGGCGCACCACCGGCTGCCGCCTCGTTCCCTCGGCCTTGTCCAGCACCTCGCTGAGCCCGGCCACGGTCGGCGTCAGGAACAGGTCGCGGATGGCCAGGTCGACGCCGAGGGCGTCCCGCACCCGGGAGACCAGGCGGGTGGCGAGCAGGGAGTGGCCGCCCAGGTCGAAGAACCCGTCGTCGATGCCGACCCGGGGCAGGCCGAGGACCTCGGCGAAGATCCGGCACAGCGTGGTCTCGCGGTCGTCGCGCGGGCCGCGGCCCGCGGTCTTGCCGATGACGGCGGGTGCGGGCAGCGCCCGCCGGTCCACCTTGCCGTTCGTGGTCAGCGGCATCCGGTCGAGCACGACGAACGCGGTCGGCACCAGGTAGTCGGGCACCGCGCGCCGCAGGTGCTCGCGCACCGACTCGACCAGCGCGTCCGAGGCGAGCACGGCGGCCGGGGCGTTGGTGTGCGCGGGGCCTTCGGCGGCCGGGCGCGCGCCGGGGCGGTAGCCGGTCACCGGCGCCGCGCCGGGTGCGCCGAACGCCACGTCCAGGGTGCCGCCGTCGCGGTCGGCGCCGTTCCAGGTGACGGTGGTGCGGTAGCCGGCCTCCTCGCCCAGGGCGGTCAGTTCGGCCGGTTCCGGCAGCCCGGAGGTGTCCGTCGTCAGGGCGGCCTGAGCGGCCGTCAGGTCACCGGCTTCGAGCGCTCGTACGGCGGCCAGCTCACCGGCGATCCGGTGGTTGGGGACGCCGGTGACGCGCAGGCCGTCCGGCCGTGCCGCCAGCGCGGCGCGCAGCGCGTCCATGTCGCTGATGTCCCGGCCCCAGGCGAGGTCCTGGACGGCGCCCGGCTGGGCCTGGGGCGCGGTGCGCAGCACCACGTCGTAGCGGTGTCCGGTCAGTTCGTTGCGGTCCGTGCCGTACTTGACCGCGAGGTCCGCGGCGGCGGGCAGGCCGGTGAAGTAGTCGGGGTCGACGAGCAGTTCCGTCTCCCGCGCCACGGCCAGGTCGACGGTCTTGCGCACGTCGGCGGCGTCGCGGACCGCGGCGTCGGTGGCGAGCAGTTCGACGGAGGTGCGCAGGGCGCGGTGCAGGCGGAGGTTGCGCACGTCACCGACGAACACGTTGCCGCCGGGGACGACCAGGCCGAGCGCCTGGGTGAGTACGTCGGTGAGGTAGTCGGCGCTGGGGAAGTACTGGATGACGGAGTTCACGATGACGGTGTCGAAGAACCCGGTGGGCAGACCGTCGAAGAGGTGCGCCGCCTGGGCGCGCAGCTCGACGCGGCCCGCGAGGTCGGGGTCGCCCTCCAGCTGGGCGCGGACCCGCTCGATGACGACCTCGGAGATGTCGGTGCCCCAGTAGGACTCGCAGTCCGGCGCCAGCGGCGCGAGGAGCAGGCCGCTGCCCACGCCGATCTCCAGGACGCGGCGGGGGCGCAGTTCGCGCACCCGGGCCACGGTGGCGTCGCGCCACCTGCGCATCTCGTCGAGCGGGATCGGCTGCCCGGTGTAGCTGCTGTTCCAGCCGGAGAAGTCCTCGCCGAGACCGCCCTGGCCCTCGTGGTGGGCGTCGTACGTGGCGTCGTACGTGGCCTGCCAGTTGCCGAGCTGCTGCTCCTCCGCCGCCTCGTCCCGGTCGGCGTCGTTCTCGGCCGGTACGAGGTACGCGGCCAGCTGCCGGTCTCCGGGACGGTCCTCCCGCGCCAGCACGGCGGCCTGCCGCACCCCGGGGTGCCGGGCCAGTACGGACTCGACCTCCCCCGGCTCGATGCGGAAGCCGCGGATCTTCACCTGCGCGTCGGCGCGGCCGACGTAGTCGACCTGTCCGTCGGCGCCCAGCCGGGCGAGGTCCCCGGTGCGGTACATCCGCTCCCCGGGACCGCCGAAGGGGCAGGCCACGAACCGCTCCGCGGTCAGGCCGGGGCGGCGCAGATAGCCGGCGGCCAGGCTCGCGCCCGCGACGTACAGGTCTCCCACCACGCCCGGCGGCACCGGGCGCAGGGCCTCGTCGAGGACGTAGACCCGGGTGTTGTCCACCGGCCTGCCGATCGGGGGGCCGTCCGGGCCGGACAGCCGCTCGCTCATGGTCGCGATGACGGTCGTCTCGGTGGGGCCGTAGGCGTTGAACATCCGGTTGCCCGGCGCCCACCGCTCCACGAGCGCGCCGGGGCACGCCTCGCCCGCGACCGACACGGTCAGGCCGGCCGGCAGCACGCCCGAGGGCATCGCCGCGAGCACGGACGGCGGCATGGTGAAGTGCGTCAGGCGCCGGTCCCTGATGAACTCGGCCAGCTCCTGTCCCGGCATGAGCTGGTCGGCGGAGCGCAGGTACAGCGTGCCGCCGTTCAGCAGCGCCATGCAGCAGTCCCAGAACGCGACGTCGAAGCTCGGCGAGGAGAACTGGAGCACCCGGCTGTCCGGGCCCGCGCCGAGGCGCTCCCGCTGGCTGCGGACCATGCTGGCCACGCCGCTGTCCGTCACCACCACGCCCTTGGGCTTCCCGGTGGATCCCGAGGTGTAGATCACGTAGAGCGGGCTGCTGAGCGTGCGGTTCGACGGCAGGCCGTCGGTGCTGTGCCGGTCCAGCTCGGTGCGGGTGTGCTCGTCGTCGAGTACGAGGAGGGTGCTGGGGCTGGTGCCGGAGTCAGGGTCAATGCCCGACCCGCCGGAGGGCAGCCGTCCGGTCAGTTCCCCGGTGGTGACCGTCAGGACCGGGCGGGAGTCCTCCAGCATGTACGCGATGCGCTCGGCGGGGTAGCCGGTGTCGACCGGGAGGTAGGCGGCCCCGGCCTTGGCCACGGCGAGCATCGACGTCACCAGCTCCACCGAGCGGGGCAGCGCCAGCGCCACCAACTGGCCGGGGCCCGCGCCGCGTTCGGCGAGCAGTCGGGCCAGCCGGTTGGCGGCGGCGTCGAGTTCGCCGTAGGTCAGGGTGGCCGCGTCGGACACCAGCGCGACGGCGTCCGGGGTCTCGGCCGCGCGGGCCCGGAACAACTCCGCGAACCCGGCCTCGGGGACGTCCTGCTCGGTCCGGTTCCACGCCTCGAGCACCTGCTGGCGCTCGCCCGGCAGCACCACGTCCACGGCGCCGACCCGCTGTTCCGGATCGGCGGCCATCGCCTCGAATACGTGGACGAGGCGCGCGCCGAGCCGCTCCACGCTCTCGCGGTCGAACAGGTCGGTGGCGTACTCGATCGTCCCGCCGAGGCCCAGCGGCCGCCCCTCGCCGTCGAACTGCTCGCCCATGCTGAAGGCGAGGTCGAACTTGGAGGTCTCGGTGTACAGCTGCTCGCCCTCGACGACCAGCCCCGGCAGCCGCAGCTGCGGCAGCGTGTTGTTCTGGAACGCCAGCATCACCTGGAACAGCGGGTGCCTGCCGAGGGTCCGGTCCGGTCGGAGGATGTCGACCAGTCGCTCGAACGGCAGCTCCTGGTTCGCGTACGCCCCGAGGGCCGTCTCCCGGGACCTGGCGATGAGCTGGCGGAACGTGGGGTCGCCGTCGGTGTCGAGGCGCATCACCACGGTGTTGACGAAGAAGCCGACCAGTTCGTCGAGGCCTTCGTCGGTGCGTCCCGCGATCGGCGAGCCGAGGGGGATGTCCGTGCCGGCGCCCATCCGGCTCAGCAGTGCGGCGAGGCCCGCCTGCACCACCATGTACAGACTGGCGTCCGACCGCGCGGCCAGTTCGGACAGCTTGCCGTGCAGCTCCGCGCTCACCCGGAACGGAACGTTCCCGCCCTGGTTGCCGGCCGCGGCGGAGCGCCGCCGGTCCACCGGTAGCCGCAGCTCGTCCGGCAGCCCGGCCAGCGTCTTGCGCCAGTACTCGACCTGCTCGCTGATCAGCGATTCCGGGTCGTCCTCGCCGCCGAGCAGCTCCTGCTGCCACAGGGTGTAGTCGGCGTACTGGATCGGCAGCTCGGGCCAGTCGGGGGCCCGCCCGGCGCGACGCGCCTCGTACGCGGTGGTGAGGTCCCGGGCGAGCGGGGCCATCGACCAGCCGTCCGCCGCGATGTGGTGGATCACCAGCGCCAGTACGTGCTCGCGCTCGGACAGGGCGAACAGCCGCGCCCGGATCGGTATCTCCGCCTCCAGGTCGAAGGCTTCGGCGGCCAGCTCGGCGAGTTCGCCGTCCAGCCGCTCCGGCGCGACCTCGGTGACGGCCGCCTCCAGGCGGGTCGCGCCCGGGGCGAGGATCTTCTGGCCGGGTACGTCGTCCTTGCTGACGAAGACCGTACGCAGCGGCTCGTGCCGGTCGATGAGGTCCTGCAACGCCGCGACGAGTGCGGTCCGGTCCAGCTCACCCGTCAGCCGAAGGACGGCCGGCATGTTGTAGGTGGCATTGGGCCCTTCCAACCGGTTGAGGAACCACAGTCGCTGCTGTGCGTGCGAGAGCGGGATCATCAATTCTCCTCGGGCTGCGCAGGCGCTAAATCTCCACTGGAGGCTCTGCTGTACGGACATGCCGTGCAAGGCCTGAGACGGCACTGGACGAAACGGGACACCGGATCCTGGTGAACGGGATCCGGTTGCCGGATAGCGTCGACCTCGTCAGCAGGAGGCCTATCCGATGTCAGTTGTATGGAGCGAGGCCGTCATACCCGGGCTCGCGTTGTTGCTGTTCATCTGTTGCGGGACGGAGTTGGTCCTGCGCCGCTTCTTCAAGGGGCGCAGCATCCTCTTCCGGCGCAGCAGCGCGCGGCGCCCTTTGACGGGCCACGCGTTCGACGAGTTCAACCTGATCTTCAACGGCAACAAGCTGGTCGAGATCAAGCAGCAGCAACAGCAGGAGATGCTCCGCGACGATGAGGGCGACGGCGCGCCCCCACGCACGCGGATCGACCTGAACAAGGGCATCGCGAGTGTGGTCCTGCCCGGTGAGAACGGGGCTGGTGATGCCTGGGGGGCCGGGGGTGACCGAGCGCCGGTTGTGGGTGGCCGCTCGGGGGCGCCGGACGCGGATAGCCGCGCGGAGGCGTTGGGCGCCAGCGAGCGCTCGGAGGCGCCGGGCGCGGATGGCCGCTCGGAGACGCCGGACGCAGATCGACCCTCGGAGGCCCCGGACGCGGATAGCCGCGCGGACGCCCCGAACGCCAGTGAGCGCTCGGAGGTGCCGGGCGCCGGCGAGGGCGGCCCGGACGCGGAGGAAGGGTCCTCCCGGTGACGCCGTCGCAGACGCTCTACCTGCTCCTCGACCTGGCCCTGATCCTCGGCCTCGCGCGCCTACTGGGCGCGGCCGCGCGGGCGTTGGGCCAGCCCGCGGTCATCGGCGAGATACTCGCCGGGGTCCTGCTGGGCCCCACCCTGCTCGGCGCCCACTTCGCGGACACCCTCTTCCCCGCCGACGTACGGCCCCTGCTGAGCGCGCTCGCCGGAGTGGGCCTCGCCCTGTTCATGTTCGCCGTCGGGCTGGAGATCGACCTCGGCGTCCTGCGCGGCGGGGGCCGGGTCACCCTGTGGGCGACCACCTTCTCGACCGTGCTGCCGCTCGGCCTGGGCGCCGGGCTCGCGTGGCTGCTCGCGGACACCCACCGTCAGGGCCCGCTCCTGGCCTTCGTCCTGTTCTTCGCGGTCGCCATGGCCGCGACCGCGTTCCCCGTACTCGCCAGGATCATCGCCGACCGCGGACTGACCCGCACCCGGCTCGGCACGACCGCGCTGACGTGCGCGGCCATCACCGATCTGCTGGTCTGGATCCTGCTGGCGGTGGCGGCGGCCGTGGCCACGGGGGAGGACCTCGACTGGCGTCTGGTGCTCCTGGTGCCGTACGTGGTCCTGATGATCACGGTCGTACGTCCGCTGCTCCGCAAGGCGGGCGGGCTGAGCGGGCGCAAGAGGAAGCGGGGCGCGGGATTCACTGCGTCCGGCGCTTCCGATGCTTCCGGCGCTTCCGGCGCTTCCGATGCTTCCGGCGCCTCCGGCGAGAGCACGAACCTCGTGGTTCTGGTGCTGGCCGGCCTCCTCCTGTCGTCGGCCTGCACCGAGTGGCTGGGCCTGCACTACATCTTCGGAGCGTTCCTGTTCGGCGCCATCATTCCGCGGGACGGCCACACCGCGCTGCGCGAAGGCGCGCTGCAACGGATGGAGCCGCTGTCCCGACTGCTCCTGCTGCCCGTGTACTTCGTACTGGCCGGCCTCAAGGTCGACCTGTCCGAACTGGACCTCACGGACCTCGGCACCCTGGCCGCCATCCTGGTGGTGGCGATGGCCGGAAAGCTCCTCGGCACCTACGTCGGGGCGCGTCTCGGGGGCTTCGGCAGACGGCCGGCGGCCGCGCTCGGCGCTCTGCTGAACACGCGCGGCCTCACCGAACTGGTGGTGCTCGGCATCGGCTTGGAACTGGGCCTGCTGGACGGGACGCTCTACTCCCTGATGGTGGTCATGGCGGTGGCGACCACCGCGCTCACCGGCCCCCTGCTGACCCGGATCCTGCCGACGACAGGAAAGAACGGGGCACCCGCCGAGCAGCCCGCGCCGACAACCCCCGGCGCACAAGAGGCCTCACCCCGTGAAGCGGTCCCGGCAACCGACAAGTGACGTCTACGCGCCGAGCAGGGCGGAAGCCCGTCCCATCGGAGAGAGGTCGGACGTGGGCGCGGCGACGGGCAGCCCGCGGCAGGTGAAGCCGAGCTGACGCATGGCCCGCAGTACCTCGCCGGAGCTGAAGTCGCGGCGGTCCTGGCGGGTGATGACCTGCCCGACCTGCTTGACGGGGTAGGTGCGGCGGCCGATGATCACGGACTCGCCGATGACCTCCTCGGGCTTGACGCCCTTCATGGTCTCCAGGACGCCGCTCTTGGTGAGGTCGAACGGGAAGCGGGCGATGACACAACGCATGGATGCCTCACAGGAAGGAGAAGGGGAGTAATTCCGCCGCCGTGAGGCGGTTCAGCGAGCAAGGACGAGAACGTCCGGAACGCCGCCCTCCGCGCTGTCGGCCATCACCGGCACGGACGCCGGCACCGGCACCGGCGAGGTGAACGGCTCACGGAGGTCGGGAATGTCGCGGAGCTGCACCCGGTCGGTGTACGCGGAGCCGTCCCGGACGGCCACGAGCCGGGCCCGGGTGACCAGTCCGGTGCACAGACCGTCGTCGTCACAGACGAGCAGGTGCTCGGTGCGGGCGCCGGCCATGACGGACAGGGCCACCTCGACGGTCATGTCGTCACCGACCCGCGGCCCTGCCGGGTCGATGGCGTCGGCCACCGTCCCGTGCACGGGAGTGGCATCCGCCGAGCGGTGCTGCGTCTGAACCAGCGTCAAAAGGTGCCTCCTGCGGAGATGGGTCAACTTCCCGAACACGAAGGGGTTGGTCAGGCCGCCGCGTCGAAGGTGGTCTGCCGTACGACCGCGCGCCGCGAGGCCGAGGCGGGGCTGCGCCGGCCGCGGGAGGCGGCACCGCGCTTACGCCGCTCGGTTACCGGCGCGGTGATCGTCACGGGGATGCCGGAGGGAGCCTGGGCGCCGGTGATCCGGCTGAGCGCCTCTTCGCCGGAGCGCACCTGGGTGGCCTGGGGGACGATGCCGGCGGCGGCCATGAGACGGGTCATGTCGCGGCGCTGGCCCGGGGTGACCAGGGTGACGACGCTGCCGGACTCCCCGGCCCGCGCGGTGCGGCCGCCGCGGTGGAGGTAGTCCTTGTGGTCGGTCGGCGGGTCGACGTTGACGACGAGGTCGAGGTTGTCGACGTGGATGCCGCGCGCCGCGACGTTCGTCGCGACGAGCACGGTGACGTGCCCGGTCTTGAACTGGGCCAGGGTCCGGGTGCGCTGCGGCTGCGACTTCCCGCCGTGCAGGGCGGCGGCCCGCACCCCGCTGTTCAGCAGGTCCTGCGTCAGCCGGTCGACGCCGTGCTTGGTGTCCAGGAACATGATCACCCGGCCCTCGCGCGCCGCGATCTCGGTCGTCGTCCGGTGCTTGTCGGCGCCGTGGACGTGCAGGACGTGGTGCTCCATGGTCGTGACGGCGCCCGCGGAGGGGTCGACGGAGTGGACGACCGGGTCGGTGAGGTAGCGACGCACCAGCAGGTCGACGTTGCGATCCAGGGTGGCCGAGAACAGCATCCGCTGCCCCTCGGGCCGCACCTGGTCCAGGAGCGCGGTGACCTGGGGCATGAAGCCCATGTCGGCCATCTGGTCGGCCTCGTCGAGGACGGTGATCGCGACCTGGTTCAGTCGGCACTCGCCCCGGTCGATGAGGTCCTTGAGGCGCCCCGGCGTCGCGACGACGACCTCGGCACCACGGCGCACCGAGCTGACCTGCCTGCTGATCGGCATCCCGCCGACGACGGTGGCGAGGCGCAGGCTCACCGATCGGGCGTAGGGGGTGAGCGCGTCGGTCACCTGCTGTGCCAGTTCGCGTGTCGGTACGAGGATCAGGGCCAGCGGCTGGCAGGGCTCGGCGCGCTGTCCGGCGGTGCGGGCCAGCAGGGCCAGACCGAAGGCGAGGGTCTTGCCCGAGCCGGTGCGCCCGCGGCCGAGGACGTCGCGGCCCGCGAGGGTGTTGGGCAGGGTCGCGCCCTGGATCGGGAACGGGACGCGCATGCCCTGCGCGGCGAGCGAGGCGTGCAGCCGCTCGGGCAGGTCGAGGTCGGCGAACGCCTCGACGGCGGGCAGGGCGGGAGTGAGGGTCTTCGGCGGAGCGAACTCGGCGGAGGACGCTCCGGACCGCCGGCCGTAGCCACCGCCACGGCTGGGGCCACCCGAGCGGCTGGGCGCTCCGGTACGGCCGCGGGCGCGGGAGGAGCGATCGTTCGTACGTGCGGGGTTCATACAGAACCTTCCTTGATACGGCACGTATCAAGGAATTCCCGCAACGGAAGATCAGCGCAGGGAATTACAAGAACGGACCGAATGGAACGCGAAAGCAGACCCACTCTTGATGGATCCAACTCTTAAAGAAAAAGGGAATGCTCGCAGCTGGGGCCCGCACCCCGAGGGATGCGGGCCCCAGCTACGAAGTTCACTCAAGAAGTCAGACGGGAATAATATTCTCGGCCGTCGGACCCTTCTGGCTCGGCATGATGTCGAAGGTGACCTTCTGCCCTTCGAGCAGCTCACGGAAGCCCTGGGCGGCGATGTTCGAGAAGTGGGCGAACACATCGGCGCCGCCACCGTCCTGCTCGATGAAGCCGAAACCCTTGGCCGCGTTGAACCACTTCACAGTGCCGGATGCCATGTCGTATCTCCCTTGGGGCAGTACACCGGCCCCGTACGTCACGGATGCCGGGTCGCCGCGATGATGCCCCGCCCGGAGAACACCCGGAAATAAAAAACGCTTCCCACGTCAAAAATCCCGACGTAGGGCGTTCAAGTTTTTGGGAACCACAACTGCAACTGGGATCGACAATAGCACGCCGAAGCGCCCGGCGTACGAAAACTAATTTCACTCAACCACCCAAGCCAAACAGACTCCCCGCCCGAACCATTAAAGCCTCACCCGGCGACCACAGGTATCCCCCACCCCGCGAGCGAACGAGAGGTCGGATCCCCCAAGGCCGGACCCCTTCTGACCCGCGCGTATGGCGGCTCAGCGACCTGGTGCCAGGTCACCCGCTACACATTTAGAGTCATTTCAGTTGGCTCAGTCTGCGGTGGCAAATGAGAGTCGCGGCGATGGCAGTGAAGGCAAGGAAGTGTTCGGGCTCGCGCTCGTAGCGGCGGTGGAGTCGTCGGCAGCGGGACAGTCAGGACACAGGCCGCTCCATGACCCAGCGGTGTCGGCCCAGACGCTGGAGTGAGTCTCTGCCCTTGCGGGCCAGGCGGTGCCGGATGCCACGGGAAGCCAGCCATTGTCGCAGGTGCCGATAGTCGTAGCCCTTGTCGCCCGTGCAGCCTGCCGGGGCGCCGGCGCCACGGGCCACGGTGGGAGCGAATGGGCGGGATGCCGCGGACCAGCGGGGTGAGGGCCTGGCTGTCGTCAAGGTTCGCGGCGGAGATGCCGATCGACAGGTGCAACCCTCGACGGTCGACGATCAGGTGGATTTTCGACCCGTTCTTGCCGCGGTCGGTCGGATTCGGTCCCGTCAGCTGCCCCCCCCTGGAGAGCGCGGACGCTGACCGAGTCGATCGCGCATCGCGACCAGTCCGCGCCAGCCGAGCTGATCCAGGACCATGCAGGGGAGCTTGGCCCACACCCTGGCCTTGGACCACTCGGTGAACCGGCGGAAGGCGGGCACTCCCCACAGCCCGAAGACCGGTGGCAGTTGGTTCCAGGTGCGCCCTGACGTGGCCACGAAGATAATCGCGGCCAGCACCTCACGGTCTCCTCACCTGCGGTGACCGCCACCCTGCAAGGCGAACGGGTGCCGGTCGGCACCACCCGCTGCAACAACTCCCGCAGGCCTTCCGGCGCCAACCGCTCGACGAGCGGAGCAGTCATCGCCCCAGACCGCCGCAAGATCACGCCAACTGAAATGGCGTCTTAGCCGAAGCTCCACGATGAAGCGTTGACCTGCAGAAATGCGCGGGCACCCAGCACCGATCCAGCACCGTCGAAACTTATCCAGCGCATCCAGTCCGTCACACTGCGGACGGAGTCACTCCGAGTCTGCCACGACTGGGCGGAACGATCCCATGCTTCGGTCAGGTGGCTGTAGATGTCCACGGTCGCCTTGATCGGCTTGTGGCCGAGCCAACGAGAGACCTCGTGTCTCAGGACACCGTTTGCCAACACAGCCGAAGCGAAGAAGTGCCGCAACGAGTGCGGGGGTTCGCGGAGCGCCGGTCAGCCCGGTCACGGGCTCCTGTGATACTGCCGAACTGGCAGTTCCAAGGGCAAAACCGGCCGGAGCAGTGTCTGATTCCGCCCTCCCGGCCCAACTGTCAGAGGCATGCAGTAAATCTAGTCCCATGACCTTCGGTTCGAATCAGTTGACCGAGGACGAGACCTGCAAGCGGTTCGTCCTTCCGGCACTCGCGGCCTCCGGATGGGCCACTCGGCAGATCAGGTCCCAGTACGGGATCAACAACGGTCAACTTGTGCCGACCAAGAGGCGTCACCGCAAGGGAAGGCCGCTGGTCGCCGACTATGTCCTGGAGTACGTCGCGGACGTTCCAATCGCCGTGGTGGAGGCCAAGCGATACCGATTCAGCGCGGAGAACGGGGTGGAGCAGGCGCGGCGGTACGCGCGCAAGCTGGGGCTGAGATTCGCCTACGCCACCAACGGCCGTGAGATCGTGGAGATCGACTTCAGCGACCCGAAGCGGCCGGTGATCCGGGATATCCAGGAGTTCCCCTCCCCGCAGGAGCTCTGGGGGCGGTTCCTTCAGGACCAGGGTGTGAATGACACACCGCTCGGCGAGCGACTGCTCTCGACCCCGTACGACTACACGCTGCGCAACTCCGACAGCACATCCCAGCGGCCGCGCTACTACCAGCGGGTGGCCGTAACAAGGGCCTTGGCCGCTCTGGCCCGCGACGAGCGGCGCATCCTGCTCGTCCTGGCGACGGGCACGGGCAAGACCATGCTCGCGCTCCAACTGGTGGCGCGGCTGATGAACGCTCCCGAGGCCTTCGGCGGCCGGAAGCCACGTGTGCTGTACCTCGCGGACCGCAACATACTCGTCGACGATCCCAAAGACCGTTACTTCCAAGAGGTATTCGGCAAGGACGACGTCCACAAGATCACGGGAGGCGATGCCAAGCGCGGACGGAAGGTCTACTTCGCCCTCTATCAGACCCTGGAGCAGGGTGCGCCGGGAGAAGAGCTCTACCAGGAGTACCCGGAGGACTACTTCGACATCGTCATCGTGGACGAGTGCCACCGGGGGAGCGCCGCCAGTGACGGCCGCTGGCGGAGGATTCTCCAGCACTTCTCGCCGGCTGTGCAGATCGGCCTCACGGCCACGCCGGTCGCCGATGACAGGCGGAAGACGGACACGTACGAGTACTTCGGCAACCCGGTCTTCACGTACTCACTCAAGGACGGTATCGAGGACGGATTCCTCTCGCCGTACCGACTGCGCAGGGTCCGGTTGAACGTGGACGTGGAGGGCTACCGGCCGCAGCCGGGTGAGAAGGACATCTACGACCGGGAGATCCCCGACAATCTCTACGGCCCCAAGGACTACGAACGGGTCATGGTGATCCTCGAGCGGACCGAGTTGGCGGCGCGGTACCTCCTCGACCATCTGCGCGCCACTGCTGAGGAGGGGCGGCTCGGCAAGACCCTCGTCTTCTGTGAGAACAACGACCACGCGGCCCGTATGCGGACCGCGCTGTTCAACGCCGCCCCCGAGGAGGTCGCCATGCTCCCGGACTTCGTGCGGCGCATAGTGGGAGACGACGGTTCGCACGGTGGCGAGGCGCTGGAGGAGTTCCGCAAGGCAGACAGCAACGAGCCGGTCATCGCGGTGACATCGAAACTGCTGTCGACAGGAGTGGACATGCCTCCCGTACGGAACGTGGTTTTGTTCCGGCGCATGGCCTCCATGCCGGAGTTCAAGCAGGTCATCGGCAGGGGCACTCGACTCTGCCCGGAGATCGACAAGGAGTCGTTCGACATCATCGACTTCGTCGAGGCGTCGCGCCTCTTCGACGATCCGGCCTTCGACGGGCCACCGCTCAAGGTGGTCCGGGACTGGACCGACGATCAGGGTGCCGTGGTGGACTCAGAGGATCTGACCCCTGCGCCTGAGTCTGAGCAGGATACGGAAGCCGAGTCCGCCGCTGAGCCGCAGGCGGAGTACACGCAGCAGGGCGGTGGGGCCTTCGACGCTGACGGCGACTCCGTGGGCGGAGCACAGGACGGCGACATCACCGACAACGAGGAGATCGAGAGGATTCTTTCTCGCTCCAGAGACCGGTACACGGTCAAGGATGTCGACGTCTATAAAGTGGGTGAGCTGCGGTACATCCTCAAGGACGACGGAAAGCGACTCCAACTGGTGACCGTGCAGCAGTGGGTGCACGACCGGGTACTGGAACTCGATCTCGACCCGGCCCAGTTGCGTACTCAGTGGGCGCAGGCGAAGAGCCGTGCCGCTCTGATGGCAGCCCTGAAGTCGGCGCAGATCGACGTCGAGCGCCTGCCCGAGGAGTTGGGCATGCGCGAAGTGGACCCCGTGGACCTGCTGGTGTCCGTGGCCTGGGAGGGGCTCGCCGTGGTGAGCCGCGACGAACGACTGACGTGGTTCCGCCGGGAGCACGCGGAGTTCCTGGACTCCTTCGGGGACCGGGCCAGGGAGGTGCTCGAAGCAATGCTCCTCAAGTTCGAGGAGTCCGGGTCGCCGCAGCTGAAGGTGGAGACGCTCAGGGTGCCGCCGTTCACCGAGATGGGAAGGGTGGCCGAGCTGACCAGCCGGTTCGGAGAGCCGGGGAAGGCGCATCAGGCCATCGACGATCTGGCGGCCCGCCTGCTCACCGCGGTCTAACTTGCGACCAGGAGTAAAAGCATAAGATGACTTTACTTTGATGTTGAAACGGCGCATCGAAGTAAAGTCATCTTTGTGTTTCACGTACTGCTACGCTGGGGATGTGCTCAGAGATCGTACGGACACCCGGGCTCTGCTCTGGCGGATCGCCGCCGGACAGCGGGGGTACTTCACCGCTGCTCAGGCCCGGGAGGCGGGGTACTCGTACCAGGCCCAGCGCTACCACGCGCAGCACGGCAACTGGCTCGCGGTCGACCGGGCCATCTACCGCTTCCGCGAGTTCGCGGACCTTCCGAGCGAAGGCGACGAGCAGTTCGTTCGCTGGTCGCTGTGGAGCAGGGGCCGCGCGGTCATCTCCCACGCCAGCGCACTGGCAGCCCATGATCTGGGGGTGGCCAACCCCTCCCGCATCCATCTCACCGTGCCGCGCGCCTTCCGACAGACCACGGCCGCGGTGATCCTGCACCGAGCCGATCTCGCCGGCGGAGACAGTGAGGGGCGTAACGGATACCGGGTGACGACGCCGCTGAGGGCGCTGGCGGAGAGTGCTGCCGACGGGGAGGATCAGGACGTACTCGAATCCGCGGTCTCCGAGGCCCTGGAGCGCGGAATGATCACCCGTCGGAAGCTGCTGCACGCTGCCCAGCTCTGCGGACCACGGTCCGAGCTGGGGATCGAGCGCGCGCTCGGAGCTCTGTCGTGACCGGGCGATACCGGGATGCGGCGGACCTGAGGAGGGCGCTGGAGGCGCGACTCAAGCAGGAGGCCGCCGAGACCGGTACGGACCTGGCTCGACGCCGGCGGCTGGTCGTCTTCGACCGCCTCGCGGCGCGGCTGGCCGAGGACCGCGCTGGCGGCTGGGTGCTGAAGGGCGGTGCCGTCATGGAGTTCCGCTTCACCGGGCGCGCGCGCACCACCAAGGACCTCGACCTGGCCGTACGGCCTGAGCCGGTCGGCGGATGTCTTGACGGGGATGCGGTCCGCGACCTGCTCATCGAGGCTCTGGACCGCGACCTCGACGCCGACGGATTCCGGTTCCGTGTCGCCGCGCCGGTGGGGCTGAAGGCAGACGTCGCCGGACGGGGTGGGTGGCGCTTCTCCGTCGAGGCGCACCTGGCGGGGAAAGTCTTCGCCGGTGTCAGGGTGGACGTGGTCGACCGTGGCGAGGAGATCACACTCACCGAGCGCCTGCCCCTCCCCAACACTCTGGAGTTCGCCGGGGCACCGGCGCGTGCAATCGAGGCGGTCGACCGGCGTCAGCACTTCGCGGAGAAGCTCCACGCGCTCACGCGCGACTACGGCGATCGGCCCAATACCCGGGTCAAGGACCTGGTGGACCTCGTGCTCCTGATCGAGAGCGGGCTCTCCGGCGACATGGACCTTTTGAAGGCCGTGCGACACGTGTTCGCGGTACGGGCCACACACGAGGTTCCCCTCCTGCTTCCTGACCCGCCGCCGCGATGGCGGGACGACTATCCGGAGATCGCCGGGGAGTTGGCGACCGGCATTCCACCGACCCTCGACGCCGCGATGGCCTTGGTCCGCGAGCTGTGGGCCCGGACGCTTGCCGAGGACGCGGGGAAGGACGACGGAGACACCGCATTTCCGGGACGGAACGAACAGAAGGACCAACTGAACTGACATGGCAACGACCAGAAGGAAAGCGGCGGAGAAGGCACCCGTCACCACTCAGGCTCGCCTCGCGTCCCTGATCAAGTCCGCGCGCGACACCATGCGCAAGGACGCCGGCATGAACGGCGACCTGGACCGATTGCCGCAGTTGTCCTGGCTCCTGTTCCTCAAGGCGTTCGAGGAGCGCGTCGAGGAAGAGGGCGAGGCACTGGACCCGGGCGGATACCGCCGGGCGATCGAGAAGCCTTACCGCTGGACGGACTGGGCGACGGACGAGGACCTCAGCGGCAACGAGCTGAAGACCTTCGTCAACGACGAGCTCATCCCATACCTGGCGGGCCTGGACAGGGAGGCCGATCGGGGGGCGGAGGACCCGCGTAACGTCATCTCGCTGATCTTCAAGGACGTCGTCAACCGCATGCAATCGGGCACGCTGCTGCGTGACCTTGTGAACATCGTCAACAAGATCCACTTTGTCTCGCACGACGACATTCACACCATGGCGTTCGTCTACGAGTCGATCCTGCGGGAGATGCGCGACGCTGCCGGCGACTCCGGCGAGTTCTACACCCCGCGCCCCGTCAACCGCTTCATGGTGCGGCAGTCGTTCCTCGAACTCGGCGAGACGATCCTCGACCCGGCCTGCGGGACCGGCGGATTCCTGGTGCAGGCCCACGAGGAACTGGAGGGGAGGGTCAAGACCGAGACACAGCAGCGTGAGCTTCACGCGAACCTCAAGGGCATCGAGAAGAAGCCGCTGCCATATCTGCTGGCCTCGATGAACCTGCTCCTCCACGGCGTGCACGCCCCCCGCCTCCGCCGGGAGAACGCGCTCCTCACCATGCGCAACACACAGGCGGCGGACAAGGTCGACGTGGTCCTCACTAACCCGCCGTTCGGCGGGGAGGAGGAGTCGTCAGTCGTCACGGCCTTCCCGTCCGCCTTCCAGACGCAGGAGACGGCCTGGCTCTTCCTGTACTCGATCCTGGACCAGCTGAAGCTGGGCGGCCGCTGCGCGATCGTCCTGCCGAACGGCTCTCTCTTCGCCTCTGGCGAGAACTCGATCGGCGCGAAGATCAAGAAAAAGCTGATGAAGGAGTGCAATCTGCACACCGTCGTCCGCCTTCCCCAGGGCGTCTTCGCGCCCTACACCCAGATCCCGTCCAACATCCTCTTCTTCGAGAAGACCGGCCCCACACGAGACGTCTGGTTCTACGAGATCCCCCTCCCGGAGGGCCGCCGCGGTTACACCAAGACGAAGCCGCAGCAGCTGGAGGAATATGACGACTGTGTGGCCTGGTGGGGCGGCAAGTCCCGTGAGGGCCGCGAGGCGGGAGAGCGCGCGTGGTCGGTCCCAGCGGTGGAGATCATCGCGGACGGCTATAACCTCGATCGCGCCAACCCGCACATCGGGGATGAGCTGGCTCATCGCACTCCGGAGGAGCTGGTGGACGAGCTGGTGAAGACGGAGTCGGCGATTCTCAAAACGCTCGAGGAGCTGCGGGCGAAGCTGGAGAAGAAGTGACCGAGCTCACTGAGTACGCGGTTGAAGACGTCATCACGCTTGTACGTAGACCGATCCGGCCTGCGGTAGGAGAGACCTACCGCGAGATCGGCCTTCGCTCGTTTGGGAAAGGGATCTTCCATAAAGATCCCGTTACGGCCGAGGCGATCGGCGGAAAAAAGGTCTTCGAAATCCAACCAGGCGACCTCATCTTTAGCAACGTCTTCGCCTGGGAAGGGGCCGTAGCGATCGCTTCCGAGCAGGAAAAGGGCATGATCGGCTCACATCGGTTCATGACGCATGAGGTAAATTCGGAAATTGCCGATGCACGCTATTTGCTCCACTACTTCTACGGCGGCCCGGGACTAAATGTTATTCGCAGCGCGTCACCGGGATCAGCAGGGCGTAATAGAACACTTGGTACGCGCGCTTTCGCTACAAAACACATCCTGCTGCCCAGCCTGGGTGAGCAGCGGCGCATCGCCCGCAAGGTAGACCTTCTATTGATGGCGCAAGCAAAAGCGGCCATTCAGTCCCCGAGCATTGGGTATACCCAAAAGCTGGCAGTATCGGGGCTCGATAAGGTGCTTGGCCAGTGGGCAGAGGATTCTGTCCGCGTCGATAGCGTTTGCCAGCTGGTCAACGACACCGTCCACCCTGGAGCTGATCGCGGCAAGGCCACGGAATTCGTTGGGCTCGAGCACATCGCTCCGCACTTCGGTGTGCGTATCGGGTCGCGCCCCCTTGGCGAAGAAAAGGGGAGGAAGTTCCGATTTGCGCCCGGAGATATTCTGTATGGGTACCTCCGCCCCTACCTCAACAAGGTATGGCTCTCCGACCAGCACGGCTTGTGTAGCGTAGAGCAATACGTCTTGAGGCCCACGGGCGGGATGCCCGCAGAGCTAATTGCGGCCAGCCTTCGAAGCAAGAGAATCCTGGATGAGGTGCTTGGCGCGACTCACAACCTTCAGTTGCCCAGGCTGCGCTCGGGTCTGCTGCTCGCGATGGAAATCCCATTCATCCCGCCAGCCCATCAAGCCCAAGCCCTAGCGGATCTCAAACAGTTCGACGAGAAGGTCCGCAAACTCGCTCGCACACAGCAGCATCGGGATGAGGTGCTAGCAGCGCTGCGCCCCGCCATTCTTGACGCCGCCTTCTCCGGGCGCCTGTAGAGGGGTCAGTCGGCGGGGACCCTCCGCCACCCCGAATCCGTCACCACCACGTGGTCGAGGAACCGCAGGCCGACCGTCTCCGCCCCCGCCATAAGGCGGGATGTCGTGAGGCGGTCGGCCTCGCTCGGCGTCAGCCGTCCGGTGGGGTGGTTGTGGGCGACACCGAACGCGGCACCGCCGAGGGCGAGAACGCGGGCAAGGGTGTCGCGGACCGGGACGAGAGTGCGGTCGGACGCGCCGTCGGTGAGGACGGAGGTGCGGAGGACCGCACCTGCCCCGTCGCAGGTCACCAGAACCGCGCGTTCATGGCGCAAGCCACGGAGGAGAGGGCTCGCGACGGCTGCCAGGTCGGCGGAGCCGGAAATTCGCCGCAGGCCGGGAGCCTGCTGCACCGCCGCCCGCCGGCCCAACTGAAACGCCGCCGCGACCCGTGCCGCCTTCGCCGGGCCTACACCCGGCAGGCCGACGGCGAGCTCATGAGCAGGGACGCGCGAGAGCGCACACAGCCCGCCATGCCGGGCGATCAACCGTCCCGCCAGCTCCACGGCGTCCTGGCCGGCCAGGCCCGCCCCCAGCAGCAGTGCGAGAAGCTCTCGGTCGGACAGCGCCTCCGCGCCCCGGTCGAGCAGCCGTTCTCGTGGCCGATCCTGCGCCGGGACCTCCTTCATGCGCATGCCGATCAGGCCCGGCTCAGTCGACCGAGTCGCGGTCGAACGGCTCCGCGTCGTCAGGTACGGGATCGGGCTCTTCGGACTCCTCGGCGCCCATCGACGTGACGTCCGGCCTCGAGCCATTGCCGCCCTCGGCCGCCGATCCGATCAGGTCGATCAGACGCGCGTGCAGGGTCCGCGAGCGAGCCTTCAGGAAGCCCTCGTAGTCATCTCGCAGAGCAGCCTGGTAAGCGTCCTCCTCGACGAGACAGGTCCGCAGCCGAGCCCTCAGAGTGTCCTCGCCGTGCCAGTCGATCAAGTCCTTGAGATACACGGAGGGCGGAGAGTCGGAGACGATGTTGTTGGTGATCGCACTCAACATGATCAGATTTCCGCACACGTTCGCCCGAGCCGCGCTCACCCCGCGTCGCTTCAAAAAAGCGCGCGGGAAGAAGTGGTGGAACTGCTTGTCGTTCTGCCCGGCCAGCGCCTTGTCGGTGTCGATGGCCTGACCTGTGTTGAGGTCCACCGGCTTCTCGTACGACATCAGCAAGACGTGCAGCTTGGTTGGCGCGTTGGCGCGTGAGAACTGCGTCCGCTGCCAAAGCACGTCGCGCGGCAGGGCCGCCCCCGTCTCGATCTCCGTCGCCTGGCCGGTGGCGAAGGCGCTCACCGCGTCGAGGTCGGCCGTCATCTGAGACTCGCGCCAGCCCTTGAAGTACTCGCTGCTCGCCGTCAGCCAGAACCACCGTCCGATCGCCGCGTATTGATCGGCGGACGGCTTGGGGAGCTGCCGAAACAGCTCCACCAGGACCGCGAACTGGTTGTAGTACGGCAGAGCCTCGGCGCGGGGGGTCCGGATCTGGGTGAAGAGGAAGTCGACCGCTCGAGCGGCCGCTTTGCCGGCCTCGCTCACCGCGTCCTGCAACTCCGCGCGGTCGAGACGCCGCAGGTCCTGGATGGACTTCGTGGAGAACCCCAAGCCGGCGGCTGCAGAGATCGTGCGGAGCATCGTCTTGGTGTCGACTCGGCCGTACCGCTTCCGGTCGAGGACCTGCAGCAGCTGTTCGATCTCCTCCTTGAGGTCGAAGTCGCTCGACCAGGTCCCGGCTCGCACGAGATCGACGATGTCCATCCTCGTGCCCGTGCTGTTGATCCTCTCGAAGATGCGGGCCGAGTCCTCCTCCGTGACCTCAAGCATGGTCACGACCGGTACCTGATACCCGCGGAACTGATCGCTCAGTGCCTGAGCGCGCCGCACGTGCTCGTCCGTCGGTTTATCCCTCAGCACCCACGCCATCATCGAGCCCGCTGAGTCCAGGTCGCGCACGGGGATGATGTGCGCACCGGTCGGGGTCTCCTCTGTGAGGTACAAGAACTCCTCACGGGCCAGGTCGAACCCGATCCTCCACCGTGCCCCCTCGCCGTGCATCGCGCCCACGAGGCTCGCCAGCCGCTGCTGTCCATCGATGACGTACTGCACCGGAGCGCCGGACACCTGCGGGACAGCGGTCAGTCCAGCAATCTCGTGACCGCTGGCCAGCCTCCGGTCGGACGTACGCCACATCAGCAAACTGCCGATGGGATAGTTCCGGCGAACCGAGTCCAGCAGATAGAGCACCTGTTCCGGCTCCCAGACGAACGCCCTCTGGTACTTCGGCAGAACGATCTCTCCGGACAGCACGCGGTGCGCGAGCGTCGAGATCGGCGCAATCGTCGGTTCGGGTGCTGTGACGCGCCCAGAACCCTGAGATGACCCCATTCCACCCCTCCATTTGTTGTGCCTGCTCGCCCGTGAGCTGTTGAGACGATCCTAGAAGTCAGCACTGACAATCCGTCGACCACGTCATGGACCGCGGCACAGGGACGCAGTCCGACTGCGTGCCAGCGTGCCGCACAGACACCCAGCACGAATCCAGCACGGTACGGATATGAGGAGTGGTGACGGGTGACGAGAGGTCAGAAAATCCAGCACGGTAAAAATCAAGGGGTCTGACCCCGAAGAGTCAGACCCCATTTGACCTGCACGTTTGCCAGATCAGTGACGTGGTGATAAGTCACCCGCTACACGTTGAACCGGAACTCCACCACATCCCCGTCCTGCATCACATACTCCTTACCCTCCATACGCGCCTTCCCCGCCGCCCGCGCGTCCGCCACCGAGCCCGTTTCGACCAGGTCGGCGAAGGAGATGACCTCGGCCTTGATGAAGCCCTTCTGGAAGTCGGTGTGGATGACGCCGGCCGCCTCGGGGGCCGTCGCGCCCTGCTTGATCGTCCAGGCTCGGGATTCCTTGGGGCCTGCCGTGAGGTAGGTCTGGAGGCCGAGGGTGCGGAAGCCTACGTGGGCCAGGGTGGCGAGGCCGGGCTCTTCCTGGCCCACCGACTGGAGGAGTTCGAGGGCCTCCTCGTCGTCCAGCTCGGCGAGGTCCGCCTCCAGCTTGGCGTTGAGGAAGATCGCCTCGGCGGGGGCGACCAGTGCGCGCTGCTCGGCCTTGAAGTCGTCGTCCGTCAGCTCGTCCTCGTCGACGTTGAAGACGTAGAGGAAGGGCTTGGTCGTGAGGAGGTGGAGGTCGTGGAGCAGCTCGGAGCGCTCCGCGCCCTGGACGATGCCCTGGGAGAAGAGCGTGTCGCCCTTCTCCAGGATCTCCTTGGCCTCTTCGACGGCCTTGACCTTCGGCGCGATGTCCTTCTTGATGCGCGACTCCTTCTGGAGGCGCGGCAGGACCTTCTCGATGGTCTGGAGGTCGGCGAGGATCAGCTCGGTGTTGATCGTCTCGATGTCGTCCTTGGGCGAGACCTTGCCGTCGACGTGGACGACGTTCTCGTCCTTGAAGGCGCGGATGACCTGGCAGATCGCGTCCGACTCGCGGATGTTCGCGAGGAACTTGTTGCCGAGGCCCTCGCCCTCGCTCGCGCCGCGCACGATGCCCGCGATGTCGACGAAGTCCACCGTCGCCGGGAGCACCTTCTGGGAGCTGAAGATTTTCGCCAGTTTGGTCAGGCGGGGGTCCGGGACGCCTACCACGCCGACGTTCGGCTCGATCGTCGCGAACGGGTAGTTGGCCGCAAGGACGTCGTTCTTGGTCAGGGCGTTGAACAGGGTCGACTTGCCGACATTGGGCAGACCGACGATTCCGATCGTGAGCGACACGTTGCGACTTCCCGTACGTCAGGGCTGGGTGGGGTGGTCCCCTCGTACCCGCGCTTCGTGCGTGCGCTTCGTACGTGGGCCGATCCACCAGTCTACGGCGTGCCGCAACCGGTCCCTCCGGACGGCCGCCCGCCCAGCCGTCTCGCTGTCGAACGGATGGCCAAGGTCACCCAAAGGGCGTGTCCCGCGCCTGATTCCGCGCGGAAGCCGACCTAGGTTGGTCCAGTGGAGCAACACAGGACGCGTCCCTCTCAGCCCGACCCGAAGGCCGCCGCGGCGGCCCGGCCCCGGCGGACCGCCCCGCTGCCCCCGCAGGGCGGGGCGGCCGGGCCCGGCACGGTGTACCGGGCCGCGGCCCGTCCGTGCCGTCCCGAGCCGCCGTTCGTCCGGGCGCTGCGCCGCTCCCCGCTGTACCGCAGACTGCGGCAGATGTCGCTGTACCGCAGGCTGCGGCAGATGCCGAACCCGCGGCTGACGGGGCTCGGCAGCGGTCTGTTCTGCGCCGCCGTGATGTTCGTGCTCGCCTGTCTGCTGCGGCTGCTGTTCGGCAGTTCCCTCGTCGCGTACGGCGTGCTGTTCGTGCCCGTGGCCGCGCTCACCGCGCTGTGGGTGCGCCCCGCCGACCTGGTCACCGCGCCGGTGGGCGTGCCGATCGCGTTCGCCGCCGGGATCCTGCCGATCTCCGGGGGCACCGGCGGGTTCGGCGGCCAGATCATGGGGCTCGTGACGTCGCTGGCGCTGCACGCGGGGTGGCTCTACGGAGGCACGCTCGTCGCCGGCGTGATCGCGACCGTGCGCAAGATCCGGCTGATGGCGCAGCGCCGCGAGCAGCCGCGTGCCGTGCCGCCCCGGCACCCGGGCGGCGGGAAGCGCGTCCCCGCCGCCTGACCGGTGGGCGGGCGGGCGAAAGAGCGGCATGGGCCGTACATATGTACGTACGGCTATGCCTCGCCACATATGTACGTACGGCTATGCCTCGCCACATACGTACGTACGGCTATGCCTCGCCCGCCGCCGCCATCGCCGCGCCCACGATGCCGGCGTTGTTCTGGAGCTGGGCCGGGACGATCTCCGCCTCGATGCCCTCGATCAGCGGCAGGAACTTGTGCGCCTTGCGGCTCACGCCGCCGCCGAGGATGAACAGTTCCGGTGAGAACAGCATCTCCACGTGCGCGAGGTACTTCTGGACGCGCCGCGCCCAGTGCTCCCAGCTCAGGTCCTCGTCCTCGCGCGCCTTGGAGGAGGCCTTCTTCTCCGCGTCGTGGCCGTGCAGCTCCAGGTGGCCCAGCTCGGTGTTCGGCACCAGGCGGCCGCCGGTGAACAGCGCGCTGCCGATGCCCGTGCCGAGCGTGAGCATCAGGACCGTGCCCGTGCGGCCCTGGCCCGCGCCGCGGTGCATCTCCGCGACGCCCGCCGCGTCCGCGTCGTTCAGGACGGTGACATCGGCCCCGCCGAGCCGGTCCGAGACCAGCTTGCGGATGTCCTTGCCGACCCAGCCCTTGTCGACGTTCGCGGCCGTGCGCGCCACGCCGTTGGTGATCACGCCGGGGAACGTGACCCCGACGTCCCCCGTCCAGCCGAAGTGCTCCACGACCTCCCGTACGCCCTCCACCACCGCGTCCGGCGTCGCCGGATGAGGGGTCAGGACCTTGTGCCGCTCCTGAGCCAGGTCTCCGCGATCCAGGTCAACGGGCGCGCCCTTGATCCCGGATCCGCCGATGTCCACACCGAAGATCTCCATGGCCCCACCGTACGACCCGCTCCGCGCCGTGACAGCTCCGACGGCCGACTCAGCGCCGTGACAGCTCCGCCGCCTCGGCGCGCAGGTCCCTGCGGAGTTCCTTGGGCAGCGAGAAGGTGATCGACTCCTCGGCCGTCTTCACCGTCTCCACGTCGCCGTAGCCCCGCTCGGCGAGCCATTCGATGACGCCGTCCACCAGGACGTCCGGCACGGACGCGCCCGAGGTCAGGCCGACCGTGGTGACGCCCTCAAGCCACGCCTCGTCGATCTCGTCGGCGTTGTCCACCAGGTGCGAGGCGGGGGCGCCGGCGTCGAGGGCGACCTCGACCATGCGGATGGAGTTCGAGGAGTTCTTGGAGCCGACGACGATGACGAGATCGGCGTCCTCGGCGAGCTTCTTCACCGCGATCTGGCGGTTCTGCGTGGCGTAGCAGATGTCGTCGCTGGGCGGCGAGAGCAGGTTCGGGAACTTGCCCTTCAGCGCGTCGACCGTCTCCATCGTCTCGTCGACGGAGAGCGTGGTCTGGGAGAGCCAGACGACCTTGTCCGGGTCGCGGACCTCGACGTTCGCCACGTCGTCGGGGCCGTCGACGAGCGTGATGTGCTCGGGCGCCTCACCGGACGTACCGATGACTTCCTCGTGGCCCTCGTGGCCGATCAGGAGGATGTCGTAGTCCTCCTTGGCGAACCGGACCGCCTCCTTGTGGACCTTGGTGACCAGCGGGCACGTCGCGTCGATCGTGGCGAGCTTGCGCTCGGCGGCCTCCGCGTGGACGGTCGGGGCCACGCCGTGCGCCGAGAACATCACGATGGAGCCCTCGGGGACCTCCGCCGTCTCGTCGACGAAGATGGCGCCCTTCTTCTCCAGGGTCTGCACCACGTACTTGTTGTGGACGATCTCGTGGCGGACGTAGATCGGGGCCCCGTACTGCTCCAGGGCCTTCTCGACGGCGATCACGGCACGGTCCACGCCCGCGCAGTAGCCACGGGGAGCGGCGAGCAGGACACGGCGGGAGCCAGGCGTTGCAGTCATGCCCCCCATCGTAAGGCCGCGTCCAGCGCGTCAAAGATCGCCGCGTTGGGGACACTGGAGGCTGCGTTGATCTCCCGCGTTGATCACGGAGGCACGATGTCCGGACAGTCCGCCCGTACGGGAGCCCCCTCCGAGGGCGGCGAGGCCGCCGAGCCCGCCGACGGCACGGGGCTGCGGCGCAGTCTCGGCTTCCGTGACCTCGTCGTCTACGGTCTGCTGTTCATCGCCCCCATGGCGCCGGTCGGTGTCTTCGGCACGCTCGACGCGAAGTCGCACGGCGCCGTCGCCCTCGTCTATCTGATCGCCACGGTCGCGATGGCGTTCACCGCTTTCAGCTACGCGCAGATGGTGCGAGTGGTGCCCCAGGCGGGATCCGTCTTCGCGTACGCGCGCGTGGGGCTCGGAAAGGGCCCCGGGTTCATCGCCGGGTGGATGGCGATGCTCGACTATCTGCTCATCCCGGCGGTGGCGTACCTCTTCTCCGGTATCGCCATGAACGCGCTGGTCCCCTCGGTGTCCCGGTGGGTGTGGACGGCGATCGCGGTGCTCATCACGACCGCGCTGAACCTGTGGGGGGTGCGGGCGGCCGCCCGGGTCGGCTTCGCGGTGCTCGCCATGGAGGTCGTGGTCCTCCTCGTGTTCGTCGTCGCGGCGGTGGTCGTCCTCGTCCAGGACGGGGCGCGGCGGGACTGGCTGTCGCCGCTGACGGGCGACGGCTCGCAGGGTGCTTTCGCGCTCTCGGCGGTGGTGGGCGCGGTGTCGATCGCCGTCCTGTCCTACCTGGGCTTCGACGCGATCGCCTCCTTCGCGGAGGAGGTGACGGGGGGCTCGGCGAAGGTCGCGCGGGCGGTGCTGTTCTGTCTGGCGCTCGCGGGTGTGCTCTTCGTCGCGCAGACGTATCTGGTGGCCCTCCTCGAACCGCTGTCCTCCGCCGAGCTGGCCGCGGAACCGGGCAAGCAGGGGACCGCCTTCTACGACGCCGTGGACTCGGCGGCCGGGTCGTGGCTGCACGATCTGGTGGCCGTCAGCAAGGCGATCGGCGCGGCGTTCGCGGCGCTCGCGGGGCAGGCGGCGGCGGGACGACTGCTCTTCGCGATGGCCCGGGACCGGCGGCTGCCGAAAGTCCTGTCCCGGACGGACTCCGGTACGCCGCGGGTCGCGCTGCTGTGCGCGGCAGTGGTGACGATGGTGGCGGCGGTGTGGGCGGCGCGGCGGGACGACGGTATGGACCACCTGGTGTCGGTGGTGGACATCGGCGCGCTGACGGCGTTTCTGCTGCTGCACGCGAGCGTGGTGGGCTGGTTCGCGGTACGGCACCGCGGGGGCGGGTTCAGCTGGTGGCGGCATCTGCTGATCCCTGTGCTGGGGGCGTTGATCGTGGTGGCCGTTATTTGGGAGGCGTCGGGGTCCGCGCAGGTCGTGGGGGCGGTTTGGCTTCTCGTGGGGCTGGTGGTGCTGGTTGCTCAGGGGGCTCGGCGGGTGTCCTAGGCGCCGCTTCGCGGCGAATCTCTCCCACCCACCCACCCACCCGTTTAC
>NZ_JODF01000042.1:0-61971 GCF_000717945.1 Streptomyces sp. NRRL S-920
GCCCTGGCCCCCGGCCCTGGCCCCCGGCCCCGGCCCCGGGTCAGGCCCCGGCCCAGGGCCAGCCCCAGGCCCCCCGGCCAGGAAAAGCGGGCCGCCACGCGTCTGGCTCCGCCCCGCTAACTGACGTACCGTCAGCTGAGCGCCGGAGGCCCCGCCGCCTCCCGCCGCGCCCTGAACTGCCGCGCGCCCAGGGAGGTTTGCCGTGGAGGACGACCGTCCGGTACCGCTCGACGAGTATCCCGTGCACCAGGTACCCCTGTCGATGAAGCACGTCGCGACGGGCGACCGCAACGCCTACGACCGGTGCATCTTCCACCTCTTCGACCACGAGGGCCGCGCCCTGCTCATCCTCGGCCTCGGCGTCTATCCGAACACCGGTGTGATCGATGCGTACGCCACCCTCCGCATCGGCGACACGCTCCACGCTGTACGCGCCGGTGACGCCCTCGGCGACGACCGGACAAACCTCTCCGTCGGCCCGCTGCGCATCACCGTCGACGAGCCGCTGCGCCGCCTGCGCCTGGAGTGCGCCGCCGACCCGGACGACCCGGCGTCCCTGTCGTACGACCTGACCTGGACCGCCGACTTCCCCGCCCTCTGGGAGCCGCACCACACCCAGCGCCGCGGTGCTCGGCTCACCCTCGAAGGGCGCCGTTTCGTCCAGGCGGGCCGCCCCCGCGGAGTGATCCGCGCGGGCGGCGAGGAGATCCATGTCGCGGCGGGGGAGTGGACCGCGACCCGCGACCGGAGCTGGGGCGTGCGGCCCATTCCTGGCGAGGAACGCGGGCGCCTGGAGGAGGAGTTCGCCACCGAGGGCTTCCACTGGATCTGGTGCCCCGTGCGTTTCGACGACCGCTTCCTGATGGTCATCGTCCAGGAGGACGCGGACGGCTACCGCACCCTCAACGACGCCACCCTCGTCCGCCCCGCCCTGCGCGACCGCCAACTCGGCTGGCCCCGTGCCGACATCACCTACCGGCCCGGCACCCGCCACCCCGAGCGCGCCGTCATCCACCTCACCGGCCCCGACGACCACAAGCCCCTCGAACTGGGCGCGGAGGTCCTCGCTTCGCTGCCCCTGGCCGTAGGCGCCGGATATCCGCCCGCCGACGACTGGCAGCACGGCACCTGGCGCGGCCGCGACTGGACCGACCGCCGCACCTACGACCTCTCGGACCCCGCCGCACACCCCCTGGCCGCCTACGGAGTCATCGACCACGCCGCCCGCTTCACCCTCGACGGACAGACGGGGTACGGCATTTTCGAGCACGGCAGCTTCGGCCGCCACGACCCGAGCGGCTTCACCGGATTCGACTCCGTGGCGCCCTAGGGCCTGTCCGGCGGATCATGCCGCGGGCCGCGGGGTCTGGCACTTCCCCAAGCTCTCGGCTTCGCTCGAGCAGGGGAGACCCCATCACTGCGGCCCCGCCCCCGCACGACCACGCGCGAACCGGAAGAGCTGGCCCGCCGCCTCACCGCCTGGCTCGACACCCGCCTGCCCGGCGCCGAAGCGGTCGACGTGACCGTCCCCGAGTCCAACGGCATGTCCAGCGAGACCCTGCTCTTCACCGTCGAGCACCCCGAACCGCCCCTGCGCTCCTGCGCGTTGCGCCTGGCGGCCGACCCGGCGGCGTACACGATCTTCCCCGTCTACGACATGCCGCGTCAGTACCGCACGATGCGGCTCGTCGCCGAGCGCACCGACCTGCCGGTGCCGCGCGTCCTGTGGCTGGAAGAGGACCCCGGGCCGCTCGGCGCGCCCTTCTTCGTCATGGAGCGGGTCGAGGGCCGCGTCCCGCCGGACGTCATGCCTTACACGTACGAGGGAAATTGGCTGCACGCCGCGATCGACACCGAACGCGCCCACCTGGAGGAGGCCTCGGTCCGGATCGTCGCCCGGCTGCACGACCAAGTCCCGGTGTCGGAGGCACGATTCCTCGCACTGCCCGGCGAGGGGAGCCCGCTGCGCCGGCATGTCACGGCCCAACGCGCTTACTACACATGGGTGGTGGGGGGACTGCCCCGCTCACCCCTCATCGAGCGCGCCTTCGACCGCCTCGAAGAGCTGTGGCCGCACACCGAGGGTGCGCCCGTCCTCAACTGGGGCGACGCGCGCATCGGGAACATCGTCTACGCCGGCTTCGAGCCCGCGGCGGTCCTCGACTGGGAGATGGCGGCGCTCGCACCCCGCGAGGTCGACCTCGGCTGGATGGTCTACCTCCACCGTTTCTTTCAGGATCTGACGGTGAGTTTCGGCCAACCAGGGCTGCCGGACTTCCTGCGCCGCGACCGTATCGAGGCGACCTATGCCGGGCTCACCGGGCACACCCCGCGCGACATGGACTTCTACACGCTGTACGCGGCGCTGCGGCACGCGATCGTCATGCTGCGCGTCGCCTACCGCCAGGTCCACTTCGGCGAGGCCGCGGCGCCCGGAGCGGGCGGGGACGCGGACGCGCTGATCCTGCACCACGACAGCCTCGCCGCCATGGTGCAGGGCAGCTACTGGTGACTCAGGCGGCGGGGCGCTGCTGCCGCGGTACGCGGAAGGGCCGCGAGCCCGGTCCGCCCACGTGCGAGAACGGCTGCTTCCGCCAGTCGAGGCCCTGAGGGAGCGTCAACAGCAGGGCGGTGTCCTGCTCCTGAGCCTCCATCGTCTCGTCGACGGGTGTGGCGTCCTCGGCCGCGCGGCCCGTACCGGCACAGACCGTGAGCCCGAACGGGTTCCACGGAGTGGGGCACAGGGCGTGCTCGGGCAGGACGTCCTCGTCGGCCAGGAGTGCGATCGGCTGCCCGCAGTCGGGGCAGTTCACGCGGTACATCTCAAAGGTGTCGTACGCGTCGAGAAGGGCGTCAGCCGGTTCGACGCCCTCCGGCTCGGGCTCGGCGGCCTGCTGCTGCTTGGCGCGAGTGGGCCTGCCGGGGCGCTTCAGATTCTGCATGGGACTCTCCCCCTTGGGTGGGCCGACAAGGCACTGCGGCCTCGACCACAGCAAGCACTTCCCGTCCCGTCGTAGAGGTAATCGTGGCATCCCATCGGACACGGTCAACGAGGTGTGGCGTTCGTCACATGCCGACGGGAGTTGCCACGCCGCGCGAGCCCGGCGGGCGCTCGGGTATCCGCGGGGATCAAGAGCCCTGTAGGTTCGGCGCATGGAGGAGCTGGACCGACAGATCGTGCAGCTGCTCGTCAAGGACGGGCGGATGAGCTACACCGACCTGGGCAAGGCCACGGGCCTGTCCACATCGGCCGTGCACCAGCGGGTACGCCGCCTCGAGCAGCGGGGAGTCATCCGCGGCTATGCCGCGGTCGTGGACCCGGAGGCCGTGGGGCTGCCGCTCACGGCCTTCATCTCGGTGAAGCCGTTCGACCCCAGCGCGCCCGACGACATCGCCGAACGCCTCGCGGGCGTCCCGGAGATCGAGGCGTGCCACAGCGTCGCGGGCGACGAGAACTACATCCTGAAGGTCCGCGTCGCCACTCCGCTGGAACTGGAACACCTGCTGAGCCGCCTGCGTGCCCTCGCCGGGGTCTCCACGCGGACGACCGTGGTGCTCTCTACCCCGTACGAGGCGCGCCCGCCCCAGGTGTGACCCGCGCGCGAGGCGCGCGTCCGCAGGGGCGAGACTGGACCCATGAGCCAGAGCACCGCCCCCGACGACGTCCGGGACTCCCAGAACCACCGCACCGTGCTGCTGCGCGGCGGCGACGTCCACAGCCCCGCCGACCCGTTCGCCACCGCGATGGTCGTCGAGCGCGGCCATGTCGCCTGGGTCGGCTCCGAAGGCGCCGCCGACGCCTTCGCGGACGGCGTCGACGAGGTCGTCGACCTCGAAGGCGCCCTGGTCACCCCGGCGTTCACGGACGCCCACGTGCACACCACGGCCACCGGCCTCGCCCTGACGGGACTCGACCTGTCGGGGGCCCGTTCACTGGACGAGGCGCTCGTATCCGTACGCGAACACGCCGCCGCACGACCGCACGACACCGTGCTGCTCGGCCACGGCTGGGACGCCGCCCGCTGGCCCGGCGGCCGCCCGCCCACGCGCGCGGAGCTGGACGAGGCCACCGGCGGCCGGCCGCTCTACCTCTCCCGTATCGACGTCCACTCGGCGGTAGCCACCACCGCTCTGCTCGACCTCGTGCCCGGCATCACCGAGCGCACCGGCTTCCACCCGGACGCCCCGCTGACCGCCGACGCCCACCACGGAGTGCGCGCCGCCGCCCTGGCAGCGGTCACGCCCGCCCGGCGCGCCGAGGCCCAGCGCGCCGCCCTGAAGCGCGCCGCCTCGCTCGGCATCGGCTCCGTCCACGAGTGCGCGGGCCCGGAGATCTCCGACGAGGACGACTTCACCGGGCTGCTGAGGCTCGCCGCCGAGGAGGCCGGGCCCCGTGTCGTCGGCTACTGGGCCGAGCACGGCCCCGAAGGCGTGGCGCGCGCCCGGGAGTTGGGCGCGGCCGGCGCCGCCGGTGACCTCTTCGTGGACGGCGCCCTCGGCTCGCACACCGCCTGTCTGCACGAGCCGTACGCCGACGGCGCCCACACCGGCACCGCCTACCTGGACGCCGCCGACGTCGCCGCCCACGTCGTGGCATGCACCGAGGCGGGCCTCCAGGCGGGCTTCCACGCCATCGGGGACGCCGCGGTGGGCTCCGTGGTCGATGGCCTGCGGCTGGCCGCGGAGAAGGTCGGCCTGGCCCGCGTCAGGGCCGCCAGGCACCGCGTGGAGCACGCCGAGATGCTCACCCCCGAGACCATCGCGGGATTCGCCGAGTTCGGCCTCACCGCGTCCGTCCAGCCCGCCTTCGACGCCCTGTGGGGCGGCGAGGACGGCATGTACGCCGAGCGCCTCGGTGCCGAGCGGGCCCGCACCCTCAACCCGTACGCGGCCCTCCTGCGCACCGGCGTCCCCCTCGCCTTCGGCTCCGACAGCCCCGTCACGCCCCTCGACCCCTGGGGCACGGTCCGCGCCGCCGCCTTCCACCGCACGCCCGAGCACCGCGTCTCCGTGCGCGCCGCGTTCACGGCCCACACCCGGGGCGGCTGGCGGGCCGTCGGCCGCGACGACGCGGGTGTCCTGGTGCCGGGCGCGCCCGCGGACTACGCCGTGTGGCGCACCGCCGATCTGGTGGTGCAGGCCCCGGACGACCGCGTGGCCCGCTGGTCGACCGACCCGCGCTCGGGCACGCCCGGCCTGCCCGACCTGTCGCCCGGGGCGGAACTCCCCGTCTGTCTGCGCACCGTGGTGGCCGGTCAGCCGGTCCATGTGGGGCCGGACGAGTGATGTCCCGGCGGTGCGCGGCGCCGATCACGGCCCGCCGGGGCTCCGTACGACCTGCGAATCCTCGGCACTGACCTGGCGGTATTTATCAACACCGCAGCTCACAAGGCTATTGACAGAGAGCCGCCGTGGGCCGGTAGGTTCGGCCGGGTCCACCACAGGACGTCCGACCGGCGAACCTCCACGCAGTCGTCGAACGCCGCTGGGTCATGGGTGGTGTGCCGCACCGGCGCACCTCCGCTGGGAGCCAGATCCAGCGTCCGCGACGCGGAGGCGAGGGAACGTATCAGCCGGTCGGCTGGTGTGACCCGGGTCGGGCCCGGACGCTCAGTAGACAACGGCTTTCGGTCGATCCGCAGCCAGCGGGTCCCGGGCCGGCCCGAAGGGCGCCGGGCCCCGATCCGCAGTCCTGGACCTGCCGACCCCCGAGCCGCCGCTGCGGCGCAGGCCGCGGCCACTATGGTGGTCCTCTGCGTACGAACGAAGGGGCAGTAGTGAACGACGGCGGTCGAGTCTCCGAAGCAGGGGACCAGGGGAGACAGTTCGGCTCGCTCGGCACGGCCTTGGTGATCATTCCGACCTACGACGAGGCGGAGAACATCCAGTCCATCGTCGGCAGGGTGCGGGCCGCCGTCCCGGAGGCGCACGTCCTGGTCGCCGACGACAACAGCCCCGACGGCACCGGCAAGATCGCCGATGAGCTGGCGGCCGAGGACGACCAGGTCCACGTGCTGCACCGCAAGGGCAAGGAGGGCCTCGGCGCCGCCTACCTCGCGGGGTTCCGCTGGGGGCTCGACAACGACTACGGCGTGCTCATCGAGATGGATGCCGACGGCTCCCACCAGCCCGAGGAGCTGCCCCGGCTGCTGACCGCGCTGAAGGGCGCCGACCTCGTGCTCGGCTCGCGCTGGGTGCCCGGCGGCCGGGTGGTGAACTGGCCCAAGCACCGCGAGTTCATCTCCCGCGGCGGCAGCACCTACTCGCGCCTCCTGCTGGACGTGCCCATCCGCGACGTGACGGGCGGCTACCGCGCCTTCCGCCGCGAGACCCTGGAGGGCCTCGGCCTCAGCGAGGTCGAGTCGCAGGGCTACTGCTTCCAGGTCGACCTGGCGCGCCGCGCGATCAAGGCGGGCTACCACGTGGTCGAGGTGCCCATCACGTTCGTCGAGCGGGAGCTGGGGGACAGCAAGATGAGCCAGAACATCGTCGTCGAGGCGCTGTGGCGGGTCACCGCCTGGGGTGTGGGGGAGCGCGTCGGCCGGGTGATCGGCCGCAAGCAGTCCTGAGCGGACCCGGCCGCGGGGCGCACGCCGTCCTGGGCGGCCCCCGGCCCGGCCCTGTTGATCATCCCCCTTATCCCGGCCTGAGGCGGACCCAGGCACACTGGGAGCATGACGACCGGCGCACCGCCTCCCATCCGCCCCAGCAGGACCAGACGTTCGGGACCCCTGAGGTTCCTGCCGCTCGGCATCGCCGCGTGGCTCGTCCTGGAGATCTGGCTGCTCACCGTCGTGGCGGGTGCCACGAGCGGGTTCGTGGTCCTTCTGCTCCTGGTGGGCGGCCTCGTGCTCGGCTCCGCAGTGATCAAGCGGGCGGGGCGCAGGGCGTTCCGCAAGCTCAGTGAGGCCGTGCAACAGCAGCAGAGCGGTGTGGCGCCCGAGCCGGAGGCCGCGGGCGGTGGCGGGGCCCTGACGATGCTGGGCGGCCTGCTGATCATCCTTCCCGGGCTCATCTCGGACGCCCTGGGGCTGATCCTGCTGATCCCGCCGGTCCAGAAGGCCCTCGGGCGGTACGCGGAGCGGACATTCGAGCGCAAGGTGCGCGAGGTGCGCGAGGCGTCCCCCGGCGGCCTCGGTGACGCCTTCCAGCAGGCGCGTATGCACCGCCCCGACGGCAAGGTCGTCCAGGGCGAGGTCATCAGGGACGAGCCGTCGGCGCGCGGCCCGCGCCCGGACGACCCGCAGCTGCCGCGCTGACGGCGTCCGAGCCTCACGCACAAGTACGAGGGCCGGGGCCACTGCTGAGCAGTGGCCCCGGCCCTCGTACTTGTGCTGTGCGGTTGTGTGCCGGGTCCGTCGTCAGGCGGACTTGCGGCTGTCCCGCGGATGCACCGCGATGTTCATGGCGCCGGACCGAAGGACCGCGAGGCGTTCCTCCAGGACCTCTTCGAGTTCCTCTCGAGTACGGCGCTCCATGAGCATGTCCCAGTGCGTACGCGCCGGCTTGCCCTTCTTCTCCTCAGGTCCGTCGCCGTCTACCAGGAGTGCCTGGGCCCCGCAGACCTTGCACTCCCACTCCGGCGGGATCTCCGCCTCGACCGAGAACGGCATCTCGAAACGATGTCCGTTCTGGCATGCGTACTCCACGGCCTGGCGCGGAGCCAGGTCGATGCCGCGGTCGGTCTCGTAGCTTGTCACCACGAGACGCGTGCCGCGAAGAGCTCGCTCACTCATGAATCGTGCCTCCCGGGCTTGTCGCCCACAGGACAGGTGTCGCTGTCGTCGTCATCCGGTCAACGTCCGGTCGGCGGTAAAGATTCCCGTTCAGGGTCATGCGTCGCCGTCGTATGCCGCCCACTTGTAGTACCCACCAGCGCCCGGTTTGTCACATCTGACAGTAGATGTCACCCAGCGTTTCTGAAACTTCAGCTCGCAGTAACGGTCCGCCTGGCAGGCCAAACGCGTACACTACCGGCCTTTGCCCTCAGTTGCTAAATCCGGTCGGGTACGGGATTGCCCGCGTCGCGCACCGCACGCCTCACCGGCACCCTCGCGAGCAGCGCGAATCCGAGCAGGAAGAAGGCCACGAGGGAGACGATCGCGTCCCGGTAGCTCCCCGTCAGCTGGTAGGTGAGGCCGAAGATCAGCGGCCCGAGCCAGGCCATGCCGCGGTCGCTGATCTCGTACGCGGAGAAGTACTCCGCCTCTTTGCCGCGCGGCACCAGGTGCGAGAAGAGCGAGCGGGACAGGGCCTGGGTGCCGCCGAGGACCAGGCCGATTCCCGCCGCGAGGACGAAGAACCACGCGGGCGCCCCCGCGGGCAGGAAGTAGCCCGCCCCGATCGTCACCGTCCAGGCGACGAGGGAGCCGAGGATGGTGCGCTTGGCGCCGTACGTCCGCGCCAGCCTGCCCATTCCGAGGGCCCCGGCCACCGCGAGCAGCTGCACCAGCAGGACCGCGACGATCAGCGTGGACTGTTCGAGCCCCAGCTCCTCGGAGCCGTACACGGACGCCTGCGAGATCACCGTCTGGACCCCGTCGTTGTAGACGAGGTAGGCCAGCAGGAAGGCGAGCGTGTGGGGATGGCGGCGCATGTCGCGCACCGTCGCCGCCAGCTGCCGCAGGCCGCCTCGCGCGCCGCTCGCGGAGTGCGCGGTCCGCCGGTCGCGCAGCCGCTTCAGGGGTACGAGGGTGAAGGCGCCCCACCACACACCGGCCGACGCCAGGCAGATGCGGACCGCCGTCGACTCGGAGACGCCGAAGGAGTCATGGGCGAGGAACAGTACGAGGTTCGCCACCAGGACCAGGGCCCCCGAGGCGTAACCGAAGGCCCAGCCGCGCGAGGAGACCGCGTCGCGCTCCTGCGGAGGAGCGATCTGCGGCAGATAGGAGTTGTAGAGCACCATCGAGACGGCGAGCGAGGCATTGGCGACGATCAGCAGGAGACCGCCGAGGAGATAGCGTTCGCCGTCCAGGAAGAACATGCCCGCGGTCGCGGCCGCCCCCAGGTACGCGGCCACGGCGAGCAGGGGCTTCTTGCGGCCCGTACGGTCGGCGGCCGCGGCCGCCAGCGGCATCACGAAGACCGACACGAGCACGGAGGCGGACACCGTGTACGCGAAGAAGGACCCCGCGCGGACCGGGATGCCCAGCGGGTGCACATACCCCTCAGGGTCGGCCGCCGCCTTGGCGATCTCCGTGAGATAGGGCCCCAGGAAGACGGTCAGGACGCTCGTGGAGTAGACCGAGCAGGCCCAGTCGTAGAAGTACCAGCCTCGTTGCTCGCGCCGTCGTTCGGCGGCCTCGTCGGCCGCCGTGCGCAGGGTGTCGGTGCCCACCCGTGACCTCGCTGTTCCCCGTGGGCGAAGCCGCCCTCGGGCGGTCAGACCCAGCTCCCCCGGTCCGTCAGCACCTCGCGCAGCGTCTCGATGTGATCGGAAACTATGCCATCCACGCCCAGGTCCAAAAGGGCGGCCATCCGCTCGGCGTCGTTGACGGTCCACACGTGGACCTGGAGCCCGCGCGCGTGGGCGGCGCGTACGAAGCGGTGGTCGACCACCCGGATCCCGCCGTGCGTCTCGGGTACCTGCGCGCAGACCGCCGAGCGGCGCGGCGCCGTCGGGACGCCGTACGACCCAAGACGCAGGGCTGCCACGCCACGGGTGCCGAGGGAGGTGGCCAGGCGGGGGCCCGCGACGCGCTGGGCCCTCGCCACGCGCGCCTCGGAGAACGAGCCGACGCAGATCCGGTCCCAGGAGCCGGTGCGGCGGATCAGGTCCAGGAGCGGCAGGAGCGCGGACTCCGCCTTCACGTCCACGTTCCAGCGCACCTCGGGGAAGGTCTCCAGCAGCTCTTCGAAGAGGGGCACCGGCTCGCTGCCGGCCACGCGCGCGTGGCGCACCTCGCTCCAAGGGAGGTCGACGATGCGTCCCGCCGCGTCCGTCACGCGGTCCAGCGTCGCGTCGTGGAAGGCGACGAGGCGGCCGTCGGCCGTGGCGTGCACATCGGTCTCGATGTAGCGGTAGCCGAGGCCGACGGCACGCCGGAAGGCCGCTGCGGTGTTCTCCAGGCCGTCCGCCGCGCCCCCGCGGTGGGCGAGGGCGAGCGGACCCGGGTGATCGAGGTAGGGGTGGCGTACGCGCGTGGTCACCGCTGAAGTATCGCGCGCTCCGGGGGGCCGCCGGAGGCCACGACCCTCTCCGCGCTGGACGCGGGGAGGGCGAGGCGGCGCAGGAAGAACTGGGCGAGCGGGCCGATGGCGAGTGCGTACAGGACCGTGCCGAAGCCCACCGTGCCGCCGAGCGCGAAGCCGGTGGCGACGACCGCCACCTCGACGAGCGTGCGCGTCAGGCGGATCGAGCGGCCGGTGCGCGCGTGCAGGCCGGTCATCAGACCGTCGCGCGGGCCGGGACCGAACGAGGCGGCGATGTACAGGCCGGTCGCCGCGCCGTTGAGGACCACACCGGCCAGCAGCAGCGGGACACGGACGGCGAGTGAGTCCGCGTCCGGCAGCAGCGCCAGGGTGGCGTCCATCGACAGCCCGCAGACGAAGACGTTCGAGACGGTGCCGAGCCCCGGGCGCTGGCGCAGGGGGATCCACAGCAGCAGAACGGCCGCGCCGACGATGATCGAGACGACGCCGATGGGCAGGCCCGTCCGTGCGGACAGGCCTTGGTGGAGCACGTTCCACGGCTCGGGACCGAGCCCCGCGCTCACCATCAGCGCCGAGCTGGCGCCGTACAGCGTCAGACCGGCGTACAGCCGCGTCAGCCGCCGTGCGAGTTGTGGCTTCGTCCCGGACAAGTGGTGCCCCCTGCTGGTGGTAGTGGCCCGATGCATGTCACCCTGTGGCTTGGAAGCAGACCGCAACCATGGCCAATTCGGGGAAGGTGGACTGGGAATCATGGCTCAGTGGACTTCGGCGATGGGCTCGACTCAGCTTGCCCGGCTCCTCGCCTCCCAGCAGGCCCGACCCAGCGGCACGGGCGCCCGCCGCCCGCCCGCCTACCGCGCCCTCGCCGACGGCATCAGACTGCTCGTCCTGGAGGGCCGCGTCCCCGTCGCCGCGCGACTGCCCGCGGAGCGCGAACTGGCGGTGGCGCTCGCCGTCAGCCGCACCACCGTGGCGGCCGCCTACGAGGCGTTGCGCGCCGAGGGCTTCCTGGAGTCCCGCAGGGGAGCGGGCAGCTGGACCGCCGTCCCCGCCGGAAACCCCCTCCCCGCGCGCGGGCTCGAACCGCTGCCCCCGGAGGCGCTCGGTTCCATGATCGACCTGGGCTGTGCCGCGCTGCCCGCGCCCGAGCCCTGGCTCACCCGGTCCGTCCAGGGCGCCCTCGAAGCGCTCCCGCCCTACGCCCACACGCACGGCGACTACCCCGCGGGCCTGCCCGCGCTGCGCGAGATGCTCGCCGAGCGCTACACCGCGCGTGGGATCCCGACCATGCCCGAGCAGATCATGGTCACCACCGGCGCGATGGGCGCCATCGACGCTATCTGCCACCTCTTCGCGGGCCGCGGCGAGCGCATCGCCGTCGAGTCCCCCTCGTACGCCAACATCCTCCAGCTGATGCGCGAGGCGGGCGCCCGGCTCGTCCCCGTCGCCATGGCCGAGGGGCTCCAGGGCTGGGACATGGACCGCTGGCGGCAGGTCCTGCGGGACGCGGCGCCCCGGCTCGCGTACGTCGTCGCGGACTTCCACAACCCCACGGGCGCGCTCGCGGGGGAGGACCAGCGCAGGCAACTGGTCGAGGCGGCCCGCTCGGCGGGCACCGTCCTCGTCGTCGACGAGACGATGAGCGAGCTGGGCCTCGACCCGGACCTCGACATGCCGCGCCCCGTCTGCGGGTTCGACCCCGCGGGCTCCACCGTCATCACCGTCGGTTCGGCGAGCAAGGCGTTCTGGGCGGGCATGCGCATCGGCTGGGTGCGGGCCGCCCCCGACGTGATCCGCAGCCTCGTCGCGGCACGCGCGTACGCCGATCTGGGCACCCCCGTCCTCGAACAGCTCGCCGTGAACTGGCTGCTGAACACCGATGGCTGGCAGGCCGCCGTGGACGTGCGCAGGGAGCAGGCGAGGGAGAACCGCGACGCGCTGGTCGCCGCCGTACGCCGCGAGCTGCCCGAATGGGAGTTCGAGGTGCCGCGCGGTGGTCTGACGCTGTGGGTGCGCACCGGCGGCCTGTCGGGGTCGCGGCTCGCCGAGGTGGGCGAGCGGGTGGGAGTGCGGGTTCCGTCAGGGCCGCGCTTCGGTGTCGACGGGGCCTTCGAGGGGTATGTGCGGCTGCCGTTCACCGTGGGCGGCGCGGTGGCCGAGGAGGCGGCGGTGCGTCTGGCCGCCGCCGCCCGCCTGGTGGAGACGGGCGCCGGCACGGGGGCGGAGATCGCGCATCCCTTCGTGGCCTGAGGTCGACTCCGGGCCCAGGGGCGGGGGTCAGCTCTCCGCGGGGACCGGCTGCGCCGCGGTGACCTCCCGGGGAACCTCTTCGGCCTCGTCGGTCTCCTCGGCCCCCTCCGGTTCCTCGACGGGGAGCGTGTCCGCCGGGGTGCTGTACTCCGGTAGCAGTTCCAGGACCGCCCTGCGGTGCGACTCACTGGTGGCGTCGTCGTAGGGATCGGGCGTGGCGGGCACCTGGAGGCGGTGGACCGGGCCCGTGCCGAGCCGCGCGTAGCCCCGGCCGGGCGGGACCTCCGCGGTGGGCGTCGTGTGGGGCGGCGTACCGAGGACCTCCTCCAGCTGGTCGGGGGTGGCGGGCCCGAGGACCACACGCGCGCGCGTGTGCTGGCGTACGGCGTCGCTCAGGAAGTCCAGGCAGTCCAGCTGATCCGCGACGGCCACGGTCACGTTCGCCGCCCTGCCGTGCCGCAGCGGGACGTGGAGCAGCGACTGGGGGTCGTTGCGCCCGTCGGCGGCGGCGAGGTGGCCGAGCGCGCTCGGCCGGTCCAGGAGGACCCACAGGGGGCGCTTGGTGTCCTCCGGCGGCGGGTGGCCCGCCTGCCGGGCCCGGTTGGCGGCGATGAGCCTGCGCTCGGTCTCGTGCGCGGCCCATTCCAGGCTCGCGAGCGCCCCGGCGAGCCCGCACTCGATGGCCAGGACCCCTTCGCGGCCGGTCAGGCACGCGTAGTCGCCGGCGCCGCTGCCCTCGACGATGAGGACATCGCCGTACTGGAGCGCCTGGAGGGCGATGGAGCGCAGCAGTGTCGTCGTGCCGGTGCCCGGCCGGCCCGCGATCAGCAGGTGGGGTTCCGTGGAGCGGACGCCGGTGCGCCATACGACGGGGGGTACGTCGCGGCGCTCCTCGCCGTCGGTCACCGGCAGGGTGCGCTGCACTCCGGTCTCGTCGGTGAAGCCGAGGACCGTCTCCCCGGGGGCGGTGACGAAGCGCTGGGCGGCGATGTCGGTGGGGAGAGCGGGCAGGACGGTGACGGTGAGTTCGTTGCCCTCCTCGTCCCACGCGAAGTGGTATTCGCGTCCGCGGCCCGACTTCGCGTGCAGCAGCTGTTCGATCCGCGCGCGGGACTCGGCCTCACCGTCCGTGAAGTACGCGGGGTACTGCACCACCAGTTGGGAGATCCGCCCGGTCTCGTCGAACTCGTAGGTGGTGAAGGCCTTGTCCCACGCGCCGCCGTGGGCGTAGAGCGGGGCGGGGTCCTCGGGGACCGAGAAGTACGGGACGAGCGCTTCGTAGAGGGACTGCAACCGCTGTGCCTGGGCCTCGTCGGGGCCGCTCGGCGCCGGGGCGGTGCGCTCGCGGCCCGTCCACCCTGCGGCCGCCATCAGGGAGATGAGGGCGAGCATCGGCCCGTAGGGGACGAGGGCGAGGACCAGGACCACGGAGGCGACCAGGAACAGCAGCGGCCCGCGCTTGTCCTTGGGCGTACCGGCCCACTTGCGCCGCCCGGCGGCAGCCAGCCGGCGCAGTCCACGAGTCATCGTGATCAGCGGGTGGAGAACGTCGGTGGCGCTGTCGGCGGCCGACCGTGCCAGCTCCCGGCTCCGCGCGATGGACGCGGTGCCGTTACTCAGGATGCGGGGGAGTGGGCGCCTGGCCACGTCAGTCTCCTGGAGGTGCGTACGAAGGCAGGGGGGTCAGAACTTGATCCCGCCGAGGAGGCTCGCGAGGCTCGCGCTGCCGGCCTTGATGCTCGGGGCGATGGCGGTGCCCGCCATGAAGAAGCCGAACAGCGCGCAGACCACCGCGTGGGAGGCCTTGAGGCCGTCCTTGCGGAAGAACAGGAAGACGATGATTCCGAGCAGTACGACGCCCGAGATGGAAAGGACCATGACGGTTCTCCTGGTTTGTGGGGACAGTCACCATGAGTTCTTCCAGGTTCACAGCATGTATCCATACGACAAAAGGTGCAAATGAGTGAAATTCTCTGAATTTCCCTCGAATGGCAGAGCCTCTTCGGGGCGTCGGGGAGCAGGTCGGGACGTCTTCCGTGTCCGCCGTGATCTTTGCCTCGGGCGGGCACGGTCATGTGTCCGCCGGGGCAGTACCCTGTCGATTCACTCGTACGGCTGCACACGCAGCGCATCCCAGAAAGGCGGACGCCTCCATGAGCGAAGCCCCCGACCCCGAGGTCGTGGAGCTGGCGACCAAGATCTTCGATCTGGCCCGCCAGGGCGACGCCGCGGCGCTCGCGGCATACGTCGACGCGGGGGTCCCGGCCAACCTCACCAACGACAGCGGTGACTCGCTCGTGATGCTGGCGGCCTACCACGGGCACGCCGACGCGGTCCGGGTCCTCCTGGAGCGCGGCGGCGACGCGAACCGCGCCAACGACCGGGGGCAGACGCCGCTCGCCGGAGCCGTCTTCAAGGGCGCGGAGGCGGTGATCCGGGCCCTCCTCGACGGCGGGGCCGATCCGGCCGCCGGGACGCCGTCGGCGGTGGACACCGCCCGGATGTTCCAGAAGACGGAGTTGCTTGAGCTGTTCGGGGCCGCCTGAGCGGGTACCCGTCCAGCAGCTACGGGGGCGCTGGAAATGTGGTCGCGGCGGGTGTCACCGCCGGGTCATCATGACGACGTGATTCACGGACGCGACGGTGGGGCAGGTCTTGCCGCACCGCGTGGGCCGTGAGCGGCCCGCCCCCGGACCTCAAGTCCGGGATCCCTTGGGGCCACGGACGAGAGGCAGAGGAAGATGGTCTTCGACAAGCAAAAGACGGCGGGCGGCCCGACGTGTTGGCGTGCGGCCAGGTAATGCGTGATTCCCGGTTGCGTCGACGCTTGATGTGAGGCTGTTTCCCATGTTCGATCCGGTCATAGCGCCCAGCGGTACGCTGCTCGGCCTGCTCCAGCGGGGCCGCGGCGACGGCACGCTGCACGCACTCACGGCACCACGGTCCGAGGCGCTCGCCGCCCTCGACCACTGTGTGCTCAACGATCCCCGCCACGACTGGCAGGTGGAGAACCGCTCGCTGTACTACGCCCGGCTCTACCTCGACCTGCACGGCGGGCTCGGCGAGATCGAGCGCCACCTCTTCGATGCCGAGGACGCCCTGGACACGGACGACTCGCGCACCGGGCTCGCCCTCGCCGTCCTCGGGCACCTCGCCTCCTACGGCAGGCACGACGCCCTCGAACTCCTGCGCAGGTACGCGGCGTTCGGCGCGAACTGGGCGTGGGCCCTCGACGAGCTGGCCCTGCGCGACGACGACGCGGGGCTGCGCGCGCTCGCCGTCCCCGTGCTCGCCAGATTCCCCGCCGGCGCGGAGGGCGAGGCCGAGCTGGCCGCCGCCGTGCGCGACGCCTACGAACCACGGCCCTGGCGGCTGTGGGAGGAGGACCCCCGCGCCGGTGTCGGCGCCCGCGTGCGAGCCGCGCGGGAACAGGGCTCCTTCGACCGCTGGCAGCGCCAGATGCGGCCCGCGGGCCCCCGCCCCGGGTGGAGCGTTAAGGCGGTCTTCGCCTGGGCGCAGGAGGGCCTTGAGCGCGGCGCCGTGCTGCACGTGCCCGCCGCGCGCTGCCTGGGCGCCGTCGCGGGACCCGAGGACCGGCCCGAGGTCGTCGAGGCCGCCCGCAACGGCTCCGACGGGGCGCGCGCCACCGCCCTGCGCTACCTCGCCGACGCCCACGACCCCGCCGTCCTCGACCTCATCGAGTACGCGGTGGAGGACCACTCCGCTGTCGTGGTGGACGCGGCGACGGAGGCCTTCGAACGGATGGGCGGTGTCGCCGCCGTCGAGCGGGCCCGGCGCTGGGCCTACCGCCCCGACGCCCTCGGCGCCGCCGCGGGACGCGTGCTCGCCTGCCGGGGCGGCGCCCAGGACAGCAAGCTCGTCCTCGCCGCACTGCGTGAGGCGGTCCGCGGCGAGGGACCCGACGCGCCGACGCTGTGGACCCTCGTCGACGGCGCGGGACGCCTCGGCATCGCCTGCGCCGCCCCCGTCCTGCGGCACGTCTACCGAGAGACCGCCTCGTCCCACCTCCGCGGCCGCGCCGCCCGTGCCCTCGCCGCCACCGACCCGACCTTCGCCGCGGGCTTCGCCGTCGAGTGCCTGTGGGACTGCGAGGAGACCACTCGCGGGGTCGCCGCCCGGCACGCCGAGACCGGCGACGCCCGCGTGGTCAACCGCCTTCGGAGGCTCGCCGAGGACCCCGCCGAGGAGGACGAGGTACAGACGGCGGTGCGCAGCAGGATCGGGCCCGACGCGGACGCGCCCGCTGTGTGACCCGGCCTCGGGTGAGGCTCGCGGTCCGGTGGGAGCCGGCCTCTCGGGGCGGTGCCGGTGCCGGGTGGGCGCGGTGAGCGTCATGTGCGGCCCGCCCGGACGAAGCGCACCGGCGTGCCCGGTGGTGCCTGGGCCGCCGCGGCCAGGTCCGCTTCCCTGACCACCGCCACCACCGGGTAGCCGCCGGTGGTCGGGTGATCGGCGAGAAAGACGACCGGCCTGCCGTCCGGCGGCACTTGAACGGCGCCCAGCACCATTCCCTCGCTCGGCAGTTCGCCGGTGAGCGCCCGCTCCAGGGCGGGGCCCTCGGTGCGCAGACCGATGCGGTTGCTCGCCGAGGACACCCGGTACGCGCGCGTGGTCAGCGTCTCCAGCGCCGCCCGCGTGAACCAGTCTGCGCGCGGCCCGAGCGTCACCCGCAGCACCAGCTCCCCGGGCGGGGCGGGCTGCGGGACGGTGTCCACGCGCGCGTGCGGGCCCCTCGGGGTGCCGAGCGGCAGCACGGCCCCGTCCGCGAGCGGGGGCGGGCCGAGGCCGGAGAGCAGGTCGGTGGAGCGGCTGCCGAGCACCGGGTCGACGGCCACCCCACCGTCGACGGCGATATAGCCGCGTACTCCGGAGACGGCCGCCCCGATGTCCACGAGCGCCCCCGCGGGGACACGCACCGGCGCCCCCCAGGCGGCGGGGCGGCCGTCCACGGTCACCGGGCAGGGGGCTCCGCCGACCGCGATGGTCACGGGACGGCGGGGGCGCACGGCGCAGCCGTTGAGGGTGGTCTCCAGGACGGCCGCGCCGGGCGCGTTGCCGACCAGCCGGTTGACGAGGCGGGCCGCGGGCTGGTCCAGGGCACCGGAACGGGGCACCCCGAGATGGGCGTGTCCGGGACGCCCGAGGTCCTGGACGGTCGTCAGCGCCCCGGCCCGTACGACGGCGACGGCACGGTCGGTCATCGGTCCTCCGGTGCGAGGCCCGGCGCGGCCTCCGTGGGGTTTGCGGGCGTACCGTGCGCCACGAAGCGGACGCGTACGCCGGGGGAGAGCAGCGCGGCCGGCACGCGCGCGTGGTCCCACAGCACGGCGTCCGTCGAGCCGATCAGCTGCCAGCCGCCGGGCGAGGCACGCGGATAGACGCCCGTGTACGGGCCCGCCAGGGCGACGCTGCCCTCGGGGACGGAGGTGCGGGGCGTGGCCCGGCGCGGCACCCCGTAGCGTTCGGGCAGCCCCGTCAGATATCCGAAGCCCGGCGCGAACCCGCAGAAGGCGACGCGGAATTCGGCCGCCGCGTGGATCCGCGCCACCTCGGGCACGCTCACGCCCCAGTGCGCGGCGACGTCCGCGAGGTCCGGCCCGTCGTACCGGACCGGGATCTCCAGGACGGCACCCGCCCGCTCGGGCAGCGGCGGGACCTCCCAGCCGGGCAGTTCGGCGCGGACCCGGGCGGGCTCGTCGAGGCCGTCCAGGAGCACGGTGCGGGCCGCGGGGACGATCTCCCGTACCCGCAGTGAGCCCGCCGCGCGGCGGCGCAGCAGCTCCGCGTGGAGCGCCTGGGCCCCGGTGCCGTCGGCGAGTTCGACGAGCAGGGCCCGCTCGCCCACGGGCAGCACCCTCACGCGAAGGCCTCCACGCGCACGCCCGCCGACTCCAGGCGGGCCCGGACCCGGCGGGCCAGCCCCACCGCCCCCGGCGTGTCGCCGTGCAGGCACAGCGACCGCGCGCGGACCGCGATCTCGTGGCCCCCGCGGGACGTCACGACGCCCGAGCGGGCCATCCCGAGGGACCGCTCGACGACGGCGTCCGCATCCGTGATGACGGCTCCCTCGCTGCCCCGGGGCACCAACGTGCCCTCTTCGGTGTAGGCGCGGTCCGCGAACGCCTCGGTGACCTCCGGGAGCCCCGCCTGGCCCGCCGTCTCCAGGAGGCGCGAACCGGGCAGCCCGAGGAGCGGCAGCGAGCCGCCCGCGAGCAGGACGCCCTCCACGACCGCGCGGGCCTGGCCCTCGTCGTGGACGACCCGGTTGTACAGCGCGCCGTGCGGCTTCACGTACGACACGCGCGTGCCCGCCGCGCGCGCGAAGACCTCCAGGGCGCCGATCTGGTAGGCCACCTCGGCCGCCAGCTCCTCGGGCGGCACGTCCATCGCGCGCCGCCCGAAGCCCGCCAGGTCGCGGTAGGAGACCTGCGCGCCGATCCGCACCCCGCGCGCGGCGGCCAGGTCGCACACCCTGCGCATGGTGACCGCGTCCCCCGCGTGGAAGCCGCAGGCCACATTGGCGCTGGTGACGACGGACAGCAGCTGCTCGTCGTCGGTGAGGTGCCAGCGGCCGAAGCCCTCGCCGAGGTCGGCGTTGAGATCGATGGAGGCGGTGCTCATCTGCGGAGACTCCTGTTTCTCGGCGGCCATGTGGTGCTCGTCCTGCTCGGTGGCCATGGGGTGCTCGTCTTTCTGGGCGGCCCCGTCATTCTCGTCCCGGTGGCCCCGCGGTTCTCGGTGGTCACGCCACGCGGTACTGCTCGTCGCGGGCGTCGGTGAGGAACATGCGGCCCGGCGCGTGCGTGATCGCGAACGGCGGCCTCGACGCCATCACCGCGGCCTGCGGCGTCACCCCGCACGCCCAGAACACCGGGATGTCGTCCGGTTCGGCGGCCACCGGATCGCCGAAGTCGGGCCGGCCCAGATCCTCGATGCCGAGCCCCGAGGGTTCACCGCAGTGCACCGGACTGCCGTGCACCGCCGGCATCAGGGCGCTCTCCCTGATGGCGTCGGCGAGAGAACGGGGCGGCACCGGCCGCATCGACACCACCATGGGGCCGTGCAGCCGCCCGGCCGGACGGCAGGGGCGCGCGGTCACGTACATCGGGACGTTGCGGCCCTGCTCGATGTGGCGCAGCGGTACCCCGGCGTCGGCGAGCGCCCACTCGAAGGTGAAGCTGCACCCGATGAGGAACGACACCAGGTCGTCCCGCCAGCGGTCGACGACGTCCGTGGGCTCGTCGGCCAACTCCCCGTGCTCCCATACGCGGTAGCGCGGCAGATCCGTCCGCAGGTCGGCGCCCGGGGCCAGCGGTGTGACGTAGGAGCCCGCGTCCGTGACGTCGAGCACCGGGCAGGGCTTCGGGTTCCGCTGGCAGAACAGCAGCATCTCGTACGCCCAGTCGGCGGGGACGGAGATGAGGTTGGCCTGGGTGAAGCCCGCCGCCCAGCCCGCGGTCGGACCCGTCTCGCCCGCACGGAACGCCGCACGGGCCTCCTTGGCGGTACGGACCACCGGGGCGCCCACGCGCGCGTGCCCGTTGACAGCAGTTCCCTTCCCCGCGTGCCCGTTCCCCGCGTGCCCGTTGACAGCGGCTCCCTCCCGCGCGTGTCCGTTCACAGCAGCTCCCTCCCTCGCGTCTCCGGGAGGCCGAACAGCGCGATGACGGCGAGGCCGTACCCGAGCGCTCCGAAGATCAGCGCTCCGCCCACGCCCCAGCTGTCGGCGAGGAAACCGACCATCGTGGGGAACACGGCGCCGACCGCGCGCCCGGTGTTGTACGTGAAGCCCTGGCCCGTACCGCGCACAGCCGTCGGGTACAGCTCGCTGAGGAAGGAACCGAAGCCGCTGAAGATCGCCGACATACAGAAGCCCAGCGGGAAACCCAGCACAAGGAGAAGGCCGTTGGCCCCCTCCGGGATGTTCGTGTACGCGAGGATGCTGGCCGCGGAGAGGAACGCGAAGAGCGTGATGTTCCGCTTCCGGCCGAGCTTGTCGGTGAGGTAGCCACCGGTCAGATAGCCGATGAAGGCACCGGAGATCAGGAAGATGAGGTAGCCGCCGGTGTTGACGACGGTCAGGCCGCGCTCGGTCTTGAGATAGGTCGGCACCCAGGTGGCCAGGGTGTAGTAGCCGCCCTGCACACCCGTGGACAGAAGCACCGCGAAGCAGGTGACGCGCAGCAGCCCCGGCTTGAAAATGGCCGTGAACGACCCTTTGTGGGCGCTCTTTCGGCGCTCCGCGGCCGCTTCCGGGGCGTCGTGCACATTGCGCCGCACATAAATCACCAGGAGAGCGGGCAGCGCGCCGGTCCAGAACATCACGCGCCAGGCGAGATCGTCGTCCAGGAACTGGAACACCACGGTGTAGACGATCGCGGCGAGGCCCCAGCCCACGGCCCAGGAACTCTGGATCGCACCGAGCGTACGGCCGCGGTTCTTGGCGGTGGCGTACTCGGCGACGAGGATCGCGCCGACCGCCCACTCGCCGCCGAAGCCGAGGCCCTGGAGGGCGCGGAAGACCAGCAGCGTCTCGTAGTTGGGCGCGAAGCCGCAGGCGACGGTGAAGACCGCGTACGTGACCACCGTGATCATCAGCGCCTTGACGCGGCCGATCCGGTCGGCGACCACACCCGCGACGGCGCCGCCCACGGCGGAGACGACCAGGGTGACGGTGGTGAAGAGGCCGGTCTGGCCGCTGTTGAGACCGAAGTACGCGGAGAGGGCCACCATGCTCAGCGGCAGCGTGAAGTAGTCGTAGGAGTCGAGGGCGTAGCCCCCGAAGGCCCCGGCGAAGGCGCGGCGGCCGCGCGGGCCGAGCGCCCGCAGCCAGCCGAACGCTCCGCTGTCGTCGGGCTGGTCACCCTTGTCGGGATGTACGCCGGCCGGCGCGGCCGGGGGCGGTGGGGTCGTGCTCATGGGCACCTCGCAGGAGAGGGACGGTCGGGTGCTGGAGCGGTGCGGGGCGGGGTCGTGGGGAACCGCCGTGCCCGACAAGGTAGAGGATTGTTGAACGATCCCTCAATACCCATGTTGTTTCGTTCTCGCGACTGCGATTGAATCCGGGCATGGCTGAGGGGATGGCTGAAGTGAGCGGACTGGCCGACGACCGTGTGCTTCTCGGGCGTACCAGTACGGCGCAGAGGGTCTCGGACATCCTCAGGAGCCGCATCGCCGAGGGCTACTTCCCGCCCGGCACGCGCCTGTCCGAGGACAGCATCGGCGGGGCGCTCGGGGTCTCCCGCAACACTCTCCGGGAGGCCTTCCGGCTGCTCACGCACGAGCGGCTCCTCGTCCACCAGCTCAACCGCGGCGTCTTCGTGCGGGTCCTCACGGTCGAGGACGTCGAGGACATCTACCGCACGCGCCGCCTCGTGGAGTGCGCCGTCGTGCGCGGCCTCGCACGCGAGGAGCCGCCGTTCGCCCTCGACGCGGTGGCGGGCGCCGTCGAGGACGGCGTACGGGCCGCCGCCGGGAAGGACTGGAAAGGCGTCTCCACCGCCAACATCCACTTCCACCGGGAACTCGTCGCCCTCGCCGGCAGCGCCCGCACCGACGAGCTGATGCGCAGCGTCTTCGCCGAACTGCGCCTGGCCTTCCACATCGTGGCCGACCCGCGCCGCCTCCACGAGCCGTACCTCGAACGCAACCAGCGGATCCTGGACACCCTGCGCGAGGGCCACGCCGCACAGGCCGAACGGCTCCTCGCCGCCTACCTGGAGGACTCCCTCGCCAACCTGGTCGAGGTGTACCGGCGAAGTGTGGGCGCGGACGGCTGAGCCGGCCGCTTCCGCGCGGACACGGGCCATTCGCCGTGCCGGCCGGGCCGGTCGCTTCTGCGCCGTTTCGACCGTTGTCAGACCGAGGACCTAGTCTGTGCACCGTGACTTCGCCTGCCACCACGGACACCGCTCCGCCCCAGCTCAGCGCGGGGCCGAGGCCCGCTCTGGGCCCGGCCGCCGACGAGGGCCTGGCGCGCCGCCTGCGCGCCCTGGCCTGCACGGCCCCGCTGCACGACCTCGACGTGCGCAAGGCCAACCTCGCGGGCGAGTACTCGGTGTACGCGATGGCCGAGGTGGCCCTGTCCGCCATCGACCTCGTCACGCTCAACATGGACTTCGATACCGGCGCCGACCACGAGCAGATCGTCGCCAGGCTGCTCCCGCGCGTGGCCGCGCAGGCCCCCGGCCGGCCCGCCGCCGAGCACGAGCGCGTCGCCCGCTGGGTCCTGGAGAACCTGATCAACGTCGGCAGCGTCGACCGAGGCTTCCGCGCGGTGTACGGCACCTTCGCGCCCGACGGGACGTACGTCCGCAGGGACTACGACTTCAAGCTCCTCGAAGAGGTCTCCGGGTACGGCGGCAGCGTCTATCTGCGCACCACCGACGAGGCTGTGAACGTCCTGGTGGGCGCCCTCGACACCGACGTCACCAGCGCCCAGATCGCCGCCGAGGTGAAGCTGGAGGTGCTGATCAGCCGCGGCAGGCTCGCCGATGCCCAGCTCGCCGCCGAGCAGGCCCGCTACCGCACCGTGCAGTACTCGGAAACGCTGCGCAAGGCCCTCGACGCGACCCGGCGCAACGTCCGCGCGGTGGACTGGCTCCAGGCCGTCCCCGACATGATCGCGGAGGCGCTCGACCACGTCGCCGACCGCTACCGCCACGAGAACGCCATCCTGACCAACATCCGCAAGGCCCGCGACGAGTCCGAGGACCCCGAGCAGAAGCGCCGCGCCGCCGAGCTGGTCGACATCGTCAAGGACTGCATCCGCCGCCACACCCAGCTCCAGTCCCGCCTCCTCGAAGCGGGCCCGCTGTTCCGCGCCGAACAGGACCGGCAGGCCTTCGCGACGCCCACCGCGCGCGCGGGACTCGACCTCTACGGCCAGCTCGTCGCGCCGCTCCTGCCGCTCCCCGCCGAGCAGGCGATCCGCGTGACGGACGCCTTCTTCGCGCGGGGAACCGGCCTGCGCACCCCCGTGTCCGTACGGGTCGGCGACCTCGTCGACATACTGCTCACCCCTCCCATGGAGCGGGAGCACCTCGGCGCGGAGATGCCCGAGCCGGACCTGATCGCCACCCCGGACGACAGCCGCTTCAGCGAGGAACAGCTCGCGAGCGCGATGGAGCTGCTCGACCTGCCCGCCGACGCGCCGCGCCGCCTCTCGGGACTGCTCGCGGAAGCCCGCCTCCGCGACCGCGAACTGCCGTACCTGGTCATCCTGCTGGCCGTCCACGCGGCCAGCCCGCCGGTCGGCACCGCCTACCGCCAGGGCGAGGAGAAGCTCCTCTTCGCCGTGGACGACGGCACCGAGCTGGACGACGAGGAGTTCGGCGGCGCCGACCTCATCGTCGGCACCGCCCTCCTGGACGCCGCCGGCATGGCCGCCGACCGCAAGGAGGCCGCCTGATGCCCACGGGACAGCCCACCACGGCGCGGCACATCCCAGCGCGCTGGCAGACCACGACGCGCCCGCACATCACGACGAGACCGCACGCCACGGCACCGGGCGCCCCCGGAGCCGTACGACCGATTCACCGCCGCAAGGAGCACACGCCGTGACCGACCACCCCGCAGAGCACGCCGCGTGGGGCGAGCCGGACCCTGTCACGGTGCCCTCCGCCCCCGCACCCGTCACCCCGGCGGACGCCGCCGACGCCGCTCGGCTCGTCTCCTTCGGCCTCCAGCCCAAGCTCCAGCCCGCCCGCGACCAGGAGTACGGCGACCTGCTCCGCCGCTACCGCGAGGACCCGCCCTTCGCGCGGCTCGCCGACGCCGTCGCCACCGGACTCGGACTCGTCGTCCTGGAGGTGTCCCCGCGCGCGGGCATGGCCGTGACCGCCGCCGAGGACTCCGTCTTCGCCGTCCGCATGGGCGACTACGCCCGCCGCGCCGCGACCGACTCCACCGACCGCTTCCTGCACGGCCTCGCCCACCTCGCCGTCGCCGCCATGGCCTTCCCGCGCCCCGAGGACCTCGCCGACGACGGATACATCGGCCGCGTCACGGTCAACGGCGTCGACGCCTTCGTACGCCAGGCCTGCCACCGCCTGGAGGAGCGCGCCGAGGAACAGGGCGAGAACACCGACCCGGCCACCGACGCCCCCGGCCTGGAGGCCGCCTGGCGGATCTGGGCGCGGCGCAGCTCGACCGGAGCCACCAAGGACGCCCGCCGCCTCGCCGGTTCGACCACCGGCATCGTCGGCAAGGCCGTCGCCTTCCTCACCGACTCCGGGTTCCTCCAGCGCACGGGCGACGACTCCGGAGGCACCTACCGCACCACCGCGCGCTACCAACTCCAGGTCCGCGACATGGCGGGCAGCGCGGCCATGGCCGAGCTTCTCGAACTCGGCGTCGTCCCGGTCACCGACGGCTCGGCGACACTGCTGCCCCCCGAAGACACCGACGACCTGGAGCTGGCCGCCGACGCGGGGCTGCCCTTCCACTCCTGACTCCGCAGACCCCGCCCCCACCTCCCCGCCGTCCCCACGACTTACGACGAGAGTCCGCCGCCATGTACGAGCTGTCCCGGATCCGCCTCTACTCCATCGGTCCGGCCGGTGCGCGCTACGCCGACACCGTGCTCGACCTGCGCGGCGTGGGCGCCGAGGTGCCCGACCCCGCGCCCACCCAGGCGGAGTTCTTCGAGGACGAGCCGACAGGACCGCCGCGCCGCCCCGCCCCCGCGGGCGTGCTCTTCCTGGAGAACGGCGGCGGCAAGTCCGTCCTGCTCAAGCTGATCTTCTCGGTGATGCTGCCGGGCCACCGGAACACCCTCGGCGGCGCCAGCTCCGGCGTGCTGCGCAAGTTCCTGCTCGCCGACGACTGCGGGCACGTCGCCCTGGAGTGGCAGCACACCCGCACCGGCGAGTGCGTGGTCGTCGGCAAGGTCAGCGAGTGGCGGGGGCGGCAGGTCTCGAACGACCCGCGGAAGTTCGCCGAGGCCTGGTACTCCTTCCGGCCCGGACCCGGCCTGAGCCTGGACTCGCTGCCGGTCGCCGAGTCCACCGCCGTACGCCCCTCGGCGGAGGGCGCCTCGGGCGCGCAGGGCCGACGGCGCACCATGAAGGGCTTCCGCGACGCGCTGACCGAGGCCGGCAAGGCGTACCCCCACCTCGAAGTGCACTGGGAAGAGATCCACGACCGCTGGAACGAACACCTCGGCGACCTCGGCCTCGACCCCGAACTCTTCCGCTACCAGCGGGAGATGAACGCCGACGAGGGCGAGGCCGCCGGTCTCTTCGCCGTCAAGAAGGACTCCGACTTCACCGACCTGCTGCTGCGCGCCGTCACCGACACGCGCGACACGGACGGCCTCGCCGACCTCGTCCACGGCTTCGGCAACAAGCTGGGCCGACGGTCCGAGCTGATGGCCGAGCGGGACTTCACCGCGGGCTCCGTCGACCTGCTCGGACGCATCGTCGACGCCGCCGAGACCCGCTCACGCGCGCGTGACGTCCACGCGGCCGCCGAGCGCAGGACCCGCACCCTGGCCCGCCGCCTCTCCGCGCGCGCCGTCGAGGAGCGGGGCCGCGCCGCCACGCTGGCCGAGCAGGTCACCGCCGCGGCCCACACCGTCACCCAGGCCGAGCAGGCCCGCGGCAAGAGTGCCCTGATCTCCGCCGAACTGGCCTACCGCCACGCCTCCTTGGCGCTCACCGTCGCCGAGAAGGCCGCCGCGGCCCAGCGCCGCGAGCTTGCCGACGCCCGTACGCTGCACGCCGCCTGGCAGGCCGCCGAGGCCGTGCTGCGCCACCGCGCGGCAGCCGACCGCTCCACGCGCGTGGCCGCCGCGATCCGCGAGGCCGAGCGCGACGCCGCGCCCGCGCTCGCCGCCCGCGCGCAGGCCGCGTCCGACCTGGTCCGCGCCCTGCACACGGCCGCCGAAGGCGCCGAGAACCTCGCCAACGAAGAGGAGGAGCGCTCCGCCGCCCTCCAGGAGACCGGCGAGACCGCGCACCGCGACGCCACCGCCGCCGCCACCGAGGCCCAGCGGGCCCGCAGCGAGGCGGGGCACCTGAAGCAGCGCCTCACCGAGGTCGAGCAGGAGACCGCGGAGGCCGTCCGCGCGGGCTGGCTCGACGACACCGCCCCCGACGCCGACCCCGCCCGGGCCGCCCTCGCCGCGAGCGACGCCGAGAAGACCACCGTCGCCGCGTGGGACACCGCGCGCGAGGCCGCCCGCCGGGCCGCGGACCACGCCAAGGAGACGGCCGCCGCCGAGGCCCGCGCCGAGCTGACCGCCGCCCGCGCCTCGGACGCCGCGACCGCCGCCGAGGCCGCCCACGACGCGGAGCGCCGCGCCGCTGAGTCCATCGCCGGGGACGAGCGGCTCGCCGAACTCCTCAGCCTGCCCGCCAAGAACGGCGGCAGCGGCGTGCCGCAGCCCCGCCAGGGAGCCGAGACCCGCACGGAGAACACCCTCTCCGTAGAGGCGTTGGACCGCTCGGCCGACGATCTGCGGGCACTTCTCGACGAGGGCGTCGCCTCCGCCGAGCGGCAGCTCTTCGACCTGCGCACCGCGGCCGCCGACGACTCCCGCATCCTCGGGGCACTGGGTGACGGGGGACTGCTGCCGCCCGGCCCGGACGTCCTCGCCACCGTCGAGTTCCTCGGCGAGCACGGCATCCCCGCCCTCCCCGGCTGGCGCTACCTCGCCCAGGCCGTCGACCCCGCCGACCACGCGCGCGTGCTCGCCGCCAGGCCCGAGCTGGTCGACGGCGTGGTCATCACCGACCCGGACACCCACGCCCGCGCCCGCGAAGCCCTCGCGGACGCCGCCCTGCTGCCCCGCTCGGCCGTCGCCGTGGGCACCGCCGCCGCCCTCCTCGCCCCCACGCCGGGCGAGCAGGCCACGGACAGCGGCGTGTTTCTCGTACCGCCGAACCCGGCCATGCACGACGAGCACGCCGCCGACGAGGAGCGGCAGGCGCTGCGCGCGCGGGCCGCCCAGCGGGACGAGGAGATCCGCGCGCTCGCCGTCCGGCTCGCCAAGGACCGCGAGCTGGCCGCGCGTCTCGCCTCCTGGCGGACCGGCTGCCCGAGCGGGCGCCTCGCCGAACTCGCCACCGCCGCGCGGGAAGCCCGCGCTTTCGCCGAGGAAGCCGAAGCGGAGCTTGCCGAGGCCCGCACCGCGCGCGCCGAGGCCGACGAGGCCGCCGCGGAGGCGGCACGCGTGCGGGACGAGCGCCAAGAGGCCGCCCAGCGCGCCCGCCGTGCCGCCGACGCCCTCGCGGGCCTCGCCTTCCGGCTCCGTGAGCGGGCCGGCTGGCAGGCCAAGCTGCGCGAACTGGCCGACGACGCCGTCGAGTACGAGGCACGCGCCCAGACCTGCCTGGACCGCGCCCGCGCCGCCGACGAGGACCGCCGCGCCGCCCAGCGCGCCGCCGACGACGCCCGCCGCACCGCCCGCGCGCTGCGCGCCGAGCGCGCCGAGATCGCCGGCGCCCCTGAGGACGTACCGCAGGACACACCGCCTCCCAAGACGTCGCTGCCCGCCCTCCGCGAGGCCTACCGCGCGGCATCGCAGCTCTACGAGAAGGTGGGAGTCGGCGCCGACCTGCGGGCCGAGCAGGCCCGCGCGGAGAGCGACGAGAGCGCCGCCCTCGCCGAACTCGACCGGCTCAGCAACAAGGTCCGCACCCGCGCGGCCCTGCTCCTCGAAGGCACCGACGGTTCCGACGGCCCCTCCCGCCAGGCCGCCGCCGCGCGCGCGGAGGCGCAGGTCCAGCTCATCGAGGCCCGCGCCGCCGCCGCGAGCGAGCAGCTGGGCCGACTGCGCGGCGAGGCCGAGCGGCACGCCCCCGAGGACGGCGAGGCACACACCGAACTGCCCGACGAGCTGGTGCCCGCCGACGCCGAGCAGGCCCAGGCGCTGCTGCGCACCGCCACCGGCGAACTGGCCGCGCACACCGAGGCGCTGGGCCGCGCCAAGGAGGCCCACGCCGCGCTGCTCCAGGCCCACCGCGCCACGGAGGACGCCGCGGGCGGCTTCGACGAGACGGCCGCCCTGCTGCGGGACCTCCTGCGCGAACACCACGAGGAGCCCGAGGAGGAGCCCGAGGCCTATCCCGGAACCCTCGAAGAGGCCCGCCAGGCAGCCGCCGAGACCCGGCGTTCGCTGCGGGGCTGCGCCGCCGACCTGTCGACGGCGGAGTCCGCCGTCCGCGAGGCGAGCGACATCCTCGTACGCCACGCGAACTCCACGCGGTACGAGCAGGTCCGCACCCCCGCCCGCCAGCAGATCCGCGAGCTGCCCGCCTCCGCGCTGCCCGAGCACGCCAAGAAGTGGGCCGACGCCTTCGCGCCCCGGCTGCGGGTGCTGACCGACGAGCTGGAGCAGCTGGAGCGCAACCGCGACAGCATCGTCGACCGCCTGCGCGGCCTGGTCGAGTCCGCCCTCGCGACGCTCAGGTCCGCCCAGCGGCTGTCCCGCCTGCCCGAGGGGCTCGGGGAGTGGTCGGGCCAGGAGTTCCTGCGGGTCCGCTTCGAGGAGCCCGACCAGGCCACCCTCGTCGAGCGCCTCGGCGAGGTCATCGACGACGCCACGCGCGCGGCCGTGAAGAAGAACTCGGACATGCGGCGCGACGGCATGTCCCTGCTGCTGCGCGGTGTCCAGGCCGCCCTGGAGCCGCGCGGTGTCGCCGTCGAGATCCTGAAGCCGGACGCCGTGCTGCGCGCCGAGCGGGTGCCCGTCGGACAGATGGGCGACGTCTTCTCCGGTGGCCAGCTGCTCACCGCGGCCATCGCCCTGTACTGCACGATGGCCGCCCTGCGCAGCAACGACCGGGGCCGCGACAAGCACCGCCACGCGGGCACGCTCTTCCTCGACAACCCCATCGGCCGCGCCAACGCCACGTACCTCCTGGAGCTCCAGCGGGCCGTCTCCGACGCGCTCGGTGTGCAGCTGCTCTACACCACCGGCCTGTTCGACACCACGGCGCTCGCGGAGTTCCCGCTGGTCATCCGCTTGCGCAATGACGCGGACCTGCGAGCGGGCCTGAAGTACATCAGCGTCGAGGAGCATCTGCGCCCCGGCCTGCCGCAGCGCGACCCCGACGACCCCGACGGCGAGACGGTGCACGGGGAGATCACGGCGACGCGGATGTACAAGCGCCCGGCCGCCACGGCGTAGGGGGCGGTGCTACGCAGCGAGTTGTCTCGTCAGCCACTCGTGGAAGATCCCGATGTGGTGCTCGGTCGGCACCAGCACCCCGCCCTCGCGGTAGGCGCGTGACGCCATCGCGGGCTGGGTGCGCTCGCAGGCCGCGAAGTCCTGGGCGTTGACCCGGTGGAAGAGTTCCACGGACTTCGACAGGTCGGCGCCGGACGCGACGACGTCGGGTGCGTACAGCCAGTCGCACTCGACGACCGTGCGGTCCTCGGCCAGCGGAAACAAGCGGTGCAGGATCACGTGGTCGGGGACGAGGTTGAGGAACACGGTCGGTTTCACGGTGACCGCGTAATAGCGGCGGTCCTGGTGGTCATCGACCTCGGGGAGGCGGCCGAAGCCCGCGCTGCCGTCGACGGTGAAGCCGCCGACCTCCTCGCCGAACGCCGCGCCGTGCCCGACGTAGTACTGCGCGGCGAAACCGCCCGCGAACTCCGGGAGGACGTCGGTCAGTTCGGGATGGATGGTCGCGCAGTGGTAGCACTCCATGAAGTTCTCGACGATCAGCTTCCAGTTGGCGCGTACGTCGTACGTGACGCGTCTGCCGAGTGCCAGCCGCTCGGTGCCGTAGCGCTCGATGGACGCCGTGTCACCCAGACGTTCGGCCGCGGCGCCGATGACGGTCTCCTCGAAGGAGGGCGGTTCGTCCGCCAGGCACACCCAGGTGTAGCCGAGCCACTCCCGCAGGGCCACCTTGACCAGGCCGTAGGCGGAGCGGTCGACGTCCGGCATCCTCATCAGGTCGGGCGCGGCGATCAGCTTGCCGTCGAGGTCGTATGTCCAGGCGTGGTACGGGCATTGGAGGGTGCGGCGGACCTGCCCGGACTCCTCGGTGCACAGGCGGGCGCCGCGGTGTCGGCAGACGTTGAGGAAGGCGCGCGGCTCCCCGGTGCGCGAGCGGGTGAGAAGGACGCTCTCCCGGCCGACCTGGACCGTGCGGAAGGCGCCCGGCTTGTCGAGGTCGGCGCTGCGGACCGCGCAGAACCAGAGGGCCTCGAAGACGCGCTCCTGTTCCCGCCGGAAGAGTTCCGGGTCGGTGTAGTAGCGGCCGGGGAGGGTCGCGATGAGACTCGGGGGCAAGGGGGTCGTCGTCACGGTCGTACTCCTCGGGCGGGCGCTCCTCAGGCGGGCGCGGCGGTGAGACGGCTGGGGTCGAAGAGGTCGATGGGGTGTCCGGTGGTGCCGTCCAGTGCCAGGTCGGCGACGATCTCGCCGACCACGGGTACGAACTTGAAGCCGTGGCCGGAGAATCCGGCCGCGACGGTGACCGCCCCGGGGTGCGCCGGATGGCGCGCGATGACGAAGTGCTCGTCGGGCGTGTTGGAGTACATGCAGGTCGCGGCCTTGAGGAAGCGGCCGGGGAGGGACGGGATCAACCGGCCCACCTGGTCGGCCATCGCGGCGACCTCGTCTTCGTGGACCGTGCGTTCGATGGTCTCCGGGGTGCAGGGCGTGCCCTTGCGGAAGAAGGCCACCTTGGCGCCCAGCTCGGGCCCGTCGATGGATGGGAAGCCGTACACCTGTACGCCCTGTGCGTCCTCCCAGATGTAGATCGGGTGGTTCTCCGGCAGGAAGGGCCGCACACCTCCGGTCGGCTGGAACCAGTACATGACCTGCCGTTCGATGCTGAACGCCACCCCCAGATCGGTGAGCAGCCGCGGCGCCCAGGCCCCGGGACAGAGCACCAACTGGCCCGCCGTGTAGGTGTCCTCGGCGGTGTGGACGCGCACACCGTCCCGGCAGGGCTCCCAGCGCGTCATCGGCTCCTCGAAGTGCAGGTCGGCGCCGTCGCGCGTGGCGAGCTGGAGGTGAGCGGCCACGGTGTTCTCGGGGCGGACGAGACCTGCCCGCGCCTCGTACAGCGCCACTTCGTCCTCGCGCGGGGTGAGGGTCGGGAAGCGGCGGCGGATCTCCTTCGCGTCGAGCATCTCGTGCGGCAGCCCCCACCGCTCGGCGGAGAGCAGTGAGCCGGACACCGGGCGGCTGTCGGGGCGCCCGAGCATCACGCCGCCGCACAGGGTGGCGATCTCGCGGCCGGTGTCCCGTTCGAGGCGGTCGTACAGTTCGTAGGCGCGCAGGAGCAGCGGGACGTACGCGGGATCCTCGAAGTAGGACTGCCGGGTGATGCGGGAACCGCCGTGGCTGGAGCCGTGGTGGTGCACCGGACCGAACTTCTCCAGACCGAGGACGCGGGCGCCGCGCGCGGACAGGTGGTGGGCGGCGGCGCTGCCCATCCCGCCGAGGCCGATCACGATCACGTCGTAGGTGGGGGACACCTGTGCCTCCTGCGGCTAGCGGCGGATCCGGGTCATCTCCGGGTCGAACAAGGGCTCTTCGGCGACCGTCGCGGGAACCTTCTCGCCGAAGTACTCCACGTGGACGCCCGTGCCCGCCTCCAGAGGCGGCAGCCAGGCGTACGCGACGCACCGGCCCAGCGTGTAGCCGTACGAGGCACTGGTGACGTACCCGGCAGGGGCGCCGTCGGCATACACGGGCTCCTTGCCGAGGACGACGGCGGCCGGGTCGTCGAGGAGGAGGGCGGTGAGCTTGCGTGTAGGCGGCCCCAGGGCCTCCAGCGCCGCACGGCCCACGAAATCCCCCTTGTTCATCCGGACCGCGAAGCCGACGCCCGCCTCGTAGGGGTTGTGTTCGGTGGTCATGTCGTGGCCCCAGGCGCGGTAGCCCTTCTCCAGGCGCAGGCTGTTGAACGCGGAACGTCCGGCCGCGATCACGCCGTGCGCGCGCCCCGCCTCCCACAGCGTGTCCCACAGACGGAGCCCCAGGTCGGCGGTGGTGTACAGCTCCCAGCCCAGTTCACCGACGTAGGACAGGCGCATCGCGGTGACCGGGACGTACCCGATGTACGTCTCCTTGGCCTTGAAATAGCCGAACGCCTCGTGCGAGAAGTCGTCGTGGGTGAGCGGCTGCACGAGTGCGCGAGCCAGCGGGCCCCAGACGCCGATGCAGCAGGTCCCCGAGGTGATGTCCCTGAGGTGGAGGTCGTCGGGGGCGTGCCGCAGCAGCCAGTCGAGGTCGGCGGGGGAGTTGGCGCCCACCTGGAAGCGGTCGGGCGCGAGGCGGGCAACGGTCAGGTCGGAGCGGATGCCGCCCGCCTCGTCGAGGAGCAGGGTGTAGGTGACCGCACCGGGCTTCTTGGCGAGGTTGTTGCTGGTCATGCGCTGGAGGAAGGCGAGTGAGCCGGGGCCCGTGACCTCCAGGCGGCGTAGCGGCGTCATGTCGTAGAGGGCGACCCTCTCGCGGGTGGCGCGCGCCTCGGCCGCCGCGATCGGGGACCAGTGGCGTGCTGCCCAGGCGTCGCGCGGGGGTGGCTGGAGGTCCACGGCCAGGGACGCGTCCGCATTGAAGGTCAGGGATGCGTCCGCATTGAAGGTCAGGGATGCGTTCGACTCGTACCAGTGAGGGCGCTCCCAGCCGCCGCCCTCCAGGAAGACGGCGCCCAGCGCCTCCTGCCGGGTGTGGAAGGGGCTGACCCTTAAGGGGCGCGGCTCGTCCAGGGGCTGGAGCGGGTGGAGGACGTCGTAGACCTCGACGAACTGCCGGGCGCCGCGCTCGGCGACGTACGCCGGCGAACGCTGGACGTCCTCGAACCGCGTCAGCTCGCACTCGTGCAGGTCGAGTGAGGGCCGCCCGTCCACCATCCACTCGGCGACGGCCGCGGCGACGCCCGCGGAGTGCGTCACCCACACCGCCTCGGCCAGCCAGAACCCGCGCAGCGCCCGGGACTCGCCGAGCAGCGGCATCCCGTCGGGCGTGAAGGAGAAGACGCCGTTGAACCCCTCCTCGATCCCGGCGCGCTCAAGGGCGGGGAGCAGTTGTCGGCAGTCCTCCCAGCTGGGCGCGAAGTCCTCCTCGGTGAAGGGGTACGAGGACGGCATCACCTCGGCGTCGTCGTAGGCGGGGACCGCGAACGGGTCGACGGGCAGCGGCCGGTGGGCGTACGAGCCGATGCCGATGCGGTTGGTGTGCTCCCGGAAGTACAGATCGCGGTCCTGGTGGCGGAGGATGGGACGCGACGCCTCGGTGCGCGGGTCGTTGACGCCCGCCAGTTCGGGCAGCGGCCCGGTCCGCGCGTACTGGTGGGCGAGCGGCAGCAGGGGCACGTCCACACCGGCCATCCGCCCGATCACCGGGCCCCAAAAACCGGCCGCCGAGACGACGTGGTCGGCGGGAAAGGTGCCGCGGTCGGTGACGACGGCCGTGACATGGGCGCCGTCCCGCTCGATACCCGTCACCGTGTGCCGGCCCAGAAAACGTGCTCCACGCGCGCGTGCCCGTTCCCTCTGCGCCCGGCAGGCGAGCACGGCGCGGGCCAGGCCGTCATCGGGCGTGTGCAGACCGCCGTACAGCCGGCTCTCGTCGACGAGCGGCCACAGCTCCTTGCAGCGTCCGGGCCCGACCAGCTCGGCGCGCACACCCCAGGAGGCGGCGAAACCCGCCCTGCGGTGAAGATCGGCCCAGCGCTCGGGCGTGGTCGCCAGTTCGAGACCGCCGACGGGGTGGAAGCACGGGAGCCCGTCCACCTCAAGGGAGCCGAACTTCTCCACGGTGTACTTCGCGAACGAGGTGAGGGTTTTGGACGGCCCCGTCTGGAAGACCAGCCCCGGGGCGTGCGAGGTCGAGCCGCCGGGCGCGGGCAGCGGCCCCTGGTCGAGCACGGTGACATCGGTCCAGCCACGGGCGGTCAGCTCGTCGGCGAGCGAGCAGCCGACGATCCCGGCGCCGATGACGACGACGCGGGGGTTTCCTCCGGCGGGGCGGCTCGCAGGACTGGCAGAGTGGCTCACAGGAGTGGCGGGGCGGCTCACAGGACCACCACCGAGCGCAGCACCTCGCCGCGCCGCATCCGGGCGAAGGCCTCCTCCACCTCGTCCAGCAAGATCGTCTCGGAGACGAAGCCGCCCAGGTCGAGACGGCGGTCGAGGTACTGGTCGACGAGGATCGGGAAGTCCCGGGTGGGCAGGCAGTCCCCGTACCAGGACGACTTCAGGGCACCGCCGCGCGAGAAGAGGTCGATCAGCGGCAGCTCGACCGTCATCTGCGGATCGGGCACCCCGACCTGGACCAGCACGCCCGCGTGATCGCGCATGTAGAAGGCCTGTTGGTACGTCGACGGGGTGCCGACCGCGTCGATCGCGACGTCGACCCCATGGCCGCCGGTCAGCTCACGGACGGCCGAAACGGGCTCGGTTCCGCGGGAGTTGACGGTGTGCGTGGCGCCGAACCGGGTCGCCCCGTCCAGCTTCGCGTCGTCGATGTCGACGGCGATGACGCGGCGCGCGCCGGCCAGGGACGCCCCGGCGATCGCGGCGTTGCCGACGCCGCCGCAGCCGATCACGGCGACGGTGTCCCCGCGTCCCACCCCGCCGGTGTACACGGCGGCCCCGTACCCCGCCATCACGCCGCAGCCGATCAGGCCCACGGCCTCGGGGCGCGCCGCGGGGTCGACCTTCACCGCCTGCCCCGCGGCGACCAGCGTCTCGTCCGCGAAGGCGCCGATGCCGAGGGCGGGGCTCAGCGGCGTGCCGTCGAGGAGCGTCATGGGCTGGGTGGCGTTGCGCGAGTCGAAGCAGTACCAGGGGCGGCCGCGCAGACAGGAACGGCAGGACCCGCAGGGCGCGCGCCAGGCGATCACCACGTAGTCGCCGGGGGCGAGATCGACGACGTCCGCGCCGACCGCCTCGACGGTGCCCGCCGCCTCATGGCCGAGCAGGAACGGGAAGTCGTCGTTGATGGCGCCCTCCCGGTAGTGCAGATCCGTGTGGCAGACCCCGCAGGCCTGTACGGAGACACGCACCTCTCCCGGACCGGGATCTGGCACGACGATCGTCTGCACCTCGACGGGTGCGCCCTTCTTCATGGCGACGACGGCGCGGACCTCGTGGGGCACGGCCAGACTCCTCTGCTGTTGCGTACTACACGATGGGTTGCGCTATGAGAGACATAGTGGGAACGCCATCAAGAGGCCGTCAAGGGGGCGGAGTTAACCCTTCGCGAAACAGTGGGGTCGACCTTTCGCGAATCAACGGGGGCGCCCCTTCGCGAAACAGCGGGGGGGGGTGGCGAAAGCTCGCCGGTACGCGCGTGGGCGGGACCGGGGAATCCGGTCCCGCCCTCGGCGGTTCGCGAAGAGCGCGCTGTCAGAAGCCGTACCCCATCCGCCGGGACAGCTCCACCGACGCCGCGACCGTGCGCTTGGCCAGCTCGGTCAGGCGGTCCTCGGTCAGCCGGTACACCGGCCCCGACGCGCTGAGCGCCCCGATCACCTTGCCGTCGTGCGCGCGCACGGGCGCGGCGACGGCGGCGAGCCCCACCTCCAACTCCTCGACGGCGATGGCGAAGCCCCGCTCCACGACGGTCTCCAGCTCGCCGCGCAGCGCCACCGTGCCGGTGACCGTGTGCTCGGTCATGCGGGGCAGCGTGCGGGCGATCAGGCCCTCGCGCAGTGTCGTCGGCAGATGCGCGAGCAGCACCTTCCCACTGGATGTGGCGTGCAGCGGGGTGCGCCTGCCGAGCCAGTTCTGCGCGGTCACGGAGGCCGGGCCGCGCGCCTGCATGATGTTGACCGCGGCGTCGTCGTCGAGGACCGCGATGTTGACGGTCTCGCCCAGCTCGTCCGCGAGTTCGCGGCAGACCGGGCCGCCCTCCTGGGAGATGTCCATGCGCACTGCCGCCGCCCCCGCGAGGCGGAGTACGCCCGCACCCAGGAAGTACTTCCCGCGATCCTTGGCCTGGCCCACCAGGCCGCGGTTCTCGAGCACCCCGAGGAGTCGGAAGGCCGTCGACTTGTGGACGCCCAACTCGTCGGCGATCTCGGTCACTCCCGCCTCGCCGTGCCGCGCGAGGATCTCCAGAACGCTCACCGCGCGGTCCACGGACTGGACGGAGCCGGCGGCCGTCTTCGGCTGCCTCTCGCGTGGACCGCCGCCCGGCTCCCTGTTCCGATCAGCCTGCTTCCGCTTCTGATCAGCCTGTTTCCGCGTGCCGGTCATAACTCAACTCTCGCCTCCTGGCGGCCGGTTGAAGCCGCGTCTGCGGGAAGCCCTTGACGCGGCGGGCTCCCCGACCGGATTCTGTTGCGCATAGCGCTCCCTCGTGCGCCATGTGAAACATCATGTTATCGAAGGGTCTTGGCCCCAGAAGGGGCGAGGACCGGGCCGAACGAACCAGAGGGGGGCCCATGATCGCCGTATGCCGCCTCGAAGACCTTCCCGCGGGCGAGTCCGTCCGCCTCGACACCGCGCCGCCCGTCGCGGTGTTCAACGTCGATGGTGAGCTATTCGCCATCGACGACACATGCAGTCACCAGGACGCGTCCCTGTCGGAAGGGTGGCTCGAGGGCTGCCTGATCGAATGCCCGCTCCACGCCGCCTCGTTCGACCTCCGCACCGGCCGCCCCACCTGCCTTCCGGCGCGCAGGCCCGTCCGTACCCACCAGGTATACGTCGAGGACGGCGTGATCCACGTGCGACTGGCCACCGCGGAGAAGGGGGTCGCGGGGGAGGGCCCCGCCGCCTGCGCGGAGGAGGGATCCGCCGCGTGAAGGCTGTCACCACAGGCGGCATGAAGACCGTCACCGTGGTCGGTGCCTCGCTCGCCGGCCTGTACGCGGCACGAGAACTGCGCGCCCAGGGATTCGACGGGCGCCTGGTGGTCGTCGGCGCCGAGCCGCACCACCCGTACGACCGGCCGCCCCTGTCCAAGGGGTTCCTCACCGGCGAGTGCGCCGAGCCCCAACTCGCCCTGTCCGACACCGAGGAGGCGGCGCAGCTCGACGCCGAGTGGATCCTGGGGACCCGCGCGCGTGCCCTCGACGCGCGCGGCCGCACGGTAGTCCTGGATAACGGCCGGACGCTGGCGAGCGACGGCGTGGTGATCGCCACCGGGGCCTTCGCGCGACGCCTGCCGGGGCCCGCGCTCACGGGCGTGCACACGCTGCGCACGTTGGACGACGCCCGCGCGCTGCGTCGAGACCTCATCCATGGCCCGCGGCGTGTGGTCGTGATCGGCGGTGGCTTCATCGGCGCCGAGACCGCGTCCTCGTGCGTGGCGCTCGGGCATGACGTCACGGTCGTCGAGGCCGCGCCGCTACCGCTCGCCGCCCAACTCGGGGCCGAGATGGCATCCGTGTGCGCGGCACTGCACGCGCGGGGCGGGGCGCGGCTGCTGACAGGCGTCGAGGTCGCCGCGCTGCGCGGCGCCGGCCCGACCACCCTCGGCGGGGGAGCCGTCACCGCCGTTGAACTGTCCGACAGCCGGCTGTTGCCCGCCGACGTGGTCGTCGTCGGCATCGGCGCGGCCCCCAACACCGGCTGGCTCACGGGCTCTCCCCTCGCCCTGGACGACGGCGTGCTGTGCGACGAGGGCTGTGTCACCACACTGCCCCAGGTCGTCGCGGTCGGCGACGTCGCCCGCGTCGGCGGGGTCCGCGCCGAGCACTGGACGAGTGCTACGGAACAACCCCGTGTGGCGGTAGGGAACTTGCTCGCGCGCCGCACGGTGGAGACGGCGCGCCCGCTGCCGTACTTCTGGTCGGACCAGTACGGCTCACGCCTCCAGTTCGCCGGGCGGCGCCGCGAAGGCGACACCGTACGCGTCGTCGAGGGCTCTCCGGACGCTTCGGACGGGGACGGTTTCCTCGCCGTCTACGAGCGCGCGGGCCGCACGACCGCGGTACTCGCACTCGATCGCACCCGGCCCTTCACGAAGGCGCGCAGGGCGCTCATGGCCGCCGCGGCCACGGACCGGGAGGCGGAACGGGAGCGCGACGAGGAAGGGGAGCGCGAGGCGGAACGGGAGCGGGAGACGGAACGGCAGGCGGAGTACAGGGAGGATGCGGCCAGGGTGTCCTAGGAGTGCGACAACTGCCCCGGCCGCCTCCGTATACGTTCCTTGCCGCGCGCCGCCACCCGCGCCAGACGGCGGGCCCGGCGCCGCTCGCGTCGCAGCCGGCGCGCCGTGCTGCTCGGCATCGACACCACTCCGTGTCGTTGGTTCCACACCTGGCGGGTCACCCATACGTCGAGCACGCCCCAGGTGGCCACGACCGTACTGGCCACACTGCTCAGCACCATGGGGAAGGAGAGCCAGGAGCCCGCGAGCGCGGTGAGGAAGGCGACCATCGCCTGCACCAGCGTGACGGCCACGATGATCACGGCCCGCACGGCCGCCGTCCGCACGGGATCGGGCAACCGCCTTCTCCGGGCGGGCTCCTCGATCCACAGCGGCGGGCGGGGCTCCGGACGCGCTTCCTTGCTCGGGTTGACACCGACCTCCCTCGGGGCGACATCTGCCTCCCGCCGGACGGCACCGACCTCCCGCGGCGCGACACCGCGCGCCGCTGCCTCGACGGCCCCACCGCTCCCTGACGCCTTGTGGCGCTCTGCCGTGCCCATCATTTCGTCACTCCCCCGCCGCTCCGCGGCCGTTCACGAACACCCTCTGGCACCCCCTGGGGACACCCTTTGTCCAACTCACCTGCGGCTGCCCGTCACCTGTGGCTGCCCGGTTTACCGCCCTTTATGCCGCCCGCCCCACGGCGCGCCCCCTGGACCGAGGGCCTTCACCGCCTCACCCCGACCGACGAACGGGAGATCCGAAAGATTCCCGTCCCGCTTCCTCGAAGCGAAGAGATCCGGCCAACTGGCGTATGCGGCACGGGTGATGGGGCCGGGGTGCATGCGCCACATGCTGGGACGCAATCTCCCGTAATGAAGGGACAACTAGGGGCGTCTCTTTCGCGTCACGGCCGAAAAGCGTTCGGTTGGGCCTTCGAGTTGTCCATGGGTCAGTAGTAGGCTCGCGCCGTTTGTTGACGCACATGTGTGCCCCTGGCCCGTGCAACGGCCGCAGGGGGCCGATCTGGGGGAGGCCATGCGCTTTCGCGGGAAGTCCATCCGCCGGAAGATCGTGGCGCTGCTGCTCGTGCCGCTGGTTTCCCTCACCGCGATCTGGGGTTTCGCCACCGTCATCACCGGACGCGAGGCCGGCAGACTGCTCGACGCCACCACCGTCGTGGACAAGATCGGCTACCCGATCGAGGACACCGTCCGCGTGGTCCAGCAGGAGCGCCGCCAGACCCTCGTCTACCTCGCCGACCCCCGGGCATCCGACGCCCTCGCGGCCCTGCGCCGCAGCCGCGACGCGACCGACGACATGATCGCCGAGGTCCGTAAGAACGCCGGGGACCCGGACGTCCGCGACAGCGTCGACGGCAACTCGCGCAAGCGCCTCACCTCACTCCTCGATGCCTTCGACGGCATCGACTCACTGCGCCGCACGGTCGAGGAGGGCACGATCACCCGCGCCGGCGCCCTGAAGATGTACACGAAGCTGATCGACCCCTGCTTCGTACTCCTCACCACCCTCAACGGCTTCGCGGGCCTCGACGACGTGGACCTCGACGAGCAGGGCCGCGCACTCGTCGGCGTGACACGCGCGCGTGAACTGCTCTCCCGCGAGGACGCCCTGCTCGGCTCCGCGCTCGTCGCACGGCGCGTCACCCGGGCCGAGATCCGCCAGGTCGCCGAACTCAGGGCGCAGCGCACCCTTCTGTACGAAGTGAACCTCGCGCCCCTGCCCGAGGAGGACCGCGGCCGCTACGAGCGCTATTGGAACGGCGCCGAGACCACACAGCTGCGCAGGGCGGAGAAGGACGTCATCGAGTCCGCGCCCGGCACCCCGCGCGCGGTGACGTCCGGACACTGGAACGACACCGCGGGCCGGGTCCTCAAGCAGCTCGCCGAGCGCGACGTCGAAGCGAGCGACCGCCTCAGGGACCGCGTCGAACCGGCCGCCGTCGACGTGATCGTGCGCGCCGTCCTGGCCGGCGTCCTCGGCCTGCTCGCGCTGCTGGTCTCCCTCTTCATGTCCATACGCATCGGACGCGGCCTCATCCGCGACCTGCGCCGTCTGCGACTCGAGGCCCACGAGGCATCCGGCGTCCGACTGCCCGGCGTACTGCGCCGACTGGCGGCCGGCGAACAGGTCGACGTGGAGACCGAGGCGCCCCGGCTCACCTACGACAAGGACGAGATCGGGCAGGTCGGGCAGGCCCTCAACACCCTCCAGCGCGCCGCGGTCGAGGCCACCGTCAAACAGGCCGACCTGCGCCGCGGCGTCTCCGAGGTCTTCGTCAACCTCGCCCGCCGCAGCCAGGTCCTGCTGCACAAGCAGCTCACGCTCCTGGACACCATGGAGCGCAGGACCGAGGACACCGACGAACTGGCCGACCTCTTCCGCCTCGACCACCTGACCACCCGCATGCGACGGCACGCCGAGGGCCTGGTGATCCTCTCCGGAGCCGCCCCCTCGCGGCAGTGGCGCAAGCCCGTCCAGCTCATGGACGTCGTACGCGCCGCCGTCGCCGAGGTCGAGGACTACGAACGCATCGAGGTACGCCGCCTGCCCCGCATCGCGGTCACCGGCCCCGCCGTCGCCGACCTCACCCATCTGATGGCCGAACTCCTGGAGAACGCCACGGTGTTCTCGCCCCCGCACACCGCCGTGCAGGTGCTGGGTGAGCACGTCGCCAACGGCTTCACCCTGGAGATCCACGACCGGGGGCTCGGCATGGCCGCCGACGCGCTCCTGGACGCCAACCTACGGCTCGCGGAGACCCCCGAGTTCGAGCTGTCCGACACCGACAGGCTCGGCCTCTTCGTCGTCAGCAGGCTCGCGCAACGCCAGCGGGTCCGCGTCTCCCTGCAACCCTCTCCGTACGGCGGCACGACCGCCGTCGTCTTCATCCCCGAGGCCCTGCTCACCGACGACGTCCCCGACACCGGCGGTGTCGGTTTCCGCCTCGACCGGCAGCAGGGCAAGGACCACCCGGTGCGCACCGACAAGGCGGCGGACCGCGCGGCGGCCCTGGCCCAGGTGCCCGTGCAACTGCCCGGACTGCCCGCCTCCGTGCTCGACGGCCCCGTGGAGCTGGAGGCGCCCGTCGGCCTCGCCGACCTCGACGCCTTCCCCGGCGCGCTCGGCGACGACGACAGCGAGCAGGGCGGTCTCTTCCGCCCCCGCCGCCGCGTCACCGGCACCCCCGGCGAGCAGCACCAGCAGGCCCGCGACGACCGCGAGGCCGGCCGCGCCGAGCCCACCCGCCGAGACGCGCCGCAGGCCCGCCCCGACGACGACCCGGCCGAGGACGCCCGGTCCGGCGGACTCGTGCCGCTGCCGCGCCGCGGGGCCCCCAAGCTGGTCAGCTCGCACGGCCGCCCCGTGCCGCGCCCCAGGTCGCAGGACAGGCCCCTGGCCCCGGCGGCCGAGGACGAGTTTCCGGAGCCCACACAGCCCCGCAGGCGCTCCGGCTGGCCCGATCTGTCCCCGCCGCACCGGGACGTCACCGCCGCCGACGCGGCCCCGGAGCTGCCCCGCCGCACCCGCCGTACAGGCCCCCAGGGCGGCGCCGCCCCGGACCGCGTCAGCCAACGGCGCGGGCCCGCCCGCACCGGCCCGGACGGCATCGGCCAGGAACGCGGCCCCGCCCGCACCGCCCCGGACGGCATCAGCCAGGAACGCGATCCCGCCCGCACCGGCCAGGGCCGCACCACTCCGTCCGGAGCCGTGCCCGGCCCCCGCCCCGCCCCGGCGCCCTCCGCGGACGCCGGCCGCGACCGCACCACCACCACCACGACCGCCCTGGGCGGCGGACTGCCCCGCCGGGTCCGGCAGGCCAGCCTCGCCCCCCAGTTGAAGGACGGCCCCGACCGCCGCTCCGACCGTGCCGGGAGCCGGCCGGAGGAGCGTGACGCGGACGAGGTACGCAGCCGCATGGCCTCGCTTCAGCGGGGCTGGCAGCGCGGCCGCGACGAGAACGCCGCGGGCGACGACGCCACGGGCGGCACAGCACCAGGAACGACATCTGAGGGGAACGGTCGATGACCGCACCGAAGGCCGACGCACGCACCGCCACGACCGGGGGGCAGGGTGAGCTGAACTGGCTCCTCGACGACCTGGTGCAGCGCGTCGCCAGCATCCGCAAGGCACTCGTACTCTCCGGGGACGGCCTGCCCACCGGCGTGTCCAAGGACCTGACGAGGGAGGACAGCGAGCACCTCGCCGCCGTCGCCTCCGGGTTCCACAGCCTCGCCAAGGGCGTGGGCCGGCACTTCGAGGCGGGCCGGGTCCGCCAGACCGTGGTCGAACTGGACGACGCGTTCCTCTTCGTCACGGCCGCGGGCGACGGCAGCTGCCTCGCCGTCCTGTCCGACGCCGACTCCGATGTCGGCCTCGTGGCGTACGAGATGACACTGCTGGTCAAGAGGGTGGGTGTGCATCTGGGTACGGCACCACGCACGGACCTGCCCGCGGGAGGGTAGTGGGAGGTCATGAGCGACGAAGGTCGAGGGACGCACAGGACGCAGGCACGGCGGGGGATACCCGCGACACCCGGGACGGCAGGGGCAGCGGGGCCACAGGAGACGCCCCGCTGGTTCGACGACGACGCAGGCCCCGTGGTGCGCCCGTACGCCATGACGCGCGGTCGCACCACCAGCCCCGCCCAGCACCGCCTCGACCTGATCGCGGTCGTCATCGCCGAGCCCGGGGCCGCCGACGCCCCGGACGCGGACCAGACGCTGTCCCCGGAGCACGTCGACATCGTCGAGCTGTGCCGCGACACGCCGCAATCCGTCGCCGAACTGGCGGCTGAACTCGATCTGCCCATCGGCGTGATCCGCGTTCTCATCGGGGACCTGGTGGACGACGAACTGGTGCATGTGACGCGTCCCGTGCCCCCCGCCGAGCTACCGGACGAGAGTATTCTGCGCGACGTGATCAGCGGCCTCCGGGCGCTCTGAACAGCGCGGAAGCGGGAGTGTGGACGTGACTGGCTGGCAGTTCTGGGTCGACAGGGGCGGCACCTTCACGGACATCGTCGCGCGCGGCCCCGACGGCCGGCTCCTCACGCACAAGCTCCTGTCGGACAACCCGGGCCGCTACCGCGACGCGGCTGTCGCGGGCATCCGCGAACTGCTCGACCGCACGGGCGGCGCCGAGGACGCGACCGTCGACGCCGTCCGCATGGGCACCACCGTCGCCACCAACGCCCTCCTGGAGCGCAAGGGCGAGCCCACCGCCCTGGTCATCACCCGCGGCTTCGGCGACGCCCTGCGCATCGCCTACCAGAACCGGCCGCGGATCTTCGCCCGCGAGATCGTCCTCCCCGAACTCCTCTACGAACGTGTCATCGAGGTCGACGAGCGCGTCACCGCCGACGGCGAGGTCCTGCGCGCCCCCGACCTGGACGGCCTGAGCGGGGCCTTACAGAAGGCGTACGACGACGGGATCCGCTCCCTGGCCGTCGTCTGCGTGCACAGCCACCTCCACCCCGCCCACGAACGGGCCATCGGCGAACTCGCCACCCGCACCGGCTTCCCGCAGGTCTCGCTCTCCAGCGAGGTCAGCCCCCTCATGAAGCTCGTCCCGCGCGGAGACACCGCGGTCGTGGACGCCTATCTCTCGCCGGTCCTGCGCCGCTACGTCCAGCACGTCGCCGATGAACTCCACGGCGTACGGCTCCTGTTCATGCAGTCGAACGGCGGGCTCACCGAAGCGGGCCAGTTCCGCGGCAAGGACGCCATCCTGTCCGGCCCGGCAGGCGGCATCGTCGGCATGGCCCGCATGTCGCGGCTCGCCGGATTCGACCGCGTCATCGGCTTCGACATGGGCGGCACGTCGACGGACGTCTCGCACTACGCGGGTGAGTACGAGCGCGTCTTCACCACGCGGATCGCCGGGGTCCGCCTGCGCGCCCCCATGCTGGACATCCACACCGTCGCCGCGGGCGGCGGTTCCGTGCTCCACTTCGACGGCAGCCGCTACCGCGTGGGGCCGGACTCGGCGGGCGCCGATCCCGGCCCCGCGAGCTACCGGGGCGGCGGCCCGCTCACCGTGACCGACGCCAACATCGCCCTCGGCCGTGTCCAGCCCGCCCACTTCCCCGCGGTGTTCGGCCCGGACGGTGACCAGCCCCTGGACGAGGCGCTCGTACGCGACCGCTTCGCCGCCCTCGCCCGCGAGATCCACGACGCGACGGGTGACGAGCGCACGCCCGAGCAGGTCGCCGAGGGCTATCTGAGCATCGCCGTCGCCAACATCGCGGGCGCCGTCAAGCGCATCTCGGTCCAGAAGGGCCACGACGTCACGCGCTACGCCCTCACCACGTTCGGCGGGGCGGGCGGCCAGCACGCGTGCATGGTCGCCGACTCGCTCGGTATCAGAACCGTGCTCGTCCCCCCGATGGCCGGCGTCCTCTCCGCCCTCGGCATCGGCCTGGCCGACATCACGTCGATGCGGGAACAGTCCGTGGAAACCCCCTTGGACGCCGCCGCCATGCCGCACATCCGCAAGACCGCGGACGACCTGGAGAACACCGCACGCGCCGAACTCCTGGCCGAGGACGTGCCCCTCGACCGCGTACGCGTCACGCGCCGCGCCCAACTGCGCTATGACGGCACCGACACCGCCCTCACCGTGGAACTCACGGAGCCGGACACCATGATCCGCGCCTTCGAGGACCGCCACCGCGCCACCTACTCCTTCACCCTGGACCGCCCCGTCGTCGTGGAGGCCCTCTCCGTGGAGGCCACCGGGCTCACCGAGCCGCCCGACCTCTCCACCCTCGCCGGCCAGGTGACAGCCGGCGCCCCGCGGAGCGTCCGGCTGCACACCGGGGGCGCCTGGCGCGACGTACTCCTGCACCGCCGCGAACAACTGCCCCCCGGGGACATCGTCACCGGGCCCGCGATCATCACCGAGGCAGGCGCGACGACCGTCGTGGACGACGGCTGGCAGGCGGTCACAACGGACACCGGACACCTGCTCATGGATCGTGTCGCGGAGCCGGAGAGTTCCAGCGCGAGCACCGCCGCCGACCCCGTCCTCCTCGAAGTCTTCAACAACCTCTTCATGTCCATCGCCGAACAGATGGGCGCCCGCCTGGAGTCCACCGCCCAGTCGGTGAACATCAAGGAGCGGCTCGACTTCTCGTGCGCCCTGTTCGACCCCGACGGCAACCTCGTCGCCAACGCCCCGCACATCCCCGTCCACCTGGGGTCGATGGGCACGAGCGTGAAGGAGGTCATCGAACGCCGCGGCAGCGCTATGCGGCCCGGCGATACCTACGCCGTCAACGACCCGTACCACGGCGGCACCCACCTGCCCGACGTCACGGTCATCACGCCGGTCTTCGAGCACGCCACCACGACGAAACCTCCGAAGATCCTCTTCTATGTGGCCTCGCGCGGCCACCACGCCGAGATCGGCGGCATCGCCCCGGGCTCCATGCCCGCCGACAGCCGCACCGTCGCCGAGGAGGGCATCCTCTTCGACAACTGGCTTCTTGTAGAAGAGGGCCGCTTCCGCGAGGCCGAGACCCGGCGCCTGCTCACCGACGCCCCCTACCCCTCCCGTAACCCCGATACCAACCTCGCCGACCTGCGCGCCCAGATCGCGGCCAACCAGAAGGGCGTCGACGAAGTCGCCCGGATGATCGACAACTTCGGACTCGACATCGTCCAGGCGTATATGAAACACGTCCAGGACAACGCCGAAGAATCCGTCCGCCGCGTCATCGACGTCCTTGAAGAGGGCGAGTTCGCTTATCAAACCGACTCGGGTGCCACCCTCCACGTCCGCGTCACCGTGGACCGCGAAGAACGCTCCGCGACCGTCGACTTCACCGGTACGTCCCCTCAGCTCGCCACGAACTTCAACGCACCCTTCGCGGTCGTCAACGCGGCGGTCCTGTACGTCTTCCGCACCCTTGTCGACGACGACATCCCGCTCAACGACGGCTGCTTGCGCCCCCTGCGCATCATCGTGCCGCCCGGCTCCCTGCTCGCCCCCGAGCCGCCCGCGGCGGTCGTCGCGGGGAACGTGGAGACCTCCCAGGCCATCACGGGCGCGCTCTACGCCGCCCTCGGCGTGCAGGCCGAGGGCTCGGGCACGATGAACAACGTCACCTTCGGCAACGCCCGTCACCAGTACTACGAGACGGTGGCCTCCGGCTCCGGAGCGGGCGACGGCTTCGCGGGGGCATCCGTCGTACAGACCCACATGACCAACTCGCGCCTCACCGACCCCGAGGTCCTGGAGTGGCGGCTGCCCGTCATCCTGGAGGAGTTCGCCGTGCGGCGCGGCAGCGGCGGCAGCGGGAGGTGGCGCGGCGGCGACGGGGCAGTGCGCCGCATCCGCTTCCGTGAGTCGATGACGGTGTCGACCCTGGCCCAGCACCGCAGGGTCCCGCCGTACGGCATGGCGGGCGGCGCCCCCGGCGCACTCGGCGCGGGCCGGGTGGAGCGAGCGGACGGCACCGTGACGGAGCTGGGCGGCAGCGACTCGGCCGACCTGGGCCCCGACGACGTACTCGTGATCGAAACCCCCGGCGGCGGCGGATACGGACCGGCCCCCCGCGACACCACTGATGCAGGTACTGATCCAGGAGAAGTGAGCGATGATCTTCAGGCGTTCTGAGCGCGGCAAGGCCCCCGTCGAGCCGGTCACGCTGAAGATCCTGGTGGCGGGAGGCTTCGGCGTCGGCAAGACGACCCTGGTCGGCGCGGTCAGCGAGATCAGGCCGCTGCGCACGGAGGAGGCCCTCAGCGAGGCGGGGCGCCCCTTCGACGACACCCGCGGCGTCGCGGGCAAGCACACCACCACAGTGGCGATGGACTTCGGCCGCATCACCCTGCGCGAGGACCTGGTCCTGTACCTCTTCGGCACTCCCGGCCAGGACCGCTTCTGGTTCCTCTGGGACGAACTGGCGACGGGGGCGCTCGGCGCCGTGGTCCTCGCCGACACCCGGCGCCTTGAGGACTGCTTCGCCGCCGTCGACTACTTCGAGCGGCGCTCCATACCTTTCGTGGTGGGCGTCAACTGCTTCGAAGGCGCTTCCCGTTACCCCGCCGACGCCGTCCGCCAGGCGCTCGACCTCGACGAGTCGGTGCCCGTCGTGTTGTGCGACGCGCGCGACCGCGAGTCCGTCAAGGACGTCCTCATCGGCGTCGTCGAACACGCGATGCAGGCGGCCGCCGCGGCCAGGGAGCCCGCGACCACCTGACCGGCGCGTGCGCCGGTACGGCCCGTACCCCCGCCGACCGGGGTACGGGCCGCGGCTCCGCTCGGCTCAGCCCTCGCCGTCCTCCAGCCAGCCGAAGCTCCGCTCCACCGCCTTGTGCCAGTTGTGGAACTCCTTGTCGCGCGTGGCCGCGTCCATCCGCGGCGACCACTCGACGTCCTGCTGCCAGTGCGCCTTCAGCTCATCGAGGTCGTTCCACACACCGGTCGCGAGCCCGGCCGCGTACGCCGCGCCCAGGCAGGTCGTCTCGGAGACCTTAGGCCGGATCACCGGCACCCCGAGGACATCCGCCTGATGCTGCATCAGCAGATTGTTCTTGGTCATGCCGCCGTCCACCTTGAGGGTCGTGATCGGCACCCCCGAGTCCTGGTACATGGCGTCGACGACCTCACGGGTCTGCCAACTGGTGGCCTCCAGGACCGCGCGCGCCAGGTGCGCCTTGGTGACGTACCGGGTGAGCCCGGTGACGACGCCGCGCGCGTCCGAACGCCAGTACGGCGCGTACAGACCGGAGAACGCCGGCACGATGTACGCCCCGCCGTTGTCGTCCACGCTCGCTGCGAGGGTCTCGATCTCGTCCGCGCTGCGGATGATGCCGAGCTGGTCGCGGAACCACTGCACCAGGGCGCCGGTGATCGCGATGGACCCCTCCAGGCAGTACACGGGCGCCTCGGAGCCGATCTTGTATCCCATGGTCGTGAGCAGCCCGTTCTTCGAGGGCACGGGCCGGTTGCCGGTGTTGAGCAGCAGGAAGCTGCCCGTTCCGTAGGTGTTCTTGGCGGTCCCCGTGTCGTAGCAGGCCTGCCCGAACACGGCCGCCTGCTGGTCGCCGAGCGCGGACGCGACGGGCACTCCGGAGAGCTGCCCCACCGCCGTGCCGTACACCTCCGACGACGACCTGATCTCCGGCAGGACGGCCTCGGGGATGTTCATCGCCGACAGGATCGACGGGTCCCACTGGAGCGTCTGGAGGTTCATCAGCATGGTGCGGCCCGCGTTGGTGACGTCGGTGACGTGCTTGCCGCCGTCGGTGCCGCCCGTGAGGTTCCAGATCAGCCAGGAGTCGATGGTCCCGAAGGCGATCTCACCCCGCTCGGCGCGCGCCCTGAGCCCCGGCACGTTGTCGAGCAGCCAGGCGGCCTTGGGCCCGGAGAAGTAGCTCGCGAGCGGCAGCCCGGTCTGCTCGCGGAAACGGTCCTGCCCGTCCGTGCCGCCCAGGTCGTTGCAGAGTGCCGACGTGCGGGTGTCCTGCCAGACGATGGCGTTGTGCACGGGCTTGCCCGTGGCGCGGTCCCACAGGACCGTCGTCTCGCGCTGGTTGGTGATGCCGAGCGCGCTCACCTGGTCGGCACGCAGGCCGGCCTTGGCGATCGCCCCCGCGACCACCGCCTGCACCTTGGACCAGATCTCGGTGGCGTCGTGCTCCACCCAGCCGGGCTTGGGGAAGATCTGGCGGTGCTCGCGCTGGTCCACGGCGACGATCGCGCCGTCGCGGTCGAAGATGATGCAGCGGCTCGAGGTGGTGCCCTGGTCGATCGCGGCGACGAATTTCTCGGAGCTGTCCGGCATGGCTACCCCTTGATGAGACGACTCAGAAGGCTGCGTTGTAGATGAGGCCCGCGAGGGCTCCGCCGATCAGCGGTCCGGCCACCGGAATCCAGGCGTAACTCCAGTCGGACGTACCCTTGTTGGGGATCGGCAGGAACGCGTGCACGATGCGTGGGCCGAGGTCGCGCGCGGGGTTGATGGCGTAGCCCGTGGGGCCGCCCAGGGAGAGCCCGATGCCGACGACGAGGAACGCCACGATCAGCGTCTGCGTACCGGACTCGCCGAGCCCCTCGGTGAGCCCGAAGGCGAGGATCGGCAGCACCAGCGCGAGGGTCGCGATGACCTCCGTGATGAGGTTGGCGACCGGGTTCCTGATCTCCGGGATGGTGGAGAAGATGCCGAGCGTCGGCGTCGGCTCGTGCGCGCTGGTCACCTTGTCCTTGACGCTGCGCGTGACATTGGCGTTGAACTGCGCGAGATACACGAGGTACGCGAGGACGGCGCCGAGCATCGCGCCGACCATCTGGCCAAGCAGATAGACCCACACCTCGCCCCAGTCGCCGGTGTCGATGGCGATGCCGAGCGTGACGGCGGGATTGAGGTGGCCCCCGGAGAGCGGGCCCGCGGTGTACGCGCCCGCGAGCACCCCGAAACCCCACCCGAAGGCGATGACGACCCATCCGGAGGCCTTCGCCTTCGAGTGGCTGAGCGTGACGGCGGCGCACACACCGGCGCCGAGCAGAATCAGAATCGCGGTGCCGATGACCTCACCGACGAAGATGTCCCCATTTGAGTACATGGCGGCTCCTAGGCCCTCCCCCGGGGCGGTGCGCCCCGGTACTCCGTGCAGGGTGCGTTTCCACGACTACTGGCGGAATGCGCCCGCCTGGTGCAGCCGAGGGCAGGGAGTCTCCCGCGCCCCGCCTGGCGCCCATGACGAGCGTGCCGTGGCAGTCGTATCGCCCATGGGGGATGACCCGTTGACCAGGCCCTTCGCAGGGGCCTTTGCAGCGCGCAGAGGCTCTGCGCGCGCGTGGAGCCGAGGTGCGGCGACGCCGACTGACACCCGGAAGTGTTCACCGGTGGTGATGGAGCGTCAAGGTCGCGGACGGCACTGCTTAACCGGTGTGGCGCCTTCCTCCGGAGCGCCCCCGAAGTGGATCAGTGGACCGCGACGACCGATGAGCCGTGGCCGAAAAGGCCCTGGTTCGCGGTGACCCCCACGCGCGCGCCCGCCACCTGCCGGGCCCCTGCCGCCCCCCTCAACTGCCAGGTTATCTCGCACACTTGGGCGATCGCCTGCGCCGGCACGGCCTCTCCGAAGGAGGCGAGCCCGCCACTGGTGTTCACCGGCACCCGGCCGCCCGCGGACGTCGCCCCGTCGTGCAGCAGCTTGGCTCCCTCGCCCTCGGCGCAGAGCCCCAGATCCTCGTACCACTGGAGTTCGAGAGCGGTGGACAGGTCGTACACCTCCGCCAGGGATACGTCCTCGGGGCCTATGCCCGCCTCTTCGTACGCCGCACGCGCGATGGACGCACGGAACGTCCCGTCGGCCGGGGCCACGGCCGACGCGGAGTCCGTGGCGATGTCGGGCAGGTCCAGCACCGTCGTCGGATAGGTCGGCGTCACCGTGGACACCGCGCGGATGCGCACCGGATCCGGCGCGCCGTGCCGCCGCGCGAACTCCATGCTGGAGAGCACGAGGGCCGCGGCCCCGTCGGAGGTGGCGCAGATGTCGAGCAGCCGCAGCGGGTCGGCGACGACGGCGGAGGCGGCCACCTCCTCGGCGGTGACGGCCTTGCGGTACCGGGCGTTGGTGTTGAGCACGCCCGCCGCCGCGTTCTTCACCTTGACCTGGGCGAAGTCCTCCAGGGTGTCCCCGTGCACGGCCATCCGGCGGCGTGCGTAGAGCCCGAAGTACGCGGGGTTGGTCGCCCCGAGGACGCGGAACCGCAGCCAGTCGGGGTCATCGGGCCGGTCCCCGCCGGCGGGCCGGAAGAACCCCTTGGGTGCCGCGTCGGCACCGACCACCAGGACCACGTCGGCCAGCCCCGCGAGGATCTGCGCACGCGCGGCGGCGATGGCCTGGGCGCCGGACGCGCACGCCGCGTACACGCTCGCGACCCGCGCTCCCTGCCAGCCGAGCGCCCTGGCGAACGTGGCCCCGGCGACGAAGCCGGGATAGCCGCCCCGGACCGTGTCCGCGCCGACGATCGAGCCCACGTCACGCCAGTCGACCCCGGCGTCCGCGAGGGCCTCGCGCGCCGCCACCACGCCGTACTCCACGAAGCCGCGCCCCCACTTGCCCCAGGGGTGCATGCCCGCACCGAGCACCGCCACCTCACCGCTCATGCGCTCACCCCCACGGGCCGCCAGTGCCATGTGGTCCACGTCGTCTCGCCGTCCTCGTCGAGCACCCCGGGGACGACCTCGACCTCCATGCCGACCTCCAGGTCGCGGACCGAGACGCCGGGAGCCCCCTGGCCCAGCACCACCATGCGCTCCGCCTCCAGCTCCACAGCGATCAACGTGTAGGGCTGCCAGGGGAGTTCCGGATCGGAGGCATAGGGCGCGGGCGGGCGATAGCGTCCGTCGGTGTACGACCAGACGCGCCCGCGCCGCGACAGCGCCACCTCGACCAGTGCGCCGCCCTCGCATCCGGGGTTGCGGCAGAAGCCGTCCTCACGCGGGAAGAAGACACACGTACACGCCGAACAGCGCGTGCCCAGAAGGCGGAAGCTCTCCCCCTCCCCGGCGAACCAGTCGGCCACTACAGGGGTGCGTGTACGAGACAAGGCTCCTCCATGGGCGCGGGCTCCGCCGAACCTGACGGCCTGTCAGAAGTGTGCCACGGGCAACCGGATTTCGTCAGAGGGAGCAAAAGTCGGAGACTACGGAGAGCGCGACCGGGGCCGACGGGGGTGGCCCCGGTCGCACTCCGAGGGCACGATCCGTCCGTCAGTGGCCCGCCAGCGACCTCCGGGACACCGGGAAGTCGAAGTAGGTGTCGGGAAACAGCTCGGGCTTGTGCGTGAAGTGCCACCACTCCTCGGGCAGATTGACGAAGCCCTCCTTGGCCAGCGCCCCCCTCAGGAGCTCGCGGTGGGCCCGCTGCTTCCCCGTGACGCGCGGATCATCCGTGTGCGACAGCGTGTCGAAGCAGTCGAACCCCGTCCCCATGTCCACGGAGTTGTCCGGGAAACGCTCACCCCGCGGGCCGTAACAGGGCGTCAGCGGCTCCCCGGGGACGTAGGGACGCGTCGGCACCGCCGGAAGCTTCACGACGGTCAGATCCACCGTGGAACCCCGGCTGTGCCCGGACTTCTCCGCGATGTAGCCGTCCGCGAACAACCGCGTCTTGTCGACACGGGGATAGAACTCCGCCTTCATGCGCGCGTCACCGAGATCCTCGGCCCAGCGCACGAAGTGGTCCACGGCCCGCTGCGGCCGGTAGCAGTCGTACACCTTCAGGGAGTAGCCCTTGCGCAACAGCCCGCGCTGCGCCTTGCGCAGTGCCTTCGCGGCGGGTTCGGTAAGGATGCACATCGGCTTCTTGTAGCCGTCGATGGGCTCGCCCACGAAGTTGTGCGGCGTGACGTACCGGATCTCCTGGATGATCGTCGGGTCGACGTCACGCAACGCCACGAACTCCTCGGGAGCCTTCGGCTCGGGCTTCGCGTGCGCGGGGGAGGGGGCGCCCACCACCGCCAGCAGGGCGGCGGCGGAGACGGCGAGTTTCCGTAGAGCGGGGGCAAAAGCTGTCATGCTCCCTGCGTCTATCAGGATCACCGCCCACCAGGGAAGACCGACGCCGCGGAGATCGGATACAGTCCGCGGCGTGTCCGCATCCCCACACCTCGCCAACTCCGCCCCGGGCTCCCACTGTTCGAGCTGCGGAGCGTCCTACGAAGACCAGCCTTCCGCCGGGCCCCGCACCTGCGCCGCCTGCGGAGCCGTGGCCTACCGCAACCCGCTCCCCGTAGCGGTGGCCCTCCAGCCCGTCTACGACACACAAGGCACCGGCCTGGTCGTCGTGACCCGCAGCATCGCTCCCGCCCCCGGAGGCATCGCCCTCCCCGGCGGCTTCATCGACGACAGGGAGGACTGGCGGCACGCGGTCGTACGCGAACTCAAGGAGGAGACCGGCATCGGCGCCCAGAGCCGCGATGTGCGCCTCATCGACGCGCTGAGCGCCCCCGACGGCTACCTCCTGCTCCTCGGCCTCCTCCCCGAACGCCCTGCCGCCGACCTGCCGGCCTCCGCGTCGACGGACGAGACCGAAGGCTGGCACGTGCTGCGCCGCCCCGAAGAACTCGCCTTCCCGCTGCACACCCTGGCGGCACGCGCGTGGTTCGAGGGCCGCTACATCTGACCCACGCCACCGCCCCGGCCGCCCCCCGGCCGGGGCCCCGAGAGGGCTTCCACTGGCGGCCGCTCGGACGCCACCGGGGCAGGCCCGCTCAGCAACACCGGAGCGAGACGTCCAGCGGCCCTCCAGAGGCCGCGGCGAGCCCCGTGGCCCTCACCCGGTGAGCCCCCGCACCCGCACCGGCCACCGCACGGCCCCGCCCCCGTCTCTCTCGACGACCACACGCCCCCCGCTCCACCGCGTGGTGAACCGCTCGACCTCCGGCTCCTCCCACCCGTCACCGGCATCGGCGATCACCGGGCCCCCGCCCGTACGCCCCACCGCCGGGGCCCACACCTCCAGCTCAAGGGCCCCATCGCGCCCCCGCACGGGCAGTACCGCGCCCGCCCGCGCGAGTACGGGAACGCGCGACAACGGCGCGTCCAGGAGCACCTGCCCAGGCCCCTCGTACGCCTCCTCGGTCGCCGTGTCGTACCAGCGCCCCGGCGGCAGCCGTACCAACCGCTCCCGCACCCCGCTCTCCAGCACCGGCGCCACCAGCAAGGAGTCCCCGAGCAAGAACGCGTCCTCACAGTCGCGCAGCGCCCTGTCCTCCGGGCTGCCCCACCACACGGGCCGCACATACGGCGCACCCGTGCGCCTGGCCAGCTGGGCGAGCGTCACGAAGTACGGCAGCAACCGCCTGCGCTCGACGAGCGCCACGCGCGCGTGCCCCAGCACCTCCGCACCGAACTCCCAGGGCTCGCGCCGCCCCGCGTCGATCGCCGCATGCGTACGGAACAGCGGCAGATACGAACCGAGTTGGAACCAGCGCAGATACAGCTCCGGAGAGGGACTGCCGTCGAACCCGCCCACATCGGGACCCGAATACGGCACACCGCACAGCCCGAGCCCCAACACCAGCGACAGCGACGCCCGCAACCCGGGCCAGTTCGAGGTCACATCGCCGGACCACGTCCCTCCGTAGCGCTGCATCCCCGCCCACCCGGAACGCGAGAACAAGAAGGGCCGCTCCTCGGGGAGCAGTTCACGCAACCCCTCGTACCCGGCACGGGCCATCGCCAGCCCGTATACGTTGTGAGCCTCCCGGTGGTCGCCGCCACGCCCCTCCAGACAGTGCCGCGCCGAACGGGGTAGCGTCGCCTCACCGAACGCCGCGAACGACACCGGCTCGTTCATGTCGTGCCAGAACCCCGCGAAACCCTGGTCGAGCCGCTCCTCGTACCGGCGGCCCCACCACTCCCGCGTGCGGGGGTCGGTGAAATCCGGATACACCGCCTCACCGGGCCACACGACACCGCGCACTAGCCGCCCCGCCGCGTCCCGCACAAAAGCGTCGACCGCCGCCCCACTGTCGTACAGCTCGACGCCCGCCTCGGCCTTCACCCCCGGATCCACGATCGACACGAGCCGGATTCCCTCCCGGCGCAACTCGTCCGCGAACTGCGGCAGTTTCGGGAAGCGCTCCTTGTCGACGGTGAACACCTGATGCGCTTCGTAGTGATCGATGTCCAGATGGACGGCATCCAGGGGCAGGCCGTGCTCCCGATAGCCCGCGACGATCCGCCGCACCTCCTCCTCGCTGCCGAACCCCCACCGCGCGTGATGGTGCCCGAGCGCCCACGCGGGCGGCACCGCGGGGGGACCCGTCAACGCCGCCCAGGTGTGCAGCACGCGCGCGGGAGTGCCGACCATCGCCCAGCACCGCAGCGGACCCCCCTCCATCCGCACCTCGCACGAGCCGGCCCGGTCGTGGCCCGACCCCGCTCCCTCCTCGCCCTCACGCACCGAGACCTCGCCCTCCCACGTGTTGTCGTGGAAGACCAGATGCGTACCGGCGTCGGACACCACCATCTGCACCGGCATGGTGATGTACAGCGGATCGTCCCCGGGCCCGAAGGACCCCCCGGGATCGGTGTTCCACAGCCGGTACGTCCCCCTCCGCAGCCGGGGCCCACGAGCACGCCCACCGAGCCCGAAGAGCCGCGCGTCCGCCGGCACCTCCGACCGCTGCACCCAGCGCGCCGCGCCTCCCTCGGCAGGCTCCCACCAGCGCGGCGGCAGATCACGCCGCAGCATCACACCGCCGGGCGTGCGCAGCTCGACGGCGCCCTGACGCGACACCACCACCGTCGCGCGCTCCGACACCACCCGCCAGCCGCCTTCCTTGTCGGGCTCCAGGACCGCCCGCGGGTCCGGCTCAGGACTCCCGCACCACAGCGCGTACGAGGGCTCGGGCTCCGCACCGTCCCACCCCCAGAAGACCGCCCCACCGGCCGTCACCCGCACCCGCAGCGCCGAGCGGGCGAACCGCACCACCCCACCACCGGGCCCCGGCTCCACTCCCGCCACAGGACCGGGCACCCTGGCACGCTCGGCACGCCGAGGAGCCAGCCCCACCGCGTCGGCCCGCCACCTGCGCCAGGAGGAACGCACCGTGCGCAACCCCTGCGCCGTGCCCACCATGCCCACCGCTTTCACCGAACGCACCAGGTCACGACCGTTCATGCTGCTCACCCTGCCACCGAAAACGCCGCACGTGTGGTCCGTTCAACTGCCGTTCACCTGGGGCTACGACACATCACCACCGGGCCCGCTGTGTGGGGCACACCCTGGTGCGGAAGTCGATCACATGGCATCGTCCCTAGCAGCCGTGTCCACGCGCACACCCAGCACGTGCGCACTTCCGCACGCATACGACGCGTACAGTCCGGGAGCCGCCCCATGACGTCCTCAGCGAACCCTGCGCCGCTCTGGCAGCCGAGCCCGGAGAGGATCGCCGAAGCGCAGATCACACGGTTCCAGGCCTGGGCCGCCGAGCACTACGGCGCCCCGGCCGAGGGCGGCTACGAAACGCTGCACCACTGGTCGGTGACCGAACTCGAAACGTTCTGGAAGGCCATCACCGACTGGTTCGACGTCGAGTTCTCCACGCCCTACGCGCGCGTGCTGGGCGAGCGCTCGATGCCAGGAGCCCAGTGGTTCCTGGGAGCGACCCTCAACTACGCGCAGCACGCGCTACGCGCCGCCGACGACCCCACGCGCGCGGACGCCCCCGCCCTCCTCCATGTCGACGAGAGCCACGACCCACGGCCGGTCACCTGGACCGAGCTGCGCCGCCAAGTAGGCTCCCTGACCGCGGAGCTGCGCACCCTGGGGGTACGCCCGGGAGACCGCGTCAGCGGATACCTGCCGAACATCCCCCAAGCCGTCGTCGCCCTCCTCGCCACCGCCGCCGTCGGAGCCGTCTGGACCTCCTGCGCCCCCGACTTCGGCGCCCGCAGCGTCCTGGACCGCTTCCAGCAGGTCGAGCCCGTCGTACTCTTCACCGTCGACGGCTACCGCTACGGCGGCAAGGAACACGACCGCCGCGAGACCGTCGCCGAACTCCGCTCCGAACTGCCCACCCTCCGCGCGGTCGTCCACATCCCGCTGCTCGGCACCGACGCCCCCGAAGGCGCCCTGGAATGGTCGGCCCTCACCTCGGCCGACATCGCGCCCGTCTACGAAGCGGTGCCCTTCGACCACCCCCTGTGGGTGCTGTACTCCTCCGGCACCACCGGCCTGCCCAAGGCGATCGTCCAGTCCCAAGGGGGCATCCTCGTCGAGCACCTCAAGCAGCTCGGCCTGCACTGCGACCTCGGCCCCGACGACCGCTTCTTCTGGTACACCTCGACCGGCTGGATGATGTGGAACTTCCTCGTCTCCGGCCTCCTGACGGGCACCACGATCGTCCTGTACGACGGCAGCCCCGGCTACCCCGACACCGCCGCCCAGTGGCGCATCGCCGAACGCACCGGCGCCACCCTCTACGGCACCTCCGCCGCGTACGTCATGGCCTGCCGCAAGGCGGACGTCCACCCGGCCCGCGACTTCGACCTCTCCCGCGTCACATGCGTCGCGACCACCGGTTCCCCGCTGCCCCCCGACGGCTTCCGCTGGCTGCACGACGAATTCGCCGAGAGCCCGGCCACCCCCGGCGGCCTGTGGATGGCATCGGTCAGCGGCGGCACGGACGTCTGCTCCTGCTTCGCCGGCGCCGTACCCACCCTCCCCGTCCACATCGGCGAACTCCAGGCACCCTGCCTCGGCACGGACCTCCAGTCCTGGGACCCCCAGGGCAAACCCCTCACCGACGAGGTCGGCGAACTCGTCGTCACCAACCCCATGCCGTCCATGCCCATCCACTTCTGGAACGACCAGGACGGCACCCGCTACCACGACAGCTACTTCGACACCTATCCCGGCGTCTGGCGCCACGGCGACTGGATCACCCTCACCTCACGCGGCTCGGTGATCATCCACGGCCGCTCCGACTCCACGCTCAACCGCCAAGGCGTCCGCACGGGCTCCGCCGACATCTACGAAGCCGTCGAGCGCCTGCCCGAAATCCGTGAGTCCCTCGTCATCGGCGTCGAACAACCGGACGGCGGCTACTGGATGCCGCTCTTCGTCCACCTCGCCCCCGGCGCGGTCCTCGACGACGCCCTGCGGGACCGCATCAAGCGGACCATCCGCGAGCAGCTGTCTCCGCGCCACGTCCCCGACGAGATCATCGAGGTCCCCGGCGTCCCGCACACCCTCACCGGCAAGCGCATCGAGGTCCCGGTGAAGCGCCTCCTCCAAGGCACCCCGCTGAACAAGGCGGTCAACCCCGGCTCGGTCGACAACCTCGACCTCCTCGGCTTCTACGAGAACCTCTTCCGCGAGCGCTCCTGACCCCCCATCCCCGCAGCTCAGCGCCCGTTGTCAGTGCCCCTGGTTACTCTGAGTGAGCATTGATCGACCGAGCGCAGGGGGAATCATGGCGCACACCCGACCCGACACGATGCGACGCGCCTTGCGCCGCGAAGTCGCCGGAATCATCGGCCTGCTGGCCGACGAGGAGGACTTCGCGGCGATGCGTCGCTACCGCACCTTCACCTTCGACGACCACGAGACATACCTCCAGCAGGTCGAATCCCTGCTCAGGACCCTCGCTTCCCAAGGCAGGCACACCACGATCGCCCTCTTCGACCCCGAGGAGTACGAGGCGTACTGCGAGGACACGGGCCTCGACCCCGACACTCCGAGCAGCCGCACCCGCTTCACCGCCGAACTGGCATCGGACGGCCCCACGCTTCCCTACGAGGGCCAGCCCCTCGCCGATCTCCTGCCCGACCTCGTCGACGAGGCGGTCCGAAAGGCCACCTGGGAGTACGCGACGACGGTGCTCGCCCGCACCGGGACCTGCGCGACCTGCGGCGAGGACCTCGGACGAGCAGCGTTCGCCCGCGCCTCCGAACTGATCACCCGAGCCCTCGACGCCCCGGGTCCCGGCACCCGGCACCTGGTGTGCAGCGTGCCCGCCGACGCAGAGACCCTCCTCGCCGCCCTGCACGTGGAAGTCGACGCCGACGGCACCGCGCTGCTCGACGAGACCGAGGCCCTGGAATTCGCCACGGTCCTCGCCGTCGGCATCGCCACCCACCGCGCGGTGGGCATGGTGCTGCGCTCCAGCGCGGACGGCGCCCGCGATCGCGTCCAGGGCTGGCGCATGGACGGCGGCCTGCTCAAGCCCCTCACCGCGGCCGAGGTCTTCGACGCGTACTGCACCGACGCCATCTCGGGGGACCTCGTCGCCCCGGAATCCGGCGTGGACTACTGCGCGGCGCCCCACCTCGAGGGCGACGACCAGGAAAGGGGCCACACCCACTGAACGCCCCGAGGGGCGCCCCACCACATCGGCGGGACGCCCCTCGGAACAACGACCGTACGGCTACTCGCCGGACAGCACGGCCTGCGCGGCCTTGCGGGCCTCCTCGGCCGTGTCCGCGGCACGGGCCGCCGACGCGGCACGCTCGCACTGGGCAAGCGTGTACTTGCCGAGCGTCGCCCGCACGTAAGGAATCGACGCGGCACCCATCGACAGAGAGGTGACACCCAGACCGGTCAGCACACAGGCGAGCAGCGGGTCCGACGCCGCCTCGCCACACACGCCACAGCTCTTGCCCTCGGCCCTCGCCGCCTCGGCGGACAGCGAGACCAGGTCGAGCAGCGCGGGCTGCCACGGGTCCTGGAGCCGGGACACGGCACCCACCTGCCGGTCGGCGGCGAACGCGTACTGCGCGAGGTCGTTGGTGCCCAGCGAGAGGAACTCGACCTCCTGAAGGATCGAGCGCGCACGCAGAGCGGCCGACGGGATCTCGACCATCGCGCCGAACTTCGCCTGCAACCCGGCCTCGCGGCACGCGTCCGCGAACGCCCGGGCATCGGTGCGGTCCGCGACCATCGGAGCCATGACCTCGAGGTAGACCGGCAGCCCCTCGGCGGCCTTGGCCAGCGCGGTCAGCTGCGTCCGCAGCACCTCCGGGTGGTCGAGCAGCGTCCGCAGGCCCCGCACGCCGAGCGCCGGGTTCGGCTCGTCGCCCGGCGTCAGGAAGTCCAGCGGCTTGTCGGCACCGGCGTCCAGCACGCGTACGACGACACGACCCTCGGGGAAGGCCTCGAGCACCTTGCGGTACGCCTCGACCTGCTTCTCCTCGGACGGCGCCTTGGTGCTGTCGTCCAGGAAGAGGAACTCGGTACGGAACAGGCCGACGCCCTCGGCACCCGCCTCGACGGCAGCGGGTACGTCGGCGGGGCCGCCGACGTTGGCGAGGAGCGGCACCTTGTGCCCGTCGGACGTCGCACCGGGCCCGGTCGACGCCGCCAGCGCCGCCTTGCGCTCGGCAGCGGCGGCCTCCAGCTGCTCCCGCTTCTCGACACTCGGGTCGACGAAGATCTCACCGGTGCTGCCGTCGACGGCCACGACAGTGCCCTCGGCAAGCTCCCCGGCACCCGGCAGCGCGACCACGGCCGGCACGCCCAGCGCACGGGCGAGAATCGCGCTGTGGCTGGTGGGCCCGCCTTCCTCGGTGACGAAGCCGAGGACCAGAGCCGGGTCGAGCAGCGCGGTGTCCGCGGGCGCCAGGTCCCGCGCGATCAGTACGTACGGCTCGTCGCTGTCGGGGACGCCCGGCATCGGAACGCCCAGCAGCCGCGCGACGATACGATTCCGCACGTCGTCGAGGTCCGCCACGCGGCCGGCCATGTACTCACCGGCACCGGCCAGCAGTTCGCGGTAGTGGGAGAACGCGTCGTAGATGGCGCGCTCGGCCGTGCTGCCGACGGTGACGCGACGGTCGACGTCGGACATCAGCTCCGGGTCCTGGGCGATCATGGCCTGCGCCTCGAGCACCGCCTGCGCCTCGCCACCGGCCAGATTGCCGCGCGCAATCAGGTCGGCCGCCACAGCTTCCACGGCCTGGCGGGCGCGCCCCTGTTCGCGCTCCGCCTCCTCCGCGGGAATCTGCTTGGCCGGCGGCTCGAGAACCGCCGTGCCCATGTGCCGAACCTCGCCGATCGCCACACCGTGGCTCACACCGACGCCTCGCAGCGTTGTCTCCATCTCACCCGTCTCCGATAGTGCGGCGGACCCGGCCGCCGCGATGGTTGTCCTACCTGCCGTCAACGACGGCGATGACGTCACTTCCAGCCGAAGAGCGCGTCGCCGGCCTTCACGTCGCCGTCCTCGACCAACTCGGAGAGAGACTCGGCCGTGGCCTCGAGCGCCACGACAGGGCACACCGGGGACTTGCCGGCCGCCTCGACGGCGGCCGGGTCCCAGCGCACCACGGACTGGCCGCGCTGCACGGTGTCACCCTTGTTGACGAGCAGCTCGAAGCCCTCGCCATTCAGCTGAACGGTGTCGATGCCAAGATGCGTCAGGACGCCGTGACCCTGATCGTCGACCACTACGAACGCGTGGGGGTGCAGAGAGACGACGATGCCGTCCACGGGCGAGACGGCGACGGAGGCCTCACGCACGGGATCGATGGCCGTGCCAGGGCCGACCATGGCACCTGAGAACACGGGATCCGGTACTGCGGAGAGCCCAATGGCGCGTCCGGCGAGCGGGGACGAAACACTGGTCATGGCATGCCTCCCAGGGGGTGGAGATGTGTAGCCGCCGTCGCTACCTGTCCTGGACGACGCACTGCTCAGAAGCGTAAGTCATAAGAAGTCCCGGTTCCGCACGAGAGATCCCGGTTGACGGACGTAGGAGCACAGCACAAACGATTTGCGCCTGCCCGGCAGCAGAGGTAGAGTCGGAACCTGCCTGAGGCCGTGGGACGCAGCCAAGCGTCCTGGCTCGGCGACCTCCTTCACGATCAGATCGTATCCCTGAGTCTGGTTCCGCATGTTCGCGGTGACCGTGGTCAGAGAGTCGAATGAGACCTGATAAAGTCGGAGCCGCCGGAAAGGGAAACGCGAAAGCCGAAAGGCTGGAGCGGGAACCGGAAAGGCACCGAGGAAATCGGACACGAAAGAGTCTGA